>NZ_OX366394.1:0-310070 GCF_947251865.1 Wolbachia endosymbiont (group B) of Protocalliphora azurea | reverse complement strand
CAAATATTACTATTAAGGAAGTGCAGATAAAAATCTCAGAGGAATTTGGCCTAAACATTAGCAAATCAACAGTGCACCGTGAGATACAAAGGATGAAATTTTCTTATATAACACCGAGGCCAATGCACCATAAACAAGATAAAAACAAGCAAGAAGAGTTTAAAAAATACTTCAATAAAATAGTCAATTCCCACCCTGAAAAAGAGGTGTTTTTTTGATGAATCACGATTTGGAACTCATTCAAAAATCGGACACGGATGGTTTAAAAAAGGGGTCAGAACGCAGGTTAAAATGAAAATTGGTAGACAAAATTTCTATATCTACAGTGCGGTAAATCCAAGAAGTGGTAAGAAAATCAGCCTACTTGCTCCATATGTAAACACTGATTGTATGAATATATTTCTGGAGCAGATGTCGAAAGATTTAGGCACGAAAAAAGCCTTTCTTGTAATGGATTGTGCAAGTTGGCATAGATCAAAAAGTTTGAAATTTCAGGAAAACATTACCATTATATACTTGCCTCCTTATTCACCGGAACTGAATCCTGTTGAGAGGTTGTGGCAATATATCAAATACAATACTTTACGTAACAGAGTCTACGATACCATAGGCTTACTTGCAGATGTTCTGTGTAATTTTATTGTCAGTATTTCCAGCACTACTATTAAACGAGTTTGTAATGTTTCTTATTTGTTCGATTAGTAATGGAATTTGGTATAACACTGCCGAATTAAGATTATGTGCAAGCTCAAAAAACTCATATATATCTGCTTCTCTATCGCATATAGTTATAGTCTCAGTTTGAGTTGAATCAATAATGTTGTTTGTGTTGCTTAAAGTTTCTAACCATTTTATACTCTCTTTATCTTCAATGCGGATACTGTCATTGTTCTTTTTTTTTATGTTTTCAGATTCTTCAGGTCTTGAATAAATTTTTTGATCTAGTATCCCTAGTACCAAACCTTCTATACTAACAGCTAGAGCTGTATGCATTATAATACCTTGACTATGTTTTCTTGTAATAACTCCCAATCCACTTGTTTTTTCATGGTCTGTGTATGAAATATAACTTGTATCTTGGATCACAAAAATTTTTTTATGGGCTTTTGTTCTTTCAACTGTTTTAGCAACGTGTGAAGCTAGAATATCGCCTTCTTTCACGTTCTCATTTTGAAAAAAACGATATGCTGCTTTTGCTTCTGACCAACTTCCACACGCCTGATTGATTGAGCTTTCAGGTAAACTTGTAAAACTATCAGCAATATTTACTAATCGGTCAGTTAACCTTTTATCTCCAAGTACAGCATCTCCAAATTCATTTTCAGCCCATTCATTATTCCTGTTTGCCATTTTTTACCCTCAATGTTTGCAAACTTTAATGTTGTAATACTTTATTTTTATGTCCATTTATATTTGTGGGTAATAGTAAGATATCAATATTTATTGGAATATCCATACCACCAGCACGATACTCCTCTGTTTTTATGGTAAGTTTTGGTAGCGTAATTTCATCTATTTTCCCTGCATAGCCTCTACCATCAACAAATACGTTAAAATTTCTCAGTATTTTCGGTAACATTTTTCCTCTTTCTCCCCTTTTTATAATATTGTACCACTCACAAGATGTGACCTGAAAGTAATCTGTTCAGCTGGATATGATGGTGTAAACTCAAAGTCAAAATATACTTTTCCGCTTGCAATATTTATAGGTGTATTGAGCTCTGGTGTTGCATAACATTTTCCGCTGATAATAGCTCCTTGCGCTTTTAAATTTGCCAGGTAAGAATTCACCCCCTCAATCACATCATCTATATAAGTTTTGGTGATATTGCGATCAACTGCCCAGAGATGAGCCCTAAGTAGGCTGTCATTAATAAGGTCTGCAGTCCTTCTCACTGATAAAAAAGCCCATTTTGAGTCATCTGAACATGTTCTATTGCCCCAAAGCCTATAGCCACTTTGATGAATTATAGTTGTTACTTCATTTTCATTTAAGTGGTTTGCTCTGCAATTTGTATTACCGAGCGTAAAATCAATAGGCCTGCTTGTGCCAACAATACCATTTATCTCTTTGTTTGAAGGTGAATGCCAAAATCCTTGCTCGCTATCTACTTTCGCTATTAAACCTGCTATAAATGGGCTAGATGGTAAAATTTCTTCTTTTCCTTCAATAAATACCTTAACCCATGGATCAACAATATAAACTCTTGAGCTGCCTACACTTTTTCTCCATTTTATTGCTTCTTCATCATTGGTATTTGGACCATCTGCTACTATTATGCTTCTCAGCTTTTCTGCTACTCCTATCAAAGCTGCTACTACTGGGTTTTTAGGATTTTCAGATTCAGGCAATTGATGAGTAAACTGAGGTGCAATTAATATTCTTGGAGCAACATGAATTATACTTTCACTGCTGAGGAATGCCTCTATCCCTTGATACTCTCCAGTCTCTTTATCAACTCCACCGATTATACTTTGAATAGTTTCACTTTCTTTGAGCTTTGGATCGCTGTTTTCACTTTCTTTAACTCGAATAACTACTACTGTTGCACCAATCTGGGAAAATATTCCATTTATTGCAGAAGGTAAACTGCCACTCTTTCCGAGCTTTGCTGCTTCCTTTAAGCTTCCTGCAACTAACACTGGCTTATTCAGTGGAAATTTTTGCTCATCTGCTTCAGGTGCAGTACCAATTACACCTATCACTGATGATTTAGCTGTACGTACTGTCTTTGCTCCTGAGGTTACCTCAATAACATTTACGCCATGTTGTAAGTTAAACATATGATATAAATAAATAAGAGAGAAAGATAACCCTACTCACTATAGGAATAGGGCTATTATGGGCATGTGCTACCGTCGCCATGTTGGTGTTTTACAACCGTTTTTATCAAGGTACACTAGCCCTATCTCTCGATACGTTTGAATAGTTGCATGGGACATATGTATGCACCCGTTTACAACCTTAAATTAATTAAACTATCGGAGATTATTATGATTACATCTTATCAAAATTTTATTGGCATTGATATCGGAAAATTTAAAAATGTTGCTGCAGTGCACAACCAAAAGAACACTATCAAGTTTGATAATAATTCTGCTGGTTGGCAACAATTGTTTCAAGAATTTTCAAATATTCTACCTAATGCTTTTGTAACTTTGGAAAATACAGGAAAATATGAGCTTGGCTTAGCACATTTTCTTGTTGGTAAGAATGTTGCTATACATCGAGCTAATACTCGCAAAGTAAAAAGTTTTACCTTATCTCATGGAACTTTAGCAAAGTCTGATCAATCAGATGCAAGAACCCTTGCCCAATATGGATTTGAACGCTATAGTACTCTATCTCTATTTGTGCCTATGTTAAAGGAACAAACAACCTTAGTCGCACTTTGCCAACGTCGTGATGACATTACGCAAATGAGAGTTCAAGAGAAATGTAGATTAGCAGCACCTGAAAACGACTATATAAAAGAAAGTTGCCAAAAGGCTGTTGACTTTTTTAACAATCAGATAAATGAACTCAACGATTCTATACAAAAAATTATTGATGGAAATCCAGAGTTACAAAAGCGCCAAAAAATCATAAGAACAGTACCAGGAATAGGTATAAAATTATCTCAAGACTTTGTGTGTCTGATGCCAGAGCTTGGCCATTTAAACAAAAAAGAAGTTGCAAGTCTCGCTGGAGTTGCACCGCATCCAAAAGAAAGTGGAAAAACTATTGGCTACAGAAGAATAACGGGTGGTAGAAGTAATGTCCGTAGAAAGCTTTTTACGGCTGCAATGGCTGCTGCAAAGTCCAAATCTGCACTTGGTGCCTTTTATTCTAATACCAAATTCCATTACTAATCGAACAAATAAGAAACATTACAAACTCGTTTAATAGTAGTGCTGGAAATACTGACAATAAAATTACACAGAACATCTGCAAGTAAGCCTATGGTATCGTAGACTCTGTTACGTAAAGTATTGTATTTGATATATTGCCACAACCTCTCAACAGGATTCAGTTCCGGTGAATAAGGAGGCAAGTATATAATGGTAATGTTTTCCTGAAATTTCAAACTTTTTGATCTATGCCAACTTGCACAATCCATTACAAGAAAGGCTTTTTTCGTGCCTAAATCTTTCGACATCTGCTCCAGAAATATATTCATACAATCAGTGTTTACATATGGAGCAAGTAGGCTGATTTTCTTACCACTTCTTGGATTTACCGCACTGTAGATATAGAAATTTTGTCTACCAATTTTCATTTTAACCTGCGTTCTGACCCCTTTTTTAAACCATCCGTGTCCGATTTTTGAATGAGTTCCAAATCGTGATTCATCAAAAAAACACCTCTTTTTCAGGGTGGGAATTGACTATTTTATTGAAGTATTTTTTAAACTCTTCTTGCTTGTTTTTATCTTGTTTATGGTGCATTGGCCTCGGTGTTATATAAGAAAATTTCATCCTTTGTATCTCACGGTGCACTGTTGATTTGCTAATGTTTAGGCCAAATTCCTCTGAGATTTTTATCTGCACTTCCTTAATAGTAATATTTGGATTTCTTTCTACCCATATTTCAATTTGCTCACGTTGATTTTTCTTTAATTTGCTTTTTCTTCGCCGCTGAGACGGGGCAAATAATCTTTCTACTCTACCAAATTTTAGATGCTTTATCCATTCAGTCAAAGCAGTCCTTGAAATTTTACATATTCTTGCCACAGCGCTTATACTACTTTCTTTTCCTGCTATCACCGCTTGTAACTTTTTTGAAACATATGCGTTATTTCTGACCTTTTTTAACATTTCTTTCGCCAAATTTACAACTTTTTCGTCTAATAGTTTTGACCTTAATGCCATTTATACCTCTCTATTTTATCTACTTTATTATCACTTCTTTCCCATTATTGTCTATCTGTTCTTTGCATAGTGGGAATTGGTATAAGCTTGTTGAAAGTGGCAAGAAGAAGATGGTAGCTATAACAGCTCTAATGCGTAAAATTATAGTTATTGCCAATGCCAGGCTTAAAGAAGCAATTAATTTGCATATTTAAAAATTTACACAGCAGTAACTGAAATGGGTTAATGAATATTGTGAATAAGTACGCTCACACAGACTTAAAGTACTTATTCACAATATTCATTGACTTAAGCAGAAATTGTCGTAGTAGCTGCTTGACATAAAGTCCTATTTCTATGACAAACGGGTTTTTATTGCCCATATAATTTGCAAAACTACACAATAAAAAATTTTTAAAAAACATAGTTGATAAAAATTCTTCAGCCATTTCTTTGTATTTTTTTCCTGAAATCATCTAGCAAAGTCTGTAGCTCATTTTCACTTTTAGCTTCTTCAATCTTTCTTTTGGCTAAATCTTCAAGCTCTTCACATTTAATTATTGCTTTTACTGCTTTTTTCACTTTTTCCTCAATTATTCTTGCCATTTCAATAACCGTAATACCACGGACTTTTGCTAAAGGTTCTATAATTTCTTTATCCTTTTTATTCATAGATTCTGGTGCTGCTAGAATGCTTTTTGCGGCTTCCGCTTGAATCTCATAAGATTTAGCTTTTTGGTGAGAATGACCTGCATATTGGTGAGTATGATTATCATAATAGAAACGCATACTATCAAATGCACAAAGCTTCGCATTATCCAGTAACTCCTTTTGTATATCTTCTTTAGTACGCTGAGCAATTTTTCCTCCTTCTGTTAAACAATAGCTTTTTTGCCAATCAAAATCTTCTGGTGCTTCATACCAATCATTTTCAGTTGGCTTGCTTTCAAGTGTTGTTGTTTCTACTTGTTTATCATTTTCAAATCTAATGTAGATAGACATTGTTTGTTACCTCCAAATCTCATACGTGTTAGATAATCCTGGACATTGCCAACCCCTGAGCGTCCTTTCCACATCTACCTCAAGCCCTGTGGTGAGAAAATTGCTACGTATGTTATAAATCCCCCACTGAATAAATTGACCATAGTTGTGTACATAATTTGATGCAAGCATACCTTGACTAACTTGTGTTCTGGAATACAGATAAGATGATGTGTAAAGTAATATTGCAACTGTTTTTCCTGCTGGAATCTCCACATTACCAGATCCGGCTAACTTGCTATCAGAACTCGTGTATTGGTAAACATTTTTCCATACTATTTTTGAAATACTTGATTTATTAGAATTAGTGTTATCAGGAGTTCCCACAAATAATCCTGCTCCCCCATACTCCGTACTCGAATACGATGATCCAACAAATTCCATTGTCTTATTTATGTTCACATTGGTTGTATTTTTTACAAATACTACTCCAAGTGCAGCATACGGGTAATAGTATATCTCATCATAACTACCCGAAAAACTTTTTGTGCATAACTCTCCGTAAATAAATGTTCCTTTACTTCCCTCTATAAAACTTAGTTGTCTTGGCCGATAAAAACTAACGTAATCTGTATTGTACGTATGGCTACCTGCTAGTAGTTGTAACATATAGTCAGTTTTTGTTATATCACTACTCCACTTTCCAAGCTCTGTCGTAAAAGTTCCGTGGCCAAAATAATTATTTTTTCTGCCAAGTACACCAAATAAGAAAGGTAATGACCCTGGTTCAACCATGTTGCGCTTTCTTATTTCATTTATAAGAGACGCTTTTAACTGTTCATCCCGAGTTTTTACCTCATTAGAGATGTTTTCAATTCGAGTTTCTATTTCCCTAATAATTGATGAGCCAGATGGTACATTATTAACAGCACGAAAATCTTCTACTAAACCTTTAAGACCATCTTTATGATCATTGCCAACACTGTTTATTGCTGCAATATTGGCATTCTTTCTCGTATCAAGTAGCGATAAATTTGTTGTTCCTTTTTCATCAATTCTCTTTAATAACTGCTTCTCTGATTCAGAGATCACTGCTAAAGAACTAGCTTTTTTATTATCCAGATCAGTTAAGTGTTTTTTTGCACTATCAAGAAGTTCTTTTAGCTTACCATCTGTCATCTGTACAATTTCAGAAACTGCACTTTTGTCGATTATTGATTCCAATGCTTTAGCAAGATATGCTAATTGATCTGGTGTACTGTTTTCTGCTAAATCCTTAAGCCTCTTTTGTAGTGCATCAATTATTTCTTTTACTTTAGTCATTTGCGCAATATCAGAAATAGCTTTTTTATCTGCTATCAATTCCAGCGATTTTGCAAGATATGCCAGTTGATCAGGTGTGCTACTTACTGCTAAATCCTTTATCCTTTGATGTAACGCTTCTATTGCTTCTTTCATTCCCAAAAATTCAAAAAAGTTTCAAATCTAAATCGTTCAAAATTACTTTTAAGTTCATTTTCTCTATTACTCATATCCTCATCTACTTTTTCTATAGCTCTGCGAATACGTACTACATCTTCCACTGCAATATTCTCTGGGTGTGGCAAAGGATATCCGCGCCTCGTTTCATCATTTGGCATTTTCTTACGTTATAACAACCCGCAAGTTTTTTACCTTTGGCCGATAAATAACCGTTCCACTTAAAACCAATTTTACCCTTGTTTCATTGCTATTAAAGTTTGTTATACCAATTCCCACTATGCAAAGAACAGATAGACAATAATGGGAAAGAAGTGATAATAAAGTAGATAAAATAGAGAGGTATAAATGGCATTAAGGTCAAAACTATTAGACGAAAAAGTTGTAAATTTGGCGAAAGAAATGTTAAAAAAGGTCAGAAATAACGCATATGTTTCAAAAAAGTTACAAGCGGTGATAGCAGGAAAAGAAAGTAGTATAAGCGCTGTGGCAAGAATATGTAAAATTTCAAGGACTGCTTTGACTGAATGGATAAAGCATCTAAAATTTGGTAGAGTAGAAAGATTATTTGCCCCGTCTCAGCGGCGAAGAAAAAGCAAATTAAAGAAAAATCAACGTGAGCAAATTGAAATATGGGTAGAAAGAAATCCAAATATTACTATTAAGGAAGTGCAGATAAAAATCTCAGAGGAATTTGGCCTAAACATTAGCAAATCAACAGTGCACCGTGAGATACAAAGGATGAAATTTTCTTATATAACACCGAGGCCAATGCACCATAAACAAGATAAAAACAAGCAAGAAGAGTTTAAAAAATACTTCAATAAAATAGTCAATTCCCACCCTGAAAAAGAGGTGTTTTTTTGATGAATCACGATTTGGAACTCATTCAAAAATCGGACACGGATGGTTTAAAAAAGGGGTCAGAACGCAGGTTAAAATGAAAATTGGTAGACAAAATTTCTATATCTACAGTGCGGTAAATCCAAGAAGTGGTAAGAAAATCAGCCTACTTGCTCCATATGTAAACACTGATTGTATGAATATATTTCTGGAGCAGATGTCGAAAGATTTAGGCACGAAAAAAGCCTTTCTTGTAATGGATTGTGCAAGTTGGCATAGATCAAAAAGTTTGAAATTTCAGGAAAACATTACCATTATATACTTGCCTCCTTATTCACCGGAACTGAATCCTGTTGAGAGGTTGTGGCAATATATCAAATACAATACTTTACGTAACAGAGTCTACGATACCATAGGCTTACTTGCAGATGTTCTGTGTAATTTTATTGTCAGTATTTCCAGCACTACTATTAAACGAGTTTGTAATGTTTCTTATTTGTTCGATTAGTAATGGAATTTGGTATTAGTACATGAGTTCTCTCCACCCAATTTTCCCCAATAGGTTTTCCTGATGTTAAATTTACTAATTGCCATCCTTTGACGCTTTGTTCCACATATGCTTTAACATCTGCAGTGCCAGGTATTAGCGCATCATAGGTAATTGTTATCTTAGTGTTAGCTCCTGCTGTAATGCTCCTTGTAACATAATCTCCGGACTCTGAAAGATTACCTAGAACTAGCTGTAACCCAGGATAGAGAACAGGACTTTTTTCTTTTGCACCTTTTAAATTTGCCTTTACTGTTAACTCTCCAGATAGTCTTTCACGCAGCGCGAGCGGCAAATTATCAGACAAAAAGTTTTCTTTCCCTTCTTCATCTGTTAAGATAAATTCTACATTGGTATCAAATGCTACTTTTTCGACGTTCGTCAAAACAATTAAATCTGAAGTATTGGTTGCTGTAACTTTTCCCAGATCAATAACGTGAGAATTTTCGCTAAATTTTGCAGCTAGTAGTCGAAACGTTAAATCTAAATTTTGATGTGGTGTCCAAGTACTTGCATTGCTTGATGATAGTAATACTCCTACTTGATATGGTTGACTTGTTACCCAACGGCTATTTACTGCATCATATTTGCCAAGTTCTGCTATTTTTACTGCAGTATCTGCATCATCAGTGAGTAGCACTATTGCATACTCCTCTCCTGCATGGCAAAACACTGGTGACCACTCTATACGTGTTGCTGTGCCATCTATCTTTATATCTTTTGGCTCAATATAACTTTCAGCAATGACAGTCTGCGAGGGCATTCCCACTGCTGTTTCTCTAATCTGCACAACAACACGTTTTTTGCCTTTATTTATAAACCATAACTCTAGACCTCCTATGTGTCTGCTCTCATTTAAAGTAAATGTTTGCGCTAAAGGATCAACTCTTCTTGCTGCGATAACTCTTCTTCTCTCTTCTATGGTAATAGTTTTTTTACCAGTGTACGTTGCTTCTCCATAGCTTCCTTTATCACCATAAAACTGTACTAATTTAGTACCTGCTGGAATATTTGCTGGTACTTTCACCTTTCCCTTTAATTTTCCCTGATTGTTAGCTGTTAACATTTGGTTTTCCAGTTTTAAGTTATAGGTTGAATGTTTATTCCGTCAAATTTTATCTCTTTAAGCTTCTCACTTGGCTCAAAACCTTCAATTTCAAAATTCTGTACTGCTTCTTTCATAAATTCAGCTTCGTATGAAGTACTTGACAGCAGCTCTGTCGTTTCTTTAACATTAAATACTCTTGTTACTGGACTTTTCCAATTTGTTTTTACCTCCGTCCAGTGATCGATATTTTTATTTAGAGTAACTTTTGCCGGTACTGGATCAAAAGCTTGGTATGGATTGATCTTTTCTACTTTAGTCTGTAAAAGCTGCTCCAGTACCGGTTCAAGTTTATAAGGCAAAAGATATCTTTCCCCACCTTTTTCAATATCTGCAACTTCTACATCTATTGGCAGAACTAGCTCTCTATTTACTATTGCTGCAGTCTGCACAATTCCTTGATCACGCATATCATCATCAAAGAACGAATCAACAAATACTCCTTTTTTGGTGGTAGGTTCTCTTGAATTTGCATCATTGCGTAAACGTTCCTGTGCAACTAGAGCATAAAGATCATTTATTCCTTTTTTCATTGCTTCAAGCTCATTCATCGGTACAGCATGAATAGCATTATTCACTATTTTTACCCCTTCTTTTTCTCCGTTTTTCCACGTCTGATGAATGTAGCAGAGCAAAAGTTGTCCAGAGGGCGCTTTAGGCATCGGTGGTCGCCAAGAATGGGAAATTCCTTTTATTCTCCTTACCACCCCTTTGCTATCGATAGTAATTAAATCAAAGCGGGGCATTTTCCAGGTATAATCTATCAAAACCAAGCTGTTATCAACTGCTCCTTTTACTTTGCATCCCTCTTCACTTATATCTTCAGGGCTTACATGAGTACGACAGCGGTAAGTTATTTGATAACTACTTCCAGGAGCTGCCTCTTTACCTGGTAATGACCAATCAACGTTTCCTGCATTTAACTTATAGTCTATACTATTTTCATAAATAACATTGCCTTGTTTAATTTGAATAATCTCAAGTACCGCAGAGTCAGGTATTGGATCAACAGCTCCTGAATATGAACCATGAGTAATGGTAATGGTTTTTTGAACGGTTATATCTACTTTTTTGATTTCACTTATTGGAAAATCATTAACTTTAAGTTCCATTACTCTTTGGCTATTTGGCTGAAAAGTATGCGGTTCTGATTCAACTGATTTTATATCTGGATCTTCATCAAAAGAAATGCGAATACTGTGAGGAAGTTCAATCTCATAGCCATCAACATGAGCTTTGCCCTCATTAATCACAAATATTTTTTTTCCTCCTTCTCCCTCTTCCTTTTGCAGGAACATTACTTCAAGACCATTTACGACGTAGGAACCATTGGCTTCTTTGTCATAACGAGCAAGAGCAGTAGTTACTATATTTGCTTGTGGTGGCGGTGAATGTTCTATCAATACTCCACTTTCAATGTTATAAATTGGATAAAATTCTCCATTTACAGAAAAAGGGGAAGAAACACCTTCAGATTGATAACCCCAAATGGTAGAAACTTTAAGTCTTGCTGCCCCTACTTCTTGATAATTACGTGTACCAACAGCAGGATCGCGAAGATTTTCGTCCTCAAGTTCTGTAATGGTAGATTCTAGATAATAAACACCTATGCGAACTACAGTATTAAGAGGAATAACAAACTCTTCTTTTTCGACTTTTCTCACCGCTCCACGAAGATAGATTTTTCCTGACTCAAGTGTAACTTTTTCCCCATCTATGATGCAATTGCTTCCTGTTATAACATCACCATCACGAAATATTGCATCACCTATGCCTTTAAGCTTAGAGAGAGCATACTCCTGAGTCTCGTTTAATTCTGCAGACTGTAGACCTCTTCCAGCAAGAAACAAACTTTTTTCGTATTCTTTGTCAGGATTAAAGCGGTTATAATAACTATTTAAGGTCATTTTGTTTCAAAAAGTTACAACAAATGAAAAAGTTTCCCGAGTTGCAGATGTTCTGATAAGTGGCACGGTGTGTTCTAAAACTAACAAAATTCCAGGATTTTCCACGTCTTTTGGCTCAAAATATCTCTGCCCAGATGGCACTTTTTCCTTTACCTTTGTACCAACCATAACCCCGAGCTCCCTTATTACTTGATTTGCTGCGTCCGTGAAATCGAAAGTAAATTTAAGATAGAGATTATTAGTTGGTACATTAGAGGGTTTAAACCTACCTGTGGGAGTTAGAAGCTCCCCATCATCATCACCAGTACAAAAGAGTATCTCATCAACAACACGACGTCCAACTTCCTTAATTAATGTTGCAGAAGTAATTAGTTCTGGTGGTGTGTCTTGAGTGTACTCTATAGTGATTACGCTATCTGCTATAATTGCACCATTTTCTACACGCTCAATAGTGCCTGAGCTACTATCAACTATATAATCTATGCTTGACTGATAAATTGTTTGCCCTGTATAAACTTTTACATCTTTAATAGTGTGGTGATCTAAACTTATCTTGCCGCCTGCTGTAAAAGTTTTTTCAACTTTGTAGCTGCTTTCCCAGGTAGAATCTCCAGATCCCCAAGCAAGATGTATTGGTTGCTCTTTTATGCTCGCAGCAATAGCTGCTCTGCCTGATTGTGTCAGTATTGACATGTCTGATTGCGTGATTGATATTATATATATACAAGATTCGTAGAAAAAACGTCCAATTTTTTTGTAATAATGGGCTCAAAATTTTTCCAAGGGCTATTTAAGTGGCGATGTTCATGCCAAGTGACCATACCTGGGTAAAATACTGCTACGTAATTTTCTAGCTCATGAATAGGATCTTTCTGTTTTAAATCTGAGTCATTTTGACAATCAATATGATATTCCCTTAAATTAGACTCTATTATTCTTTGATCAGTAAAACTCTTTGCTTCGTAGTAATAAGTTATACTAAACCGCTCTAAAATTGGTGTACGTCGAAAATTCCAAATCTGCTCAGAGAGTTTATCTTCACTTAAGTAAAATGTATGCTCTATTTCTTTATAAGCAGTTGGTGCAAAACAAGCATTGATATCTCCCAAATTCCAACTATCTGACAATACTATTAATGCTTTAGCAAATTTAATTTCTGGCAATAAACTCTGTGGTAGAGGATATAGTGCTTCTAAGTTGTACCACTCATGATTTCTTTCATATGTACCGTTGTAATTCTTCGTGTGAGGCTCTGTTTCTCCTAATATTGCAACATCTAACCTATATAAATCATTACTGTAGCTTCTATCATAATGTGATCTAAAAGTGCCAAATTTAAATCTTGGATTTCCTATTTTCAGCTCAAATGAGTTTTTTCTTCCAAACGATAACACTGGTCCTTCTTTTGCTATTTTTACACCTGAGTAGTCTGAAAGAAGATCTCCAAAAATACTTTCATCTAACATAAATCGCTGAGCATTATAATAGTCATTGAATATTCGCATTAATCGAGATCTTGCCGGTGCAGAAAGTTTTGCCAGAGCAATTACACTATCGACAAAAAAGTCATTAGGAACATCAGAGATGCCAATTTGAAATTCAGCAAAATGCTCTCCTGGTGGTTCTTCTTGAATGGTAATATTATCAATGTTTGCCCACTTCAGCGCCATCTTCAGTGACTGTGGTGTACCGCGCAAACGTTGAAATCTTATTCCGTTTTGCTTAGCTGAGACCCATTCTTTTAATGCACTCTTAGTAGCTTTCTTACCCCAGGATAAAATTTCTCCCAAGCCGTATTCCGCTACTAGCCACGGCAACATTTCAGTCTGTGGGTTAAATTTAAATCCCCGTAGAGAATTTGCATCAAAAGAATAATTAATTATGTCTGTAAGTATTTGCTCTTGCTTTGAAGCATTTGGAGGAAGTATCACCAATTTTTACCTAACACTTAAATTATTTAAAGTAACGCATTCATTATCTTGCACGACGATGTCTTCTATCGGCTCTGTAAGCTCTATATTCTGCATACCTTCTATAAAGAGGTGGGCAATAATCCATGATCTGGTAACATTCCACCCTAAACCTTTAGCAGATTCAAGATCTTTGATAAATTGTTCCTTTGCAGCTTCGATAACATCTTTGGATGCAGTAGGGTAAATATGCACTTTAGCATGAATAGTAATGGGAATAATACCACAGCCAATAACTGTAAGCGTATCTGTTAATACACGAATATCATCGCGAATAACGTGATTTCTGACGATCTCTAGCAATTCTTCTGAAGGTACTCCATCATTTTCTGTGGAAAGTATTGAAATCTGTACACTTCCTGGTATAGGTGATACCACTTGCGCATCTTTTACTCTTGTGTCAGCAGATAATGCATGATAGCGATAATGTTCTTTGCTTCCTGCTGTTGACCAACCAACAATTTTGGCTTTTACCCGCTTTCTTAAGGATTCATCATTCTCTGACTCCTTTCTCAGCACACCATAAAATTCAGCCAAGTGATCAAGGTCATTACCTCTTGCAAAAGCAAGTAAATTTGCCTGTGCTGCATCATTAATCCTTTGCCTAAGCAAAAGTTCACGCCAGGCTGCCACTTCCAGGATTTTTATTGCTGGATCACTCTCAGTTAGTGCAGAAAAACTTGCATTCCGACGCACTAACTCTTCTTTCATTCGCGAGAAGATTTCCTCAAATTTTAATGTTTCGACAATATTTGGTGTTTTCATCCTACTACCTTATACTATAATACCATCAAGGCGGATCGGCTTTCCATTTGGCAGATAGATTCCTTCTAAAATGAGAGTTACTTTACCTTCTTTTATTTCTGTTATTTGTACACGTTTAAGCTTAAATCGACGCTCCCACTTTTCTAATGCTTCTGCAACTGCTGCATAAAGTTCTTGTGCAAAACCAGGTACAATTGGATGATCAATCAGCTCAAATAATCTTGATCCGTAATCTCGGCGCATAACACGAGTACCAATTGGTGTAGTTAAAATATCAACTATTGATTGTTTTAAATGCTCTATACCACTTATTGTTTTACCAGTTTCAGAATTCATACCACGCATATCACTTACCCTGCAAAGACATCATTGCTTCCTTGCTCTGCTATTGCTCCACAGGAAATTAGGTCACCAGTACGAGCAATGGCTTTGCCATTTACAAACACTGCTTTCGACCCTTGTGTCATTACTTTTCCTTCACTAAAATTATCTCCTTGCCTACAGACAGGTCTTCCGTTTATAAATACATCTCTGCTTCCACTTATACAAAAATGCGGCAATGCTTCTTCACAGTGATCTCCTAGGCGTATAACTGATTTATTCATTACTTTCCCTAATTTAGATTTATTCTTTTTGCTTTTAGTTTTATTTCGTTCTTTGTTATCTCTATGCTTGATTCCCCAACCTTCAGTGTTATTTTGTCTACTACTTCAATCTCTAAATGATGTTTCCCTTTATCATATGTAAACTTTGTTCCGTCTTGAAATTTTATACTATTTACTTCCTTTTTATTCTCTGGAGGAGGGTATTTTTCCTGATATATTGCCAGTAACACCACCCCCAAAGACAATTCTCCCAATGGTGATAATACTATTACCTGTTCATCAATATTTGGTGGTGACCAATTTTCAGCTCTATTTGTTATCCATGGAAGAAAATCTGTTACAAGTTCACCTATTTTAACTTTTACTTTAGCTTTTTCATAATCTATTTTTTTGACAATGCCTATACGGACAATGTTGGCCAATTTCCTCCGCAATTCTGAAATTGCAAAATTACTTTCCAACATTCACATCGATTAAATGAGGTTTTATTTTACTCACTTCCCAAATCGATCGCCCTACATGCAATTCGTGCGCCCAGTCTACCATCCACACTAAATATGCATCGAGCTCTGGCCTAAAATCATCTCCTCCTCCTGAGATAAATTCTCCTGGTGAAATTTTCTCCACTTTCCAAGTGTTTTTATTTACCACTCTTGCTACTTCTGCCGCCAATGCTCTGACAATAATAGGTGCATTTTCTATTGTGCTATCAATCACAATTCGTGCTTCAAATTTTGCTCTCAGCGCCAGCTCCTCTGTTCCTGGATCTTTTCCTTGCTCTAGACTTGACAATTCTACAAATACCGCTGGAGCCGCTAACTCTTTCCTTATTGCTGGATATACTTCACATGTCTGTATCGCTGGTATCTCTGCCTTTAGCGTATTACAAATTGCCTCATGTAAATTAGTCCAAAATGCCGTCATAAAATAACTCATGTGTAAAATATTTTTCAAATATCCTTTCAACTTCATAATTAACAAGATTTTCTATTATCCTTGAAGCCTCAGGTTCAAGTGGTAGTTTAACCTCCTGTATCGGTAGTGCTGTTCTTCCTACACGTTTAAAAATACCACGATAGCCTCTTGGCATTGTTGCCATAAATTCATCATTAAATGCTGTTCTTATTTTTGCTTGTTTTATATTTATATCATACAGATATGCTCTAATTAAAACTTTCAAAGTGCTTTTTCTTGACTTGATGATTCTTAGTCTTTTTCTAATTACTTTCAGCCTAATTTGCTTTTCTTCACTGATTTCTCGGACAGCCTGAGATTTTAACCATAGTGCCGTTTTGTTTAGCGCTCTTACCGCTGCCAACTCTACTTTAGCTTTGTTAGCATCAATGTCGTGAGTAATTCTCTCAATGTTTTCATTAACTTCAATTTTAAACATCTTTCTCTCCAAGTACTGTACAGTTTATATTCCAAACTATTCCTGAATTACCTCGCAGTGGCGGAGAATATACTTTATATTTACAACCATCAATAACAAAAATATCTCCCACCATTGGCCTGAGTACATCAAAAACGCTTACCTCAAGAAAAAGCATCTCTCCCACAAATTGTCCTTCACCAATCTCGTATAATTTATCTGGCTGTTGCTTTAGTACTTGTACCATATATGACTTATCCTTTGATTCATACAAAGCTACTTTTCCTAAATGAGCAAAACAATCTTTAAATAATCTCTTAATATTCTCTTGCACATTTCTCCGCTATATACTAACATTTATATGCTAAGAAGAGGTAAAGCATTCTTCTGCCTCACACCGCTTTATATTTGCTCTACCTATGTTGCAACGATCTTGACTAGTATTGCTGGACGGTGGCACATTGGCAGAGGGTTTGACTGCGTATGCAAATCAGTCCCTCTATCAAATCTTCTTGGCTCTTGTTTTGCATAGAGTGGCTGTCCAAGAGTATTCACTGTTTCATTAAAATCTGCTGGTGCAAAATATGTTGTAAATGTGCTTGCTGTTCCTACTGGAAAACAGTGCCCCGTATCCCTTTCTATAAATCTTCTCACGGTTCCTTCAGGATCAGTTGCTTGTCCTCTATATTCCTCAAACGTTATTCCACAGAACGTAAATCCTGACCTCATATCATTTCTTAGCGCTGCTCCTTCTTGCCATCTCTCATATGCTTCTTTCACTTTAGCATGAGAAGTAAGTGCATCAAAAAACTCAGGGCTTACTAAAGCATGAATTCCTGTCATATATTCACCACTTAAGTTATCTTCTATGTGCCGGAGTACTTCCAGACACTTACGCTTTACATCAGTTGTTGCTGTTCCAAGGGCAAAATTTACTACTTTTGGTGTTATTTCAAATTCGTTGTACAGATTTAACAATTCACTGCCATCTGCGTCCAGAATTATTCCTTTCAGCGCTCCCATACGCAAATGCTCCAACGTTATTGCATGTTTATTTCTCATTAGCTGCAAATGGTCAGTTATTACATCTGCCAGCGCTTTAAGTTCACTTTCTGATCCAAATGCTCTTATTCCCTGTACTTCTTCTGGTAACACTACATCATCATGCGGAATATGTGGAATCGTAAATGTTCTTACCTTTCTTTTTCCTCTTTTTCCTACTGTTGCTGGTGCTCCGGGTACTTGCGTTGGTAGTAAACTTAATACTCCATTTTGCTCTTCTATGGTAATATGTCTAAATCTTACTGACCTACTTGGAAATAAATTTAAATTTTCAACCCGTCCATAATTTATCGGCAATATATTCATCGCATTAGTTAGTGCCGTCATACTAAATGCTGTATTTGTAAATGGATTTTGCATTTTTTCTTTTCCCCCTTTGTGTTTTTTATTGTTTAATATAGCTTTAGACTGCTTTACGGATAATGATCCCTCGTGTTTCAAGTTGCTTTATTGCTGCATTTTTCTGCTCTTCAGTGATATTTGCTGGCCATACAACTGCATGATCTGCTAGCATTGCACCGCGAGCAATAATTACTCCTTTAGCATTTTCCTTTGCGTTTACATCACTTGAAATTACTCCTATTGCCGTTTGTGTGCCATCGGTTGCTGTTAGATTTAAGACCCTAATAAAACCATCTTCAGTCTTTTTAGCAACTACTGCACCAAGCTTGAGATTCTGTCCTTTGGCAACAGTTATTTGATCTCGTGAATATAAATTTGATGCTTCATATTTTAGAAGATCACCAAGGTTATTTTGTTCTGTTATACTACTCATTTTGCTTTTCTCCTTTTGTTATATATTTTAAATGCCTACGACTTTTCGCTACCTGCATCATCAACTCTTCTCCTGAATTCTGTGGTATTGTACTTATTATCTCTGTCTTCTTTGTTCTTTCTGCAAGTAATTCCATTAAAACTTCCCTTGCTTGCTCAACACTTACACTCTGCTCAATAAATTCTCCTATTTTCTCTGGCATCTTTGATATATTACATAAACGTATTAATTCAAGAACTTCATTACGATACTTAGTTAAATTATCAGTTTCTAGGTCAGTTGTAGTTCGTTCATTCATAGTAATACTCCTGTTTTTATTAATAGATGAAAGAATTGTCATTCCGTCTGCAAGGCCTATTTCTACTGCTTTCTCGCCAAAATATAGACCTGCTTCTGTTGATCGAATCTTTTCAATTGAAAGACCTCTGTTCCTTGCTATTAGCTGCAAAAACATTTCATATAGTCGGTCTACTTCTTTTTGTAAGCTTTCCAGACTTTCAGACGTCATTGGCTCATGCGGATTTAAATCATTCTTTCGACTGCCAGCAAAGATTGTGGTGTATTTTATTCCCTGTTTTTCATCAAACCCACTTTGATCTATATGACTTGCTATTACTCCTATACTCCCAACTCCTGAAGTGCGGGTGAGAAAAATCTTTTCAGCGCTAGAGGCTATAGCGTACGCAGCAGAGTATGCATCATCATTTGCTAATGCCACAATTCTCTTTTTTGCTCTTGATTCATAAATAAAATCAGCCAGGTCAAATATACCGTTTACCTCTCCTCCGGGGCTGTCTATTTCCAGTATAATTGTCTCTATGCTACTATCTGCTAATGCTTGTGTAATTTGTTCTTCTATTTGCTCATATGATGTCATTCCCAGAAAGACGTCAAAAGCTCCTGGTTTTTTGGTCAAAATTCCATGTATTGCTATTACTGCTGTTTTTTCTATATTCTGATTTACTGCATGTTTTATATTTTTCAAGATAGGTTGTTTTCCGTTATATAGTGACAACAGGTCAAAGCTTTTTTGCTCTATCATCATCGGCCTACATAGCCAGTTGGTTTGTAAAATTTCCATAAAGTAAACGAGATTTATTTTGTTTGTGTCCTGACATCAGAATCAAAGAAAAGGTTGAGAGAATCAGCACGCTTTTGATCTTCTGCTATTTCTTGATCTATTTCTTCAACATCGTAACCCATTTCTGATACTACTTCCGATCGACTCTTAAATCCATTTCTTACTGCCATTTGTTGTGCTTGCTGGTCTTTCAGTGGATCCACCCAATCAAATCCCTGTGGTATCCATTTTACTTCTTCTTTCGCTGCTTTTACTACTTTTTCATCTATACAGAGTTCTCCACAAAGTACTGCTAACTCTAGCCATCTACTCCATACTGGTCTGCAAAATTGGAATACCATAATGTTATGTTGCAGCATAGCGCATCGACGACGAAACTCTATTAATCCAGCTCTGATTGATGAATAATTAACACCTGTTAAATCTCCTGTTAGCTGCTCATATGTTATTCCTGTACCTATTGCTATTGCCCTCAGTTGCTGTCTCATGAATGCTTCATAACTTCCTCCAACATCTGACGGCTCTGAAAATTTTATGTCTTCTCCTGGGTCTAAAAGCTGCATTGTTCCAGGTTCTAGGCCAGATAATGCTACTCCTTGCTCACTTGCTTCACCTTCTCCCATGATATTTGCTTCTGGATCGAGTCTTGTAATAAATCCAGCAAACATTGCTGCAGTTTTCTTTCTCACCAGCTCTGCATCATCATATTGATCAAGCTCATAAAGCTTTAGCAGTATATTAGAAAGCCATGGCTCTCCCCTAATTTGCCCAGGTCTTAATGGTCTATAAATATGTAAAACATCATTTGCTGGTACTCTCACTGATTCTCCAAACGTACTTTCACCAGGGTGTTCTCTAAATAAGTAATATGCCTCTCTTTGCCCAAGTCTATTGAACTCAATCCCGTTTCTTATTACATTACCATTTGCTAAAGTTTGATTTGTTTTATTATCTAAATGTTCAGACTCAAGTACTTGTAATTGCAGAGGTACACATAGACCATCTTCAGGTTTTCGGATCCGCAGACGTACAAAACATTCTCCTCCCTCTATCATACTTCTGCATACTAGAGCTTGTAATCCATAAAAATCACTTATTCCACAGCTATCTGCTTCGTCTGTCCATTTTAGCCATAATTCTTGTACTTTCTTTCGAAATTTTGCTTTTGATTGCGGCTTTATTCCTGTTCCAATAGAGTTACTTACTATTGTATCAATAATATTTGCTGCATATGGATTTTTTCTCACCATATCACGTGATCTACTACGTAAAGTTTCAAGGTTTTGAGACAGCAAATTGTTTATACTTCCTAACTCTGGTTGAAAGTGAAAAAATCTTCTTCCTGACCCTGCTGCATCCCATGCTGAACTTTTGATTTTTGGCTTGCTAAATAGTTGTTTGAAATTTTTCAGCATCATACTAACCAAAATTCTCTTAATTCTTTTAATGTGCCGTTAAATTTATTTCTGTCACATTTTCCGATTCCACTTACTTCATGTGGCTCTGGACCATTTTTACCGTCGGTGTATTGCCATAAAATCCACTTATTCCAGCCTTGCGGTAAAACAGGTTGATCTCCATATCTTGCTATCCATAATGGACATTTAGTCAAAATTGGTGTGGCAAAATCTTGGGAACGTTCAAAAAAGTGTGTCAAGCCGCATTTTTAGTTCAACTCAATTTTCAATCTATCTGGAAAGAAAATATCAAGTTGAGACATAGTTAAAGCCCAATTAGGGAGAGCCATAATCCACCTTTGCTCTACCTTTTTTATAGCACAATATACCTGTTTGTACAAGGCATTTGTACTAGTAAATGAACCCTTAGTTTTAGTAAATTTCCTGATTTGTCTATGCAACCCCTCAATTGGATTAGTGGTGTAAATCAGCTTCCTAACTGGCCCAGAATACTTAAAATAACTGGATAAGTTTTCCCAATTGTTCTGCCAGGATTTTATAACTAAAGGATACTTTTCTCCCCATTTTTCTTCCAGCTCAAGCAGATAATTCTCAGCAATTTCTTTACTTGAAGCACGATATATTTTTTTCAGATCATTCATGAAAACTTTTACATCTTTACTGGATACATATTTCAGAGAATTTCTTATTTGGTGTACTATACATAGCTGCACTTCTGCACTGGGAAATACACTGTTGATGGCTGCAGGAAAGCTTTTTAGCCCATCTACACATGCAATCAGAATATCTTCTACTCCTCTTTCTTTGAGGTCATTTAAAACTCCCAACCAGAAGTTAGCTCCCTCACTTTCAGCCAGATAAAAACCTAATACTTCTTTTCTGCCATTTTGATTTATACCCAATATATTATACATGCATTTACTTACGCAATGTCCGTCCTCCTTGACCTTAAAAAACATGCCATCCATGAACACTATTGGATACACTGATTGCAATGGACGGCTGCGCCATTCATTGATTATTGGTAGCAGTTTATCAGTAATATTGGATATCTCTGCTGCTGATATTTTATGGTCATATATTTCCTCAACGTGTGAAGCTATGTCTCTGTATCCCATGCCACTGGCGTATGTACTTAAGACCTTTGCTTCAAGTTCTGGATGTAGGCTTGTTTGCCTTTTTTTGACTATTTGCGGTTCAAAGCTTCCTTCTCTGTCTCTTGGTGTTAATAGTTCAAATGAGCCTGAACTTGTACGTAAAGTTTTTGCATTCCTTCCATTTCTTCGGTTATTTTCTTCACTTTTAGCTGACATGTGGCTTTCTATTTCACCTTCCAGACTTGCCTCTAGCAGCCTTTTTATAAACGGTGTTAATGCTCCATCTCTTCCTGTCAATGGTCTTCCTTCTCGTATAGATGACAGGATATTTGTTTCTAATTCTTTATAATCTACCAAACCAGTAGTTCTATTTGCTTGACTCATATCAAACCTCCATTTTTTATATCAATTTATTACTTTTTTTTCGGTTTGACACACTTTTTTGAACATTCCCAAAATCTTTCAAAAAATTAGCACTTCCATACACTAAAGGTGAACGCCCTGTTTCTTCTTGAACTTTTTTAACAAAATCTTCTGCTTGTCTTGGTTCTATATTTTTTCCACTTTCGTTCTCTTCAATATCAAGCACAACAATTGTATTTTTAGTTTCACCCACTATATTCAAAAAGTGATTTGCCTGATCTCTTCCATCTTCTCCTACACCAAAATGATATGAACCCCATAAAAGTCCTTCCTCTTCAGCGGCTTTCCTTCTTTCTGTATAAGTTGGATCTATGTATTTTAGCCCCTGGGTTGCTTTATGAATAACTCCCAATATTCCATCTTCTCTTGCTAATTTAAAATTTATGTTTTCATTCCAGTGCGATAAATCTATTACTGCATTTATAATCATATCTGAGCTCACTTTAATCCTCTTGCTTTCTACCATCTCATATCACTCCTTTATTTGTTGCAAAAACAATTTTCCTCTTTGGCTTCATGCCTGCAACTTTTAACCCCGCTTTTATTCGTTGCCTGAGCTCCAATAAATCCTTTATTTGAACTTCCCCGTACCGCACAACATGGTCACCATAAGCAATTGATACTACTCTTTCGCCACTCTGAAGCTTCTTTATTGCTTGTTCAACTTGAATTAGATAATCTTCGTTATACATTTACTACTCGCTTCTAAGAAACTTCCCCTATCAGCTCATCTTTTTTTATCAGGATATAACCAAATTCATTGGCTTTTTTACCCAGATTCTTTACTACTCTTTCCTTATATAACTTTTCATAATAATCCATTCCTTTTTCTACATATTCTTGTCCACATTTCAGCATTTGATAAAAAATACATGCTAATTTTCTTGCTGTAGCAGTTATTGCTTTTGGTGCTCCCAATCGATTTTTCAATCTTCTACAGTACGCACCTAATGCACTTTTACTGTGCAACATAGAATAACCAGCAAGTCGAAAAGCATTTGCAGCACGGTTAATTACTTTACGAGTTCCACTTCTAATCACTCTTTCTCCTGTAATCCTATTAAATGGACATAATCCCAACCAAGAAGTAAAATGTTTTTCTGATGGCCATTTATTAGCATTAAGACCAACTTCTGAGAGGATGGTCTGTATATTTGATGTATTAAGCCCTGGAACTTTGGTGAAATCCATGCCAGTTATTCGATACAATTCTTCGTGTGCAGCAAAGTTTGGTTTGTTTCCTGCAGACCTCTTTACTTTACTGCATTGCTTATTTTCATTTGATCTTGTTTCAAGTGTTTTATAATAGTTTTCCATACTTTTATCACATTCTTTTATTTGCTCTTGAAAAAAAGTATATGCTTCGTATTCTTGCTTTAATGTAAACAAATGCTCTTCTCTATAGTCACCTGTTAGTGCTTTTGCTATGGTTGATCTGTCATTTTTTATTCGTCTATCACTCAATTCAGCCAATCTATTAGAGTTTCTTTCACCCGCAATTATTGCTTTAATGATTCGCATACCAGTTACACCTGTAATATCACTAATAACCTTGTGTAATTGAATGTTCATTTGAATTAATGCTTTTTGCATACGTTGAGTGTGTACAGCTGCACTTTTTATCAGGTTGTCATGTTGTCTATTATAACCACGTAGTACACAAATTTGGTTATCAGGCCTAAATGATCCTTGAAGTAACCCATAGCTATGTAATTGCTGTAACCACTGGCAATCTTGAACGTCTGATTTTCTTCCAGGTACATTTTTTACATGTCGTGCATTTACCAGTTTAACTTCGAATCCATATGATTCAAGTATTTGAAACAAAGAAATCCAATATACTCCTGTTGATTCCATGGCTATCGTTCTAACTTCACACTTTTTCAACCACTTTGCTAGGTTATGAAGATCTACTGTAAAGCACCCAAATTTTTGAACGCGTTGTTTATCTCTCCCTTCTGGTACGCATGCATAATGTACAGATGAACCAATATCAATCCCTGCTGCATTAGGATTCACTACTTCTAATTTACTTTTTGCTTTTGCCATATAAAATCCCTTATATATACCTTACAATGAAGAAGTGCTTTAGCTTGGGGCGGTTATATTACACAATCTTCTCCTAAGAAACTCCATTAATCAACTCTTCTTGTTGAACTAGTGTGTAGCCAAACTCCTGCGCTTTTTTGATCAAATTTTTCACAATTTTCTCTTTGTAGCGTGTTTCATAATAACTCATTCCTTTTTCCACATACTCTTGTCCATATTTCAACATTTGGTAAAAAATACATGCTAATTTTCTTGCTGTGGCAGTAATTGCTTTTATTGCTCCTAGCCGTCTTTTTAATCTCCTACAATATGCACCTAATGCACTTTTGCTATTTCCCACAGCATAAGCAGCCATTCGCAGGGCATTTGTAGCGCGATTAATGACTTTACGAGTTTTTGTCCCAAATACTTTTTCTCCTGTGATCTTGTTAGCAGGGCTAAGTCCTAACCATGAAGTAAAGTGCTTTTCTGATTGCCACTTATTATGGTTAATGCCAACTTCTGAAATAATAGTTTGTACAGTTAGTATATCAAATCCAGGAATTTTAGTAAAATCTATTCCGGTTATCCTATACAATTTCTCACGCAAGGTGAAGTTTGGTCTGCCTTTTCTAGACTTGTTTTTTTCCTTACCTAACTCTTTACTCTCATCGGACTTTGTTTCAAATGTTTTATAGTAATTTTCTATGCTTTTATCACATTCAGTTATTTGCTCTTGAAAAAAAGTATATGCTGTATATTCTTGTTTCAGTACAAATAAATGTTCTTCTCTATAATCGCCTGTTAATGCTTTTGCTATAGTAGCTTTATCGTTCTTCATATTCACACTTCTGAATTCAGCTAGCTTCTCGGGATTCTTTTCACCTTCTACTATTGCTTTAATAATTTGCATTCCTGTGACGCCAGTGATATCGCTTATTACTTTATGTAAATGAATATTCATTTGTACCAACACCTTTTGCATACGATTAATATGTGTAGCAGCATTTTCAATTAAGTTTTTACGTTGCCGCACATAACTACGCAATACACACATTTGATTATCTGGCCTAAATGATCCTTCGATTAACCCATAACTGTGTAGTTGTTGAAGCCATTGGCAGTCCTGGACATCTGATACCAAATTCCATTACTAATCGAACAAATAAGAAACATTACAAACTCGTTTAATAGTAGTGCTGGAAATACTGACAATAAAATTACACAGAACATCTGCAAGTAAGCCTATGGTATCGTAGACTCTGTTACGTAAAGTATTGTATTTGATATATTGCCACAACCTCTCAACAGGATTCAGTTCCGGTGAATAAGGAGGCAAGTATATAATGGTAATGTTTTCCTGAAATTTCAAACTTTTTGATCTATGCCAACTTGCACAATCCATTACAAGAAAGGCTTTTTTCGTGCCTAAATCTTTCGACATCTGCTCCAGAAATATATTCATACAATCAGTGTTTACATATGGAGCAAGTAGGCTGATTTTCTTACCACTTCTTGGATTTACCGCACTGTAGATATAGAAATTTTGTCTACCAATTTTCATTTTAACCTGCGTTCTGACCCCTTTTTTAAACCATCCGTGTCCGATTTTTGAATGAGTTCCAAATCGTGATTCATCAAAAAAACATCTCTTTTTCAGGGTGGGAATTGACTATTTTATTGAAGTATTTTTTAAACTCTTCTTGCTTGTTTTTATCTTGTTTATGGTGCATTGGCCTCGGTGTTATATAAGAAAATTTCATCCTTTGTATCTCACGGTGCACTGTTGATTTGCTAATGTTTAGGCCAAATTCCTCTGAGATTTTTATCTGCACTTCCTTAATAGTAATATTTGGATTTCTTTCTACCCATATTTCAATTTGCTCACGTTGATTTTTCTTTAATTTGCTTTTTCTTCGCCGCTGAGACGGGGCAAATAATCTTTCTACTCTACCAAATTTTAGATGCTTTATCCATTCAGTCAAAGCAGTCCTTGAAATTTTACATATTCTTGCCACAGCGCTTATACTACTTTCTTTTCCTGCTATCACCGCTTGTAACTTTTTTGAAACATATGCGTTATTTCTGACCTTTTTTAACATTTCTTTCGCCAAATTTACAACTTTTTCGTCTAATAGTTTTGACCTTAATGCCATTTATACCTCTCTATTTTATCTACTTTATTATCACTTCTTTCCCATTATTGTCTATCTGTTCTTTGCATAGTGGGAATTGGTATGACTTTCTTCCAGGTACATTTTTTACATGTCTTGCATTTGCAAGTTTTACTTCAAGTCCATATGATTCAAGTACTTGAAACAAAGGAATCCAGTACACTCCGGTTGACTCCATGGCTACTGTAGTAACTTCACACTTTTTTAGCCATTTTGCTATGTTATGAAGATCCTCTGTAAAACAGCTAAATTTTTGTATATGCTGTTCATCACTTCCTTCTGGCACACACACATAATGTATAGCTGAACCAACATCTATTCCTGCTGCGTTAGGGTTCATTATTTCTAATTTACTTTTTGTTTTTTTCATGGTAACTCCTTCATATAATTTATAGCAGGGAAACACTTCAGCTTGGGACGGTTGATATAATACAATCTCCTAACCGAGGTAGTCTAAGGACTCCATCAATGATTTGACCGTTCCTCCAAAACCATGCTAAACGACGGGCACTTATGGCACCAGTGAAGATTCCGGTTATAACTGCATGAGGCGCTTCCTTCACAACTATACTTAAAACTACTAGAAACTTAAATTGATGAGTTTCTTCCTGGTTTGACAGATTCATTTTGTTCGATGCTAAACGAGGTAGCTAAGAAGCTCCATCAATGGTTTGACCGTCCCTTCCAAAATCATACTGATCCACGGGCATTTATTGCACCATTGCGAACTCGATTATAACTGCAGAAGCACTTCTTCATAAAATTATATCCAAAAATTACTGCAATGTGCATTAGGACGTTTCTTTCTGGTTTAACAGATTTTGTCTGTTCCGGTGCTGATCCATTTGCTTTTGACTATCTTCTTTGATTTTTTGTTTTCTGGTTTTTCACTTAAACTATTCCATTTACTCTCTGGCCAACGATCGATTCCAAGCGCAATAGATGCAGCTCTTGCATAAATCCTACAGTCTAATACTTCATTTCTTTCTCTTACCTTTTGCCACTCTTGTTTGGTGTATCCTTTTACCACTTTGCTGACTAATTGCTCTGCTGTTAGCTGCTTAAAATATTCAGGTGCATACTCCGGAAAATGACAATATCCTGCTGGCACTTTCTCTTCTTCTTTTAAAATATTAAGTAGCTGAAAAAGCTCTGACTTTAATATCGATACTCCTACTGGCCATAGCTTTATTCCTCTTTTCAGCTTTTGACCACCAACTGTTATATCTACTCTACTTGGGCTGCTAAGTGGTACTAGGGCTTTATTTACACCTTTAACTGCCATCACTCTTCCAGACCCTTGATGACTTCTCACCCAGTTGTAAACTTCCTGCGTTGCATACCCTGCATCAACCGCCATCATACTTATCATATATTCAAGCCCATTTTCACCGATAAAATGATGATTGAGGAGCTCCGAAAGCTTTCCCCATACTTCTCCACCTCCTGTATCTCCTTCAAATACTCGGTAGTCTATTGACCAACTTTCACGACTTTTTCCCCATGCTACAACTTCCACCTCTAGACGATCTTTTTGGACATCTACTCCTGCAGTAAGTACCACTTCTCTCCTTGGTACTGTGCCAATCTGAAAAAATTCTCTCCTGTTAAATAATTGCTTCCAATCAGGTACTTCTCCTTTATCTACCCAAGTTTCTCCAAGCGTAGTATTTATCCAAACTTTCAGTAATTGTTCACTTTCCTTTGCATGCAGAAAATCCTCTACTGCTTGTTGCCAACTATACCACCCAACTGGGCTATAAAGACTTGAAAGATGAAATCCTTTTTTCTCACCTTTCATTGGATTTGTAGCTCTCCATTCTCCACGTTCTAGCATCTCTGTCTTTTGATGATTTTCTATCTTTTCACCACATTCTATACATATATAGTGTGCTGTACTTGGATTTTTATCTTCCCATTTTATTTGTGACCATTTTAGAACTTGATAGTAATTACAATACGGACATGGTACAAAAAAGTACTGCTTATCTGTTGCTTCAAATTCCTTCTCAATTCTGCTTATTCCATGAATCGTTGGTGTCGATACTAAAAAAATCTTTCGCCTTGCAAATGTATTAGTTCGAGCAATACTAAGCAGTACTGGATCTCCTTCTCCTCCTGAATCTCCTGGATAGGCATCTATTTCATCAAGAAAGAGATACTTTACTGGCATAGATCTCAGTGCTACACTGCTATTTGCCCCGGTTATTACTACTATTCCACCTGGAAATTCCTTACTTTGTACAGTATTGCCTGAATCTCTTGATCTTGGGTCTTTTACTTTACTTTTTAAACATGGTGTACTTTCAATCAGTGGCGCAAATCTTCCTTTTGACCAACGCTTTCCCATTTCAACTGTTGGCTGTACTACCAGCATTGGACCAGGGGTTTGATCGATGATATAGCCTATCCAATTGTTGCCAGCTTCTGTTCCTCCAATCTGCGCTCCTTTCATGAATACTACTTTTTCAGCAGGTGAAGACGGAGAAAGTGAATCCATGATTTCTTTTAAATAAGGAGTTCTTTCCGTTCTCCATTTACCTGGCTCTGATGCTGCAGTTGGTGCTAAAACTCGATACTCATTTGCCCACTCTGATACTTTAAGCTCTGGATCTGGTTTTAAACCTTCAGAAAAAGATGTAGCGTATATCATTGTCTGCATCTACTCATAACTGGTTCTATCTCGACATCATTAACAATAGAACTACACTCATCCAATTCCATAAACATCTTTTTCTGAAATTCGTTTTCTATATATCTTTTGCTCATCTCACTTATCATTAGTGCTATAACAAGCGCAAATACTCCTGTTACTGTTGCAAAAATGATTGCACTGCTTATTGTTGTTGTTATCAACCCTATATATACTGCTACTGCTATTGCGCTGACTGTAGTATAGATGCAGATAATATTATTATGTTTTTTCGTCCTTTTATCTGCTATTTCTCTCTGTGCTATATATTTATTATGAAGGGTTGGAAAATTAACAACGGTATCTCTGCAGAGTAACGCTCCATTTTTTTCAGTAAATAAAACTTTAAGTAACTCTAAATTATTTGACTTGATTGCTAAGTGCAAAACAGGTGTATAGTTTGCTCCTTTTTTCAGTAGTAATTTTACTACATGTAAATGCCCTTTTTCCGCAGCAAGGTAAACCGGTGATAAACCTTTATTATTTACAATATCAATATCGATTTCTTCTCTTAAAATTGCATCTACAAGCTCAATTTCTCCTCTTTGTGCAGCTAAATGGAGTAGACTATTCTTTTCAGAACCGTATTTATTACTCATCAAAGCCTTCTTTATCTCAGGTTTAGCGTAATCAAATGGTGTCTTACCATTATCATCCCTGATTAAAGGATCTATATCCTCTCGAGTTAGTAAAACTTCTATTGTTTTCAGTCTTTCAGCATAATGTAGTGGTGTTTTATTTTCGTAGTCCTGCAAATTTACTTGAGCATTAGGCTCCTTTATTAAGCATTTGAGGATATCAAGACATAAGTCTCTTTCATCGTAATTAGTATTACTTACAGCTATATGAACAGGTGATAATTTCATCGAGTTTTGTCCCATGCGTGCGCTATTTACATCTGCTCCAAGCTTTAGCAGTAACTTTACTATTTCCAACTTTTTGTTATTAACTGCATAGTGCATTGGTGTCTGATTTCGTGCATCAAAGACATCTATTTCAGCATTTCCTTCTTCCACTAAAATTTTGACAATATTTTCATGTCCTATGCCTGCTGCTAGATGTAATGGAGTATGATGCAAAGCATTTCGTACATTAACGTCAATACCTTTTCCTATCAAATATCTAACTGCATTAACTTCACCTATCATTGCAGCTAAATGAAGTAAGCTATCTTGTTCTGATCCGTATTTGTTATTAATTAGCGCTTGTAATATTTCTGCTTTTTTCCCTTCTTTGGCGTAATCAAGAGATGTTTTACCGTCATTATCTTCTACAAAAGGATTAATGTTCTTCTTCGTGAGTAACAAGTCCACCATGCTTAATTCGTCAAATTCTATAGCGCAATGTAGTGGGGTTTTTCCGTTTAACCCTCTGACATTAACATCTAATCCAGGTTGATTGATGAGGCACTTTATTAACTCCAAACTTAGGTTATCAGCCATTTTATATTCAAAATCTTTTTTATATTTGAAATTTAGTATTAGATAATTCTTGTAATGAGTTTGTAATCTCTTCAGTTAGCGCCATATGAATCTTTTCAGTGTCACTCAGTGATGCAAGCAGCGCTGAAACTCTATTTGGAATATTAAGCAAATTATTACGAACAACTCTAGCGACGTTAAATGCTTCAGTTTTTACCTCTTCAATTGACACAAATTTGCCTACTTCAGCTTTCACTTTAGCTTCCAAAAGTTTACCACGCTCGGTTTCATTTTTTATTCGCGTTTTTAGCAATATCGTTGAAAGTGTTTCTCCGCGCTCTTTTCTCCTCAGTGGTTGACTTGGATCTCTTATTGCTGCTACCGCTTCATTTGCTTGTTCTCGGTCAATAAGTCCATCTTCCAGCTCAACTATTCCTTTTTTTACTAAAGAACAGACATATTGCCTCGAAAACCCTTTTTCCCTTGCCCATTCTGCTTGCTTAATTTTCACCTTTTTTTCTCCTTTTTTGGCACTGCTCAGCTATAACTGCACAAGTAGTCAACATTTGAAATATTTCTGACGCTAAAGAAGGCCCGAGGTCAGGACCACCAAACCCTCCAGCTTGGCCAAAAGGACCCACTTTTTATGATATTTCCAACGTATTAAAATCTTTACTAAAATTCATAACATAGAACATTAATGCTAAAGAATCTGCTTCATTATCATCTGTTGGACAAAAACCCTTTTCCTGCACTGCTTCAATTACATCAGCTTTACTTGCATTGCCCTTGCCAGTTATAAAACGTTTAATAGTCTTAACCGAAACACCTTGATAGGGAATATTACTTTCTTCACACCAAGCAGAAAGGTGTGCTAAAAACCCTCCATAGATATGTGCAGCATCAGTTCCCAAGTGTCTTCTCACTTCTTCAAAGTATACAACTTCAATGCCTGGAAATTTATACTTAAGTGCATTAAGCCAATTACGAAAATTTAAAAACTGCATTCCACCACCACTAAACCTGCTAACATGAAAACTCTTACTTCCACTTTGCACTATTCCATCATTTAAAATAGTCCAGCCGGTTTGTTTGCCAAGATCTAGGGTGAGCATTTCCTTTCAATTGCCGAGTACATATATATACAAGATTTGAAAAAATTACGTCCAAAAAATCTTTAATTTTCGAAATTTAACAACTAACATAAAAACTCTTTTACAGCCAGTTTGTTTACCAAGCCTTTCAATTGTTGTGTACATATATATACAAGATTTGAAAAATTTTCGTCCAAAAAATCTTCAAATTTTTAGGAATTTTTTTTTATAATTCTTGAATTTGAAGACCTTTCAAACGGGTTTCTCTACTTTTAGAGGTTTTTATTATTCTACTCTTATATTTTATATGTTTTTATATATGTGTATATTTTTATATATGTATTATATATATATATTATATATAAGGGTTTCAGGAAGCTAGAATCCTCCATATTGGCGGACTTCAGATATGCCGTTCCTAGGAACGGTTTTAGGAACGCATGGTGAAAACCCGCCATACAGGCTAGTTCTAGATTCCTGATTCCTAATTCCTGATTTAGGAAGCCAGTAATTAGGAATGGAACTTAAGGTTATAGAGAGCATACTTTTCCTCTTAAAAATTTAAGCTATTCTTTTAATAGCGAAATCCACATTTTTAGCTCTTTAGGTGATATTGAATTTCAAAATATGAAATTCTTATATATTTTTAATATAACTTTAGGAAGCCTGAGCTACCCATTCTTTGAAATCCATTCAAAATAGGTTCCAAAAACCTGAATTGTATTATTTTAAATTGCACCGGTATTATTCTCAAAAAAAAATAACAGAATATCAATAGATTAAAAATCGCATCAGTATTATTTATTTTTGCTCCTGTCCTACATAAGGGCATTAATAACTCCCATCCTTAAAAGCATCAATTTGTTTTTAAGGAAAGTTATGAAATTACAAAACTACCATATAGTTATTAAAAATGTAAAATATCAAGCTTATAGACTAAAACTTGCTAAGTGCTTTATTGATGAGAATCTCGAAGACCTTGAGCAAGAACTCTTCTGTGAAATTTGGCCATGTCTTGATCAGTATGATGAAGATAAAAGTAGCTTTAACACTTTTGTAGCAAGACTAACTGAAAATAAAGCTATTAACTTGCTAAAGAAACAGCGATGTGCAAAACGCGATATCAATAACTATATTAGTATCGATGTAACAGAGCTACTTGAGGGTGAAATAACAAAACGCATTGATGTAGACTATATGATCTCGGTTTTACCAAAGGAATGGCAAAATATATGTGAGCAACTTAAATTTTTCAACTTACATGAAGTTGCCAAAATGAACAACGTTTCAAGAACCACTTTAAACAATATTATCAAGAAGATACGTGCCAAACTTTCTCCTATTTACTACGAAGGCAAAAAGAAAAATTGAACAAAATTTTTGCCTTTCTTGTATATATATACATCGTAGCATGGATAAATAATGGTTCTTAAAATTTTGAATAATAATGAAAGATTGCAAACAATATCAACTGTAAAAATGGTCATCTTTGGTCCTTATGGTATTGGTAAAACAAGTCTCCTAAAGACCGTAGATGAACCAACACTTTGCCTTGATTTTGAAGCAGGGCTTCTTGCTGTTCAAGATTGGCAAGGAGATTCAATTAGTCTTCGCACTTGGAATGAAGCTAGAGATATTGCTTGTCTTATAGGGGGGCCTAATCCTGCGCTGAAGTATGATCAAGCATATAGCCAAAGACACCATGAACATGTATCTGGTAAGTACAAAGATCTTTTCCCTGAGTTTTCTAAATACCGATGCATCTTTGTAGATAGTATAACCGTTGCTTCACGTTTATGTCTATTATGGGCAAAAATGCAACCTGAGGCTTTTTCTGAGAGATCGGGAAAACAGGACATGAGAGCTGCATATGGATTACTTGCTCAGGAAATGATGGCTTGGCTCAATCAATTTCAACACATCAGAGACAAAGACATCATCATAGTTGGCACTTTAGGTCAATATCTCGATGATTTCAATCGTCCAATTTGGCTACCTCAATGCGAAGGGACTAAAACTGCTAGTGAGATTCCTGGAATAGTTGATGAAGTAATCAGTATGGTTGGAATCAAGAGAGATGATGGAACGGAGAAACGCTCTTTTGTTTGCCACACTTTAAACCCTTGGGGATACCCAGCTAAAGACCGCAGTGGACGCCTGAGTATGGTTGAAGAACCGCATTTAGGCAAGCTGCTTACAAAGATTAAAAGCAAGTTTTAAAATTTAAACATGGAGAGTGATATATGTTACAAAACCTATTAACTGATTTTAACACTGTAAAACCGCAAAGTAGATTGATACCAAAAGGTACAATAGTAAAGGTAAAAATGACAATCAAGCCTGGAGGTTATGAGCATTGGTTTACTAAAAGCCCCACTACCGGTAGCATTTATTTAAATACAGAATTTACCGTTATTGAAGGCCCATACGCAAAGCACAAAATTTATCAAATAATTGGTATTAAAAGTAGTAAAGCAGAAGATACTTGGGGAGAAATGGGTCGCTCTATGCTTCGCAGTATCTTGGAATCGGCACGTGACATTCATCCACATGATAACTCAGAAAATGCAATCCTTGCTCGTAAGTTAAATTCAGTTGCAGAATTAAATGGCTTAGAGTTTACAGTAAAGGTAGGTGTTATAACTGATGAATATGGAGAGAAGAACAAAATTGCCTCGGTAGTTACTCCAGAATACCGCAAAAATTATGAAATTGACAGAGTACCATTTTGAAGTACGACGAGGAAAAGCTTTGGTCTGCTGTCGTTACTAGAGGTATTCAGGACGCAGTAGGAAAAAACCCAAAGCTAAGAGAAGAAGCAATTAATTGGCTGAATTCAAAATCTTTTGAAACTGTTTGTGAGCTAGCTAATCTCAACTTTACACGTATGAAAAATATGTATGGGAATTTTATGTCTAAAAAGCAAAAAGAGTTAAAGATGTTATTGATTGATAATATCAAGGAGTGTGTTTCTTACCTACTTCCAAATGGTGAGTTTTACCGAGAAAAAACTTATATTGGAGACTTAAATGGAAATACAATTACAGTTAAAATAGTAGGTAAGGAAGCTGGTGATTGGCGTAATTTTACTGAAGGAACTGGTGGTGATATTATTGATCTTTGGATTTTAATTAAGGGTGATATATATTCTGCTAGAAAGTGGCTCAATAAAAAATCAAAGAGTGGAGAAAAAAAAGGGCGGAAAAGAGAAGAAAAAATATTTTCTGTAAAGCAGTACTTAAGTGATCAATCACCAATACCAGAAGATATAATAGCTCCACGAATTCTCACTCCAGGTGGTCTTTTAGTCATTGGTGGTACGCCAAAGGTTGGCAAAAGTTATTTTCTTCTCTCTTTGCTTGCACATCTTGCAGCAGGAGTGTCGTTTCTTAAGATGAAGTCAGCAAGGCCACTAAAAATAATCTATCTGCAAAATGAGATGGAGTACAATTATATCAGGGAACGCATACAACAAATCATAACTAATCAAAGGCTGCCAAATCTAGCAGAGGAAAACTTGATTGTTACTACAAAGATGAGATTAACTTTAAATGATGAAGGTATAGAGAGAATAAAAGATATAATAGGAGAAAAATTTAAAACGATAGATCTTATCGTTTTGGATTCTCTTGACTATGAAAATATGTTTTCTGGCCTGCAAAGCAGAGTAGAAAAACTACGTTCTGTAATTAATCCTATGGCTGGAATCATTATTACACGTCATACCAGAAAAGTATCCACAGCTACACTCGCAAAAAGTCCTTTTCAAGCTTTAATTGGTGCTAATGCTTTAAGAAGTTTTTATACGTCTGGTATTGTAATGTTTCAACCAAGTAAACGTACAAATGTCTTGCAAGTAGTATATGAGCTAAGAAACGGTAAATCAATACCAGCAAAATTCATTAGCAGAGTAAATGGGCGTTGGCAGAATTCTAAAGTTATAGCTACGGCTTAATTTGTCTGCAAAAACGTGAAAACCCAGCTTGTGCAAAACATCAGATCTTGTCTTTTTCACTTACTACCAAGAGGAACATTTCGTGGTGATAAGTTTTATGTAGGTGATGTACAGGGTAACAAAGGCAAAAGCACTGTAATAGAGTTAACAGGTGAAAGAGCTGGATTATGGAAAGATTTTGCAACAGGAGAAGGTGGTGACATTATTGACCTTTGGGCAACAGTACACGGGAAGAATGCAAAAACAGAGTTTCCTGAAGTAATGCTCTCAATAAGTGAATGGCTTGGCATCAAAGAAAAAAATAATATTAGAGATCTAGAACAATACCTGACTTGTAGTTGGAACTACTACGATGAAAATAACCAAGTAATCGTAATAGTCTACCGTTATGATCCTCCTTTAGAGAAAAAACAGTTTAAACCATTTGATGTTAAAAAACAAAGATTCAAAGAGCCAGAGATAAGACCTCTCTATAATATTCCAGGTATTTTAAAGTCCGATAAGGTTATTCTGGTTGAAGGAGAAAAATGCGCAGAAGCACTTATAGAGAAAGGAATAACTGCAACAACAGCAATGTTTGGAGCAAATGCTACCCTTGATAAAACAGATTGGACTCCGCTAAAAGGTAAACATATTATCATTTGGCCGGACAATGATGAAGCAGGTAATAAATATGCTAAAAACGCTGAAAAGAAGCTTTTAGAACTTGGTGTTGCATCACTTGCTACGCTTAAGATTCCACCGAATAAACCAAGGAGTTGGGATGCTGCTGCTTGTCTGTTAGAGGGAATAAATGTTTCGGAATTTATTGAAAAAAACTCAAGAAAAATAATTATTAAACCACCACTTGATATTTTCAGCTGGAGTGTAGAGCGTTTTGTAGGTCCAGTACCAAAGCAAAGATTCTTGGTTGAAGGATTATTTCCTTTGGGTGTCACATCTATTTTAGCTGCAATGGGTGATACTGGTAAAGGTATGCTTCTTCTTGACCTAGCCCTCAAGGTTGCAGCTAGCATAGATCAGGTATGCGGATTTGGCCAACTTGTTACTGAACACGGATCTGTTGTGGTATTTTCTGCAGAAGATGATACAAATGAAATACATCGTCGCTTAGAACGACTTGATCCAAAATGCGAGAGATTAAAATATAAAGATAGGCTATTTATTGTACCATTGCCAAATATAGGAGGATCATTTACCATACTTAAGAATGTTCGCGGTAAAGTTGTAGAAATATCTCCAGAATTTGAGTTGGTAATGAAGCAGCTGAGCAGAATAAAGGATTTAAAGCTCATTATATTTGATCCCCTTGCTTCTTTCATTCATGCAGATTTAAATGCTGACCCAGCAGTAGGGGATTATCTCATGTGTTTATTATCTGATTTAGCATGTAGCACTGGAGCTTCAATAATTACTGCACATCATATGAGAAAGCTGAAGGGAGAAAAGCCTATATCAACAGTAGAGCAAGCACGAGATGCTATTCGAGGTACTTCTGCTCTCGTAAATGGAGTCAGGTGTTCTTTTGCTTTTTGGCCTGTTGAAGATATGACTAAACCAATGATTTTTAGGTCAATTGGAAAAATCCCAAGACAAAATGCACTATTTTATGGAGCTGTTGTTAAGGCAAATGGCCTGGCTGATCGTACCATACGCACTTACCTAAGAAATGAAGAAACAGGGCTATTGGAAGACATTACTGAACAATTAAAAGCTCAAAATATTAGCGATAAAGATCTTAAAATATATCTTATTGATTCAATTGCGCGAGCTGCTATTTCAGGACATCCATTTACTCACACAGGAAGTGCGGGAATACATAAACAACGACATAGACTGCCTGAAGTTTTTCATAGTATGGGAAGAGATAGATTAGAGCGTATAGTGCAAGAGCTTTTACAGGCAAAGCAAATAGTTAAAGGAATGGGTAATGGTTCAAAAGAGGATAAATGGCTTGATGTAAAAACAGGACCATTTGCACGTGGAGTGGGAAAATTTATTCATGGAGCTGAAAAAAACTATTTTTGATAACAAAAAACTCTATTTTTTTATAGTCAAAGTAAAAGGGTTAATACGATAACCATATGATGATCTTTGCCAACCAAGGGTTTGTATTACATCATCACGTTCAATACTTAATCCTAATTTCTCAGCAAGTGTAGCTTTGATTGTTCTTTGCATTTTATTTAATGGTTTTCTGATTTGATGTTCTAAATCTGCTTCTAAACTAAGTCCCAAGAGTTTTTCTAACTGATTAATATTGAGAAGTGTATGTTTTTCAGGTGGTAATTCTTTCTCACAGTCATGTAAAAATTGCTTGAACAATATTCGAAAAATATTAAGGCATGATGCAGCTTTTTTATTTATAACTTCAATACTATTAACATATACCATACCTTTAACTACTTGTAATTCCAAAAGCTTTGTTGGTATAATTGGTTCAACACGTTTAAGCGAAATATATGAAGCTGGTAAAACTTGCAAAGAAGTATTTTCTACTACCTCTGGTACTCCTTTTTTAGCTGCCTCTTGGAATATCTCAGTTACAGTCTTAAGCTGACAAAACAGTTTCACCATTGGCACTACATATAGATTCAGTAATAGATTTGGTATATCTTTTTTTAGAGTGATGAGAACTGTAGGGTGGACTCTAAGTTTATCTATAGTTAAAAATATCGCATCAGTACACAAATCAAGGATTATTAGATTTACAATGCGACCTTGATTACAAATATAATAAACTCCTTTTTCCACTTTTTCCCACATAAGTTTTGAATCATTCAACTTTGTTTCAAACCAGTCTATGACCTTTTCTGTATTTAAGTATATGGATAAGAGATGAAATCTCTGTTTTTGATAAGTATTAGGCAGAATATGACGAGAACAGTTTTCACAAATAGCGTCATCACATGCTTCATCAAAGTCTGAATCGATAAAAATCTCATTGCTACAACTTGAATCAATTACATTTGGCCAATCAAGATGATCTTCTTCACGAGAGCAAACAATATAATACCTTTCTTGCATTTTTATCAATCCAAGATCGAATAAGTATCTTGCTGCTTTAATATGATTTTGGCTTGGATTAATCCAGGAACTATTTGAACTTAAAAGATCAGCAATTTGCTCGTGAAAGAATTTTAAGACCATAAGATTGTTCCATATGTTTCTTCAGGTCCTCTCTTTCTTTTTTATTGAGTGGATGCTCTGAATAATAAACTTCCCCACTTATTTTGAAAGAAAATGTTACCTTTTTGTTTTGGAACATTACTTTAGCTGATTGAATAGATTGTAGTATGTTGCCAATAGCTGGCTTTAAAATATGTAACTCTGGTGCAATAGGATCATACGGTTTTACACTTAAAGTAAGATATGTATTACTATTTTTAAAATAATCTGACTTAAAATTTAACTCAAATATACAAATGTCAGGGTCAGAACCATCTATACATGCTTGAAGAAATTTGTGCACTTGTAATGGAAAGTTCTTATCTTGTATATTTACAAAAGTACATTCGCAGTCAAAATACCCACTTACAATGCTATTTGCTATTTCCACAGCCTTGTTAGTATTTTTAGCACAGAGATTAACCTGAGTGCCATCAAGAGAGAAATCTAAAATCATCCACTCAGGTTTATGACCATGAACAACTTTGTTTGAATTAAGCAGTAAATCCATGTCACTTCCTCGACGTACAAACATATATATTCGATCTTGATGATGGAAAAAACCCTGCAACTGGTCATCATCCTTAAGTATCTGCTCTACGGCTTCTCGTGACATAAATTCCTTAAATGAAGTATTGATTTGTCTTGGTGATTTCTGTAAAGCAAATGATACGAAACCTTTCTTTTGCACTTTATCAAAGTGATAAACAGATTTTAGAAGTTCGCAATTTATGTGAAATAGTAAAAACAATAAGGATCTTTTATCATACTTGGTATTGTTTTTTACCAGGTACGATCTCATTAACTTCTCAGTCAGAGCAAATCTTGCCACTTCACTGACCGTAGCCTCAAGTTTCGTACGATCAAAGTAGCTAATGAGATAATAGTCAAAAAGAGAGTCAGAGTAACTGGTAAGTATCTTACGTTTTTGTTGAGTGGATCTATCGTCATAATCTCCGTCCTGAAAAAGTTGTCCATTTAAATGATTTTTAAAGCAATGCTGAAAAATGATGCTAAGTTGTTTACCAGAAAGGGAATCTAACCAAGATTGACGTACATTAGAATCCTGAAAACGTTCTAGTAAAAGGTTAACAGGAACTTCTAAATCACTCTCCCAGAATTCATTATTTGGATAAACATTCATGATACTTTAAATAAGCCATATCATACATAATATGATAATTCAAGTAAAGATTTTTTGGACATAATTTTTTCAAATCTTGTATATTTATTAGGGAGAATTTCTTGTTTGTGCGAACTAGACAGCTTTTTTAAATAAGGTGTTTAGTTTAAAATGGTAAACGTTTTCTTTTAGCTATGGCAATAGAAGTCTCCTAACCTATAAGAAAATTCACAGGAAGAAAAACATGCAAAAAGGGGATTTAACTATTTATTGCCGTTATGAGCCCAGTCGGTTGGCAGGTACATATTTGGCAGATGCTTATGAACAATTATTGAAATATAAAATAAAGGAGGTAGAAGAAAATGACAACCGTAAGCTTGTATGCAAGGGTTTCATCAAGACAACAGGCACAGGAGAATACGATAGAGAGTCAGATTGTAGAATTGGAGCGTCGCATTAGTAGCGATGGACATGAATTATTAGATGAGCATAGGTTTGTTGATAATGGTTACAGTGGATCAAACTTAGAACGTCCTGGCTTAGAGAGTTTACGTGATAGAGTAGCAGAAGGTAAGATTGATAAGATATATATTCATTCACCTGATCGGCTATCACGGAAATTTTCATATCAAATGATCTTACTCGAAGAGTTTAAAAAGGCTGGATCTGAAATAGTATTTTTGAATCATAAGTTTGATGATAATCCTGATTCCCATTTATTTCTACAGATTCAGGGAGCAATAGCAGAGTATGAACGTGCAAAGATTATGGAACGAAACCGTAGAGGTAAACTTCATGCGGCCAAAGCTGGGTGTATAAGTGTGATGGGTAGGGCGCCTTACGGTTATCGCTACATAGCAAAACACGTAGGTAAAGGAAGTGCTAAATTTGAGGTTGATGAAGAAGAGGCAAATATAGTGCGTAAAATATTTAGTTGGGTTGGCCAAGAAAGAGCAAGTATAGGAGAAGTTGTACATGAACTGAATAAGATACCGGTAATAACACGAACAGGAAAAAGGTATTGGAAAAGGAGCACTATTTGGAACATGTTAAAAAATCCTGCTTATATAGGACAAGCAGCTTATGGTAAAACTAGGACATGCTCAAAACCACAAGTAAAAAAATCAAAAAAAGGAACTTGTGGTAAACTTAAAAGTGGTCGCTTTAATAGTGATAAAGAGAATTGGACTTATATTCCAGTACCAAAAATAATCAATGAGCATTTATTTGATTCAGTGCAGGCACAACTAACTGAAAATAGGCAAAGAGCAAGAGTACGACAAAGAAGAGAAACATATTTATTGCAAGGTTTAATGGTATGTCAACGTTGTCAATATACTTATTGTGGTACAAACCACGTTCATAAAAAGTCGACATATTATTACTATCGTTGCTCTGGTACAAACTCTAGCAAATTCAATGGCAATAAAATCTGCGATAATAAATCAATACGCACTGATATATTAGATGGAGTTATATGGGAAGAAGTCAAGAGTATCTTGAAAGAGCCAGATAGGATTGCAAATGAATATCAACGTAGATTATCAGAGAACAAAAAACCTTTACATAATCAAACACGTGAAAAGCAAGAAAGTAAGTTAAGATTAAGTATCAAAAAATTTATTGATAGCTATGCTAAAGGGTTTATAAGCCAAGAAGAATTTGAACCAAGAATCACAACAATGAAACAGCATTTGAAAGAAATTGAAGAAGAGAAAGAAAGAACGCTTGATCAAAAAAAACTACAACAAGAATTGAGCCTTGTTACAGATAGCTTGAAAAACTTTTCCTCAAGTGTTGAATCAAAGCTTGATCAAGTGGATTGGCAGACTAAGCAAAATATTATTAGAATGTTAATTCATCAAATTGAAATCAATCACAATCACTTGTATATAGTATTTCGCATAAAAAGTCTTGCAAATTTTGATCAAAATAGGCATAATAGAATTATGCAATGTTGTACTAGCAGTCAATATTGTTGGACTGCCGGATAAAACTGTTGCAGAATCCAGAGAGCGTATCAGAGCAGCGTTAAATTCAATCAATCTTCTGTTACCTCCAAAAAGGATTACGGTTAATCTTTCCCCTGCGGATTTGCTTAAAGAAGGTAGTCATTATGACTTAGCTATTGCTGTTGGATTACTTGTTGTAATGAATGTGATACCAGTTGAAAAAGTTCAGTCTTATATAATCATGGGCGAGCTTGCACTAGACAGCAGAGTCATACCAATCTCAGGAGTACTTCCAACAGCAATCAATGCAAAACAGGTAAATAAAGGAGTAATTTGCCCAAGGGGAAATGGAGTAGAAGCTTCATGGGTAAAGAATGTTTCTATTCTGGCTATAGAGAAATTAACCGATATTATCAGACATTTTAAGGGTGAGCAGTTAATTCAGCCGGTAACTTTTAACTATAGCGCTGCGCCCAAAGAAAAAAATTCAGTTCCAGATATAAAGGATATTAAAGGTCAAGTTGTTGCAAAAAGAGCAGCTGAAATTGCAGCAGCAGGTGGACACAATATGCTTCTTGTTGGACCTCCTGGTACTGGAAAGTCAATGCTTGCTAAGCGATTTATAGGGCTATTACCCGATTTGACTGAACAAGAGATGATTGATGTTAATATTATCTCTAGCATAACAAAAGCCAGTAACGAAACATTTAAAGTAACTCGTCCCTTTCGTGAACCTCATCACTCATGTTCCATGCCAGCGATGATAGGAGGAGGAAAAAATGCAAAGCCTGGGGAAATTACCATGGCTCACAATGGTGTGTTATTTCTTGACGAGCTACCTGAATTTCCAAGGCTTGTGCTTGATTCTCTACGCCAACCACTTGAAGATAGAAAAGTCACTATCGCAAGGGCAAATGCTCACATTACTTATCCAGCTAATTTTCAACTTATAGCTGCAATGAATCCCTGCAGGTGCGGTTACTTAGGTGATGCAAGTAGATCGTGCAACAAAGCTCCAAAATGCGGCACAGATTATAGAAATAAAATATCAGGACCTTTGCTTGATAGAATAGACATATGCATTGAAATGCCAAACGTTAGTATACTCTCTCCTGAAATTTCTTCAGAAGGAGAAAGCACTGAAAATATTAGAAAAAGAGTGATAGCAGCGAGGAAAATTCAAGCTGAGCGTTATAGTAAATTGAATATTTATTGTAATGCAGAAGTAAGTGGTGAAGCATTAACTAAGCCAGACGAGGAAGGATTAGAATTACTAAAATACGTACTGAAAGAAAATTACATTTCCAATCGAGGCTACATACGCATATTAAGAGTTGCAAGAACCATTGCAGATCTTGCAAAAAGTGAGGAAATAAAAAGAGCACATATTGCAGAAGCACTAAATTACAGAATAAGAATGTATAAATAAGTTAATTTACTTGACAGGAAACTTTTTTTGCCATATACTACCCTTAGTGAAATTTTAATATTTTTGGAGTATAGTTATGGGAAAACTTGAAGCAATAAAAAATAAATATAGAGACGAAGGACTTTGGTCAGCAGCTAAAGAAGTGCCTGTGCAAGGTTGGGATCTCGTAAAAGAACATAAAGGCAAGACAATTGGTATTTCTTTAGCAGTTATAGCAGTAGCTTCACTTACAGCTGCTTATTTTTTAAGTCCAGCTTATGCAACTTTTGTTGGTACAGTTGGAACAAAGGCTGCAACACTTGTTAGTCCTGCTATTACTGCAATGTCTGCATTTGCAGTTGCTCATCCGCTCATTGCTAGTTTGGTAATTGTTGCTGCAGTAGCAGCTTTAATAACTGCACCTGTGCTTGCATATAAAAACAGTGGTAAATCAGAGAAAATTAAAGCCCTCAATGGCGACATCGACAAAATAGCAGCAAAAGTAAACGAAGAGAATAAAGAACCAGGTACTAAGATTAATGAACTTAAAGAAATGCTTTGCTTGGGGAAGGGCCTCTCTGTATAAATTATGCTTTCAACAAAAAGGACAGGCTTCTGTCCTTTTTTACTTACAAGTACTTTCTGTTTTTTTGCATCTTAAATAGTGTTGTTTGAAGGTCTGCAATTATTATACCTACTGATTAACAATGTTAAGAATAAGTAAATCTTGTTTACTGTTTGCGTATGTCAAAATGAAAAATGTTTGCATATTGTTAAAAAAGCAGTAACTTGTTATCAAGTGAATTCACTAATATTTGAGTAAAATTTAAATGTCAATCGACCTTAGTTTACCAGAGCTACCTGTATTACACCCAAGGATTACCGTTGTGGGAGTGGGTGGTGCTGGCGGAAATGCTGTAAACAACATGATCCAATCCAATTTACAAGGGGTAAATTTTGTCGTAGCAAATACCGATGCTCAAGCGTTAGAGAAGTCATTATGTGATAAAAAAATTCAGCTTGGTATTAACTTAACTAAGGGCCTTGGTGCTGGTGCTTTGCCTGATGTTGGTAAAGGTGCAGCAGAAGAATCAATTGATGAAATTATGGAGCATATAAAAGATAGTCATATGCTCTTTATCACAGCAGGGATGGGTGGTGGTACTGGAACAGGTGCTGCACCGGTAATTGCAAAGGCAGCCAGAGAAGCAAGAGCGGTAGTTAAAGATAAGGGAGCAAAAGAAAAAAAGATACTGACTGTTGGAGTTGTAACTAAGCCGTTCGGTTTTGAAGGTGTGCGACGTATGCGCATTGCAGAGCTTGGACTTGAAGAGTTGCAAAAATACGTAGATACACTTATTGTCATTCCCAATCAAAATTTATTTAGAATTGCTAACGAGAAAACTACATTTGCTGACGCATTTCAACTCGCCGATAATGTTCTGCATATTGGCATAAGAGGAGTAACTGATTTGATGATCATGCCAGGACTGATTAATCTTGATTTTGCTGATATAGAAACAGTAATGAGTGAGATGGGTAAAGCAATGATTGGTACTGGAGAGGCAGAAGGAGAAGATAGGGCAATTAGTGCTGCAGAGGCTGCGATATCTAATCCATTGCTTGACAATGTATCAATGAAAGGTGCGCAAGGAATATTGATTAATATTACTGGTGGTGGAGACATGACTCTATTTGAAGTTGATTCTGCAGCCAATAGAGTGCGTGAAGAAGTGGATGAAAATGCAAATATAATATTTGGTGCCACTTTTGATCAGGCGATGGAGGGAAGAGTTAGAGTTTCTGTTCTTGCAACTGGCATTGATAGCTGTAACGACAATTCATCTGTTAATCAAAACAAGATCCCAGCAGAGGAAAAAAATTTTAAATGGCCTTATAATCAAATTCCAATATTAGAAACAAAAGAATATGCTTCAACTGAGCAAACAAATGAAAGAGTTAAGTGGGGCAGCAATGTTTATGATATACCAGCTTATTTAAGAAGAAAAAAATAATGCAATTTTGGCTACTAAAGTCAGAACCAAGCGAATACTCCTGGCAAAAAATGGAAAAGGAGCAGGTGACGCAGTGGAATGGTGTATGCAATTATCAAGCTCAAAATTACATGAGAGCTATGAAATTAGGCGATCTTGCATTTTTTTATCATACAGGTAAAGAGAGAGTTATACTTGGAATAGTTGAAGTATTAAAGGAGTATTATCATGTTTATAATTCCAAATTTGGACTAGTGAATGTAAAATTTTTGAAACCTTTAAGTAACCAAGTGACGTTAAACAGTATAAAACAAAACCCACTTTTGAAAAATATGGTTATATTAAAACAATCACGTTTATCAGTTTCTCCAGTTTTAGAGACTGAGTGGAATGAAATAATAAGGATGAGTGATGTGTAATACCTGTTGCCAAACAATATTACCTCAGCACACAACATACAGCTGTATGAGTGTTTGTTTCGAAGTAGCCGATTTTTCATCAAACACAAAGCAGTGCTTGACACTGGAATCCAGCTGTAATGCAACCACATTAAAAATGTTGTGTTTTAATATAGCTTTTATATTCACTCACCTAATGTCTAATCAGAATTCCTGGATCCCAGACTGGGATGACATACTTCTAGTGTACAATATTCGTATAGTTGTGTGTATGATACGATGGTCTATAATTCTTCTTTTTTTGGTTCCAATGTCAAGTGATGGGATAATGTCCTTTCTGGTGCTTTATTCATGTTAGAAGTAAATATTCTTGATAAGAGGTGGCATAGTATTACGAAGGACCCACAGAGTTTTGTATTAAATATTATTAATGCTTCTCTAAAAGAATTAAAAATAGATCATTATAAACCAAATATATCAATAGCTCTCGCTGATGATAACTTGCTACATCAACTTAATCTTAAGTTTAGAGAAATAGATAAGCCAACTAATGTACTATCATTTCCATGCGAACAGTTATCTAGTGAATGTGATCTAGGAGACATAGCAATTGCAGTAGATACAATAGAAAGAGAGTCTCATGAGTACTGTATATCTATCCTCACTCACACTGCACACATGTTAGTTCATGGATTGCTGCATTTACTTGGCTATGATCATCAAAAAGAAGATGAAGAAATTATAATGAAAAGTTTAGAGAGCAAGATTTTAGCTTTGCTTGAATTTGAAAAGGAAAAGTATGGTAGATAATACCAAAATATGTTATTTACAAAAAAGGGGTTTTAGCTGTAAAAGGTAAGCAATATGGTTCAGTTTTCTTTACCAAAAAATTCTAAAGTTAATAAAAAGGGCAAGGTTTATCCTACTCCTACTGGAGCAAAAAATATTAGAAGATTTCAAATTTATCGTTGGTCTGCTGATGATGATAAAAATCCAAGAATAGACACATTTTTTATCGATATGGATAATTGTGGCCCTATGGTACTTGATGCATTAATAAAAATAAAGGATGAAATAGATTCAACCTTAACTTTTAGACGCTCTTGCAGAGAAGGAATATGCGGATCTTGTGCAATGAATATTGATGGTACCAACACTCTTGCATGCACTAAATCTATACATGATATAAAAGGTGAAGTAAAAATATATCCACTACCTCATATGTATATAGTAAAGGATCTAGTTCCAGATCTAAGCCAATTTTATGAGCAATACAAATCGATTAAACCTTGGTTACAAACAGATAAATCTGCCTTACAAAATAAAGAATACTTTCAATCTCCTGAAGATAGAAAAAAATTGGATGGTCTGTCTGATTGTATACTATGTGCTTGCTGTTCGACTGGTTGCCCAAGCTATTGGTGGAATGGTGATAAATTTTTAGGGCCAGCGGTATTACTGCAAGCTTATAGATGGATTGCTGACAGTCGTGATAATAAGAAAGAAGAAAGACTTGCTTCTTTAAACGACCCATTTAAGTTGTATCGTTGTCATACAATAATGAATTGTACAAAAACCTGCCCGAAAGGGCTTAACCCAGCAAAAGCGATAGCGAAAGTAAAACAGCTTATGGTAGAGAGAGAAGGAATTTGAGTGTTATTTCTGGCACTCTTCGTAAGAAAATAGTAGACCCTCTGAAGCATAGGGTATTGTTAATACTCTAAACGTTCTTCCATTCATGAAATGTATTGTTTCACCATATGATTCCAGTAATCTTTTAAACAACTCATGTCTTTGATTATTAATAGTTTGAAAATCCTTTTTTCCTAAAAGCTTTTTAGATTCAAATAGGTGAAGCATAATCTCGTGATAAGTTGGATAAGACTCCAAAAATTTTGGATCAAACTGAAAAGTTTTTATAAAAGCATTATTATAAAATTTTAGCTTTTGATTCTTACTATATATCGCTACAGCAATCGATAGCTTCTCAAGCAAACTTTCTTGTGCAGCTAAACAATTGCTTAGCTCAGTATGTAATTTTTTTTCATCACTAATATCTTTTCCATACATTACTATGCTATTAGAATTTTGCATTGGAACTTCAACAAAATTAAAAACCTTAGGTTCGTTCTTGTAAGTTATTACACACTCTCCTGGTTTTACGTTATAGGAGCCACTTGCAACAGTAAATTTTTTAGAGCTGCCTATATATTTATCATAAAATAAGTTATAAAACCTTACTTTTTTATTCTTATTGTACTTCAGTATTGGAAATGGTAAAGAGTCAAAAATTTTTTTATAGTTCTCCAATTCTCGCATAAGCTTACTATTTTCTAACTCAAGTTCATTAGCTTTTATCTTATAATCGGAGATATTCCTTATCCATAACAACACACCAATCACATTATTAGAATAATCTATTATGCTTTTACCATAACATGTGCAATAAACCTCACTGTCTTTTGACTTTAAATCTAGAGTAAAAGATTTATTTATTTCCTTTGCCTCAGCAAAACTTTTAATTAAGCTTTCTGATTGCTCAAAAAAATTTACAAACTCATTAAATGAATAAAAAACAGTATTAAGCAAAATTAGTAAATTGGGAGAAAATTTTTCTATACGTTTTTTTGCGTCCCAAATATAAAATCCATCATTCACAGTATCTATTAAATTATTTATGATAACATTTTGATGTCGTAAGTCCTTAATTTTATTACTAATTTTTAATTTAGAATATGAGAAAAAGAAGAATACTAGAATTAGTAGTAAAACTATTTCATACAAAAAAAACATAGTATTCTAAAACAAATATAAAAATTTGTAACCTCTCAGCAAAGAGATTGTACTGAAGAGGTATATAAGTGAAGATTGCCCAATACCCTAAAGCCTAATCTCTTATAAAGGTTTACAGAAGGTTTCATGCAATGTGCTACTATGTATTTGCACTCAAATTGCCTAGCTATCTTTATTCTTTCTAGAACCATTTGAGTTCCTATTCCACGACCCCTGTAAATTGGTAAAACTCCATCGCTATAAAAACCAGCTATGCTGTCTTGAATATAAAGACCGCATGTTCCAACAATTTCGTTATTTAGCATTACAAGAAAAAATCTTAACCTTGAGCTCTTATCATCATAATTCGATAATTGGCGAAAAAATGTGCTAACAATACTAATTCTATGATAAAAAATTTTAGAAGTGTGTAAATCTAATTGCTCTAAGAGCTCACTACTATTTACAACATTGAACTTCAAATTTGGAACAGCATCATCAGGCAAAAAATAATCTTTTATATTGAGTAAAACTTTTTTTGGTGCGTTAACGTGTTTTATTTCGCATTTTTCTAAAATACCCCCTATTTTTATACGTGGACTTATTATCCATGTTGCTTCTATATTTCGTGCTTTGAGATAATCTAGAGTTCTGCATATGGAAAGCTCAGTACATTGATCTTCACAAAACACAAAATTAAATAACGATTCTCTGGTACCATTTACTGTAAATATAACATTATCAAATTCGTCATGTATTTCCCACTTGGACAAATTCGTTGCATAAAGTATATAATCCTTTAGGTTCTGAATAATTAAGCTTGAATAACAAATTTTTTTATTCTGCATAAATCAACAATAAACAATAAAAGGCTCCTATAAAAACAAAGGCTAAAATTGCAGCTACAACATCATCTAGCATAATACCTAAAGGACCTTTTGTATTTTTATCAATCAAATTTATAGGCCACACTTTTATTATATCAAAAAACCTAAAGGAGAAAAAGCACACCAACAATACAGAGCTATTCATTTCTTGTTCTAATAATATTGAAACTAGAAGTACTGTCAGCAATTGACCAACTACTTCATCAATTACTACCTCTTTTGGATCATGCGGAGCTTTGTAATGTTGTATATAATTGCCTGTAGACCATAATCCAACTAAGAATAAAAAAAAAATAATTGCTGTACCTAAAATTCTGTCATTGAGTAATATAGGAACAATTGGGTAAGCAGCCAAGCTGCCTATAGTACCTGGCATGTGTTTTACCGTGCCAGATAGCCACCATGTTGATATTAATTTATATAAAAATTTCACAATATACCGAAATATAAAACTAATTTACAAGAACAGAAATAGTATCTTCTATAGAAGTATTTTCATATAGCAATCTATAGATCGCTTCACATATGGGCATTTTTATCTTTAGCTTTTCTGCTAAATCAAATGCAGACTTAGCAGTGTTAAAACCTTCAATTACCGACTTACCTTCTGATAAAATCTGCTGAGCACTAGAACCATTACTATTAGCTACTTTAGATCCAAAAGATAGATTTCTTGAATTTAATGATGTGCATGTCACAACCAAATCGCCTAAGCATGCTGGTCCAAGTAGTGTATTTATATCTACATTGCCGTCACCAACTTTTGCTGAGTATAAAGCCTTAATTTCACTCATACTTTTCGTAATTAATGCTGCATGAGCATTAAACCCAAACCTACCTAGAACAACCCCACATGCTATAGCAAAAACATTCTTTAACGCTGCACAAACCTGTATTCCTATAACATCGCTACTAAGGTACAATTTAATATTTTCTTGCTGTAGCTCTGATACTAATTTTAAACCTAATACTTCATTTTGACATGCAAGAACCATCGAATATGGTAATTTTCTTGCAACTTCTATAGCAAAGCTAGGACCAGAAAAAACAGCAAGAGGATTATTAGGTAAAACTTCATTGACTACTTCACTAGGTAATTTTAATGTAGATTTTTCTATTCCCTTACAAGCCAAAATTATTGCTACATTTTTTTTTAGGTTACAATCATTCAATTGATGACATATCTCCCTTAGAGACTGAGTGGGAACAGCTAGAATTATTACTGAAGCATTCACTGCATCTTCAATAGCTAATTTTACTGATACATTATCAGAAATTGGACAATCAGGTAGCTTGTCACTTTCTCTTTTCTCTTTAATTGATTCAAATATGGCCTTATTGCGAGTCCACAAAATTACATTTTTCTTACCACTTAATGAAATCGCAATTGCTGTACCCCATGCGCCAGCACCTAAAACTGATATTACCACTCAATATTCCTGAAAGTATTACTTATAATTTAAAACTGTAGAATAAGTAAATTAAAAATATAACATAAAAGTATAAAATAGTTTAAATATCTATTAACCTAAGTATTCTTTTAATAAAAATAGCTTCTATTCAATATTTACTAAAAATAGTATTATTATAGTATATCTATTGTATTTTAGATCTATTTGTATAATTTTGGAACGACACATTAACTATTAATTAATAAGTGTAATTTCTATTATTCATTAATAAAAATTTGATTTGTTACTTTCCTTGGTTATATATATTACTAAAATTATAAATTATTTATGGGGTGTAAAATATGCGTATATTATTAATTGAAGATGATCAAGTAAGTGCAAGGACTGTAGTTAATGCCTTAACTTCTGATGGACATTTTTGCGACGTTGTTACTTCTGCACAAGATTATAACAATAATATGGTTTCCTCGGGTGGAGACTGTTACGATCTAGTTATTCTAGATATACACCTGCCTGGTGATATTGATGGATATGATATACTGTTAAGATTAAGAAGTGCAAAAATCAAAGTTCCTGTTTTAATACTTTCGTGTATCTCCGCTGCCAACCATAAAGCTAAAGGACTTGGGTATGGTGCCGACGATTACTTAACCAAGCCATTTCACAAGAGCGAATTATTAGCTCGAATTAAGGCCATAGTCCGACGTACTAAAGGCCATCCCGAATCAGTGATAAAGATTGGTAATATGAATATCAATTTTGATCACAGGATTGTTGAGGTAAAAGGCAAAACAGTTCACCTTACTAACAAAGAGTATTCCATGATAGAATTGCTGGCATTGCGTAAAGGAGCAGTGTTGACAAAAGAAATGTTTTTAAACCATCTTTACAATGGCTTGGACGAACCTTCAGACAACAAAATAGTTGATGTTTTTATGTGTAAATTACGTAAAAAACTTGAAAGTGCAAATGACGGAATAAGCCACATAGAAACCGTTTGGGGTAGAGGATATGTTCTAAAAGAGTATGTTGACGATGAAGAATACTCTAGTGTTAATATAAGCGAAAGCAGTAGTGACTATCAAGCAGAACAAGTCAAGGACAGCGCATGAAATGCTTTATTTACTTGTTGATTGAAGAAGCGAAAAGGTAGATTTAGTAAGATAAAAACTAATCCTAAAAGTGAGGTAACGTGGTCAGTCTTTTAGAACTTTACAAAGATTTGCAACAAAAGATAGAAAAGTTGGAAGCGGAGCTAAAAAGTTATAGGTAAGAAAGTAAGGCTTTAGAGATAGAGAATGACTAGTTAAAGGAAAAGCTCGGTTAAAATTCAAGCTTTGTTAAGTTCAAAAGGAATTCAACCACTATGGATTAAAATCCAAAGATTGAGAGAGAGCATAGAATGCTAACTTTCGACTTGAAAGTCACCAAATTTATCTTCTTTTTTAGAGTGATTTTCAATATAATTTTTTATCATTTCGTCAGTTACATTTCCGCTAGTCCTGACAAAGTAGCCTACTGCCCACAACCCAATATCTCTTTTTTAGCTCTGGAAAGTTTTGCTGGATTTTTCTGGAACTTTTTCCTTTTATTAACTGCACTAACTTACTAATACTTAAGTATGGGGGTACAGAAACGTATACGTGTACATGACTTGACGCAACTCTACCTCTGATAATTTCTACTTGATTATTTGCACATACTTCTTGTACAACTTCTTTAGCTTTCTTTCCAATATCTCCAACTAGTACTGGATATCGATATTTTGTTATCCACACTATGTGATATATATACAGAGTGACTGCTTTTTCTATAATATTCCACATTCTTTCAGATTTTTCACCTTAAAATTATATTCTTAAAAGGATGGACTTCAAGTCCAGGGTTTTTCTCCCAAATTTGGGACAATAAAATAAAGAGATAAGCCAAGAAGTAAAAGGAATATAGGTGGTCAAATTGAGCGTACAGGGTATGTGAAATGTTTGATACATTTACATAGTATGGCTGACATTCATGCATTGCCTAGGTGAAATATAAGCCGAGTTCTGTTTATGTAGCTATTTATCTGGAGTAAATGTTACCATTTACTTCGTGCGATTTACCCGAGTAGATATGAGAAAAACATAAAATCTACTTCTATTTAATCTTGCTCCTAGTGTTGGTTACTTGACTACCAATGTTGCCATTGTTATGGTGTGCTCTTACCACACCTTTTCACCCTTACCTAATAATATTTAGGCGGTAATTTTCTGTAGCCCTATAACTGGAGTTACCTCCGGCGGGCGTTACCCGTCACTACCTTTTCTTGGAGCTCGGACTTTCCTCTGCTGTGTTTATCACACAACAGCAGCTACTTATTGCACCTAGGAATTATACTTTAACATTAAAATCATAAAAGCAAAAGAAAATTTCCTAACAGTCTACATACTAAAAACATTCAGACAAATAGCTAAAGGTGATATTCCGGTACATCATCGCTATCCCAAGATAAGCTTTTTTCACTTTTAGACTCTAGCTCAGTCAGTCAAGATCCTGGTCCACCGCTTGAAGACGATGAGCTACTTCTTGACCGACTACTACTCTCCACCGATATACTGTTTAGCACTGTTTCAGATTGATCCATAGTTCGCATAGATATATGTCTCATTCTGTTATTAGCGATAAAAATTTCTTCATCGCTATTGCCACTTGAAGATGATCGCCTTCTATCATTGAAATTAGTTAGTTCTAACACAGGGGCAGAATTACGACCCTTAACATATTTGTATGTTATGAATCCTATAATTCCAGCAATACTTATTATCGCTCCAACCAAAGACCCACCTATCATTCCTGCCCTATTAGACTCTATAGCAAGCTGAGCGGGCTGTGGTGAAGGAGTAGTTTGAGGAAGTAAAGTTGTAGTGAACAAAGGAGTTGTTACCTTTGTTCCAGTATTTGATATAGTGGACACTGTTTGTATAGTTGCCTCTGAGTTTGTTGTTGTCACATTAGTTGGCATTGTAGTAATCATAGTCGCTTGTGAGGTCGCAATAGTTTCAGCTACTGTTGTTGGTTCTGATGACGTACTCATCTTAGTTGTTAATTCTGTTAAAGGCTTACTCATCGTAGTACTGCTTGCTGTAAAAGTTGACTCAACAGTCGCTGCTGTAGATTTTACAGTACTTGTCTCAGTTTCCGAAGGCACACTAGTTGACGTTGTAGCAACTGTGGTCGCTTGTGGAGTAGTAGTTGTTTTTGCTACTGTTGTTGGCCCCACTGTTACTGTACTTGTTTGAATTGTTGACTCTGTTGAAGGCCTACTCGTTGTAGAAGTAGGTGCAGTGGTAGTTGATGCTACTGTTGTTGACTCCACTGTTACTGTACTTGCCTGAGTTGTTGACTCTGTTGAAGATTTACTCATTGTGGAAGTTGGTACAATGATAGTTGATGCTTCTGTTGTTAATTTGGTAGTCTTTACAGTGTCGGTTTCTGTTGTGCTAGTAATTGCAGCAGTCGTCGTTTTCTTAGAAGTCACAACCGTCTCTGTAACAGTTATAGGAGCCACAGTACTGCTGGAAATAATACTAGGCATCAATTGGCCGTTAATGATATTAACAAAATCACTGAGAGCTTTGATACTGCTTGTCGGTATTATCGTTGCTTCAGAAGATTTTCCAGAGCTCTCTCTATTAAAAGTTATAATACTCTCTCCACTTACCGCAGTGACGATAAAACCTCCTTGACCATTGTCTTTAACATACAATTGTTCTATAGGATCTTCACATTCACAAACAGTAAAATTTGATTTTGGTCCTCTCTTAGCAAGCCTTGCTAAATGCAATTCTTGCGTATTAGAAGATTGTTTTTTCGCAAGAAAAGCAACTAAATCATCACCTTCAGTTCGTCTTACATACTGTAAAAAGTTTATTTTTCCTGGATTATAGATAGTAGATGGTGCTATATTTAATTGGCCGCTTTTATTACCAAGCAAAAAGTCATTAGCTCCCTTTCTATCTTTCAGATTCTGAACTACTTCAGCCACATCAAATTTAAAAATGTTTGTTCTTACTTCTTGATTTTTAGTAATCTTTCTCATCTGTGCATAAAGCATCGTATTTTCATCTAGTACTAATTGCCCTGGATTGTCAAATTTGAATAATTTTCTTTCTATAATACCTGCTTTTCCAGGTAAAGCTCTGAACTTTCCATCTACTTTTAATTCTAAGTACCAAGAAACTAAAATTTGATCCTTTAAGTTATGAGCAATTACAATGACATTACCATTACCAACTTTTACTGCTTTTGGTTGAAAGTAACTATTGTCTTCATTTGCAAGATTATTTATATCAATGTTCTTGTACAATTTTACTTTTCCTACGTATTCAACTAAGGGAACATTAGTTGAATGCTTGATTTCGTAAGTGTTGAATGTTAAGCCTTTGATGCACTTTTCTTTTTTGTTAATTTCTTCTGTAGGAAAGATAACTCCAACTTTATCTACTTCAGCTGAATTTTCTATTAGTGTGGGAGATAATTGGCCCTTAAATTCATTTGCTACGTTAACACCTGTATCACACTCGTATGTTTTTGATTGATATAGTGAGCTAATAAGTAACTTTACTCTACTGCTTCCATTGCCGTTATCTTGATAGCTGAGTCCATAAGTAACTCCATTTCCTTCAATCAACCCTACGTTTACTGGGTTAAAACCTATCGCTTCTTTAACTTTCAGTGTAGTTGTATTAACTCTAAATAATCTACTTAATATAGACATAATTATATTTAAAATTTTAATAAAACGCTATTATGATTATTTCTATATGTAACGTCAATAAAATTTTAACTAAAATTAAGAAATTAATACCTTTATAATCTGCAAAGCGAAATATGGAAAATGAGTAGCAGTAAAGAATTCACAAATTGAATGCACCCACTCTACAGATATAATATTGTAGAGCTCAAAAAACCAACAATTGCAATTGTTAACTCTTCAAGTATAATTTGTTGAGATTTACACGAACTTTATTAGATGAAAGAGAAAGAAGAGCAGTTTAGTTTTACATCAGACAACCTCAGAAAAGCGAAAAAGTCTATAGAGATGTATCCTAAAGGTAGAGAAGGTAGTGCCGTCATGCCTTTACTATACCTGGTTCAAGAACAATGCGGATGGGTTCCTGAATCTGCCATGCGCTACGTTGCTGACATGATTCATATTCCACATATTCGCGTGTATGAAGTGGCAAATTTTTATACCATGTATAATTTAAAACCAGTAGGTAAATATCTCATACAAATTTGTAGAACAACTCCTTGCTGGTTGTGCAATAGCGAAGAAGTGTTAAATACCTTTAAAAAGAAACTAGGAATCAATATCGGTGAAACTACTAAAGATAATCTATTTACTTTAAAGGAAGTTGAATGTCTTGGTGCATGCGTTAATGCCCCTGTGGTGCAGATCAATAATGACTTTTATGAAAACCTCACTCCTGAAAAAGTGGAAAATATCATAGCAGAACTTTCAAGTAAATAGATGGAAAAGTTCTCGTTTAGGATAACTAAGCAATCAGGTTCTGCAAGAGTTGGAACGATCAAAACTCCAAATGGAAGTATAGAAACACCAGCATTTATATTTTGTGCAACCAAAGCTGCTATTAAAGCTGCAGATATCGAGAGAATCAGAGAAGCAGGTACTCAGATAATACTTTCCAACACCTATCACCTAATGCTCCAACCGGGAGAGGATACTGTGGCAAAGCTTGGTGGCTTGCACAAGATGATGGGATGGAGTGGGCCAATGCTCACTGATTCTGGTGGATACCAGATATTTAGTTTAGGGCACGGGTCAGTTTCGGAAGAAATAAAGGGAATAAGACAGAAGCAAAAAACTCTGATCAAAATTAACGAGGATGGGGCAATTTTTCGTTCTTACATAAATGGTAAAACTTATTGTCTAACTCCTGAAAAGTCGATACAAATTCAACAAAAATTAGGTGCAGATTTAATCCTAGTTTTAGATGAATGTACTCCATTCCATGTCAGTAAAGAATACACAAGAAAATCAATGCTCATGAGCCATAGATGGGCTGAACGTTCTTTAAATAAGTTTGAAAAAAATAATGATGGCAAACAGGCGCTTTATGGAATTAGTCAAGGCGGAGTGTATCAAGATTTGCGTAGAGAAAGTTGTGATTTTATCAACGATTTGCCATTTTTTGGTCAAGCAATAGGTGGATCACTTGGTCAAAGTAAAGAGCAGATGTATGATGTAGTTTCCTTTACTATGGAACATTTAAAAAAAGATAGGCCTACTCATTTGCTTGGTATTGGTGGAATTGTAGACATTTTTCGTGGAGTAGAGCTTGGAGTTGATACATTTGATTGCGTGCATCCAACTCGCCTCGCAAGACATGGTGGCGCGCTTGTTAAAGTAAAAAACAGAGATTCTATTTCTTCAAAGCGTAAAGAGCATATTAATTTGCGAAATCAACGATTCGAACTAGATGATAACCCAATTGAAAATGACTGTTTGTGCTTTACTTGCAGAAAACATTCAAGAGCCTATATACACCATCTACTGAAAGCTAAAGAGTTGCTGGCTTATACACTCGTTACCATTCACAATGTTTTCTTCATGAATAAGTTGATGGAATCAATAAGACAAGCAATATTGAATGATAGGCTAGATCAGGAAAAAAATAATTGGATTAGTGAAATACCGCTGCATTGTGAACTATATACCTAGTTCATATTTTGTACATGTGCGTTGCATTTTTTAATCTTCTTTAAAAACTTGACAGTACCGTATATATACGGGTATACTAAAAATATAATTTTGTGAGGCATTTATGGTTAAAAATAAAGAAAAACATCAAATAGCGTTTTGCGTTTCAGCCTTTACACTCTTAGCTGGTTTATCATTAATCGCAACTGGAATTGCAGTGGGTACTGTACCTGCTATAGCTTCTTGTTTAGTGATAGGAGGAGTTTTAACTGCCTTGTCTATTGTGCAATCAGTAGAAAGCTATTTATTTTTACAAAACAGCGAAAAAACTTTCAATAAAATGATTAGTGGTATACGCGATGAACCAGAAAGCAAACTTTTTATAGAAAGGATTTTGCAACCATTCATTGAACTTTTTAGTGAGCATAAGCAACATAACTAAAGTACACTAAGCATAGAAACCACTTTATCGTAACTTGGCAGTGAATTAATTTCTCCAATCGCAGCTAAAGTAATTTTTTCATGCTGAGATAGCAATTCTTCTGCTGCTTTTTTTATATCGTAAATAGTAACAGCACTAATTTTTTCTATTAATTCGTTTTTACTGATGTATTTATTATAGTTACCGTAGTAGTGTCCTAATGTTTCAGCACGTGAGCTAACACTTTCGCGTGACATTAAAATTTGAGATTTTACTCGTTCTTTTACTCTATTTACTTCTTCTTCCTTTAAATCATCTGTAGACAATTTCTTTAGCTCTGTCGTTATGGATTTTAAAAGCTTATCTAGATTACTACTATCTGTACCAGCAAAAATCGAAAGCATTCCCGTATCAGCATAGCTAGAGTTGAATGAGTAAATGGAGTAAGCAAGACCCTGCTTTTCTCTTACTTCCTGAAACAGGCGTGATGACATGCCACTTCCCAGTATAGAATCAAGCACTTTAAATGTGTGATATTTATTATCATCACGAGAAACACTAGGTAGCCCAATTAACAAGTGCACCTGATCTAATTTACGATGCTCTCGATACTCACCACTGGTATAACCTGCATTCTCGCTTTTTTTCAGCTCTTTTGAATGAATCTTTGAGAGAAAGTCTTTGATTAATTGAACAACTTCCTCATGCTCAACATTTCCTGCAGCAGCAAATATCATATTTCCGCCAAAGTAATGCTCCTTTATGTAGTTATTCAGATCTTCTCGAGTAAAAGATTTGACAGTATCTTGCGTGCCCAGGATTGATCTACCAAATGGTTGATCTTTATAAGCTGCTTCAAAATACTTATCAAAAATGATATCGCTCGGTGAATCATTAGTTTGAAAAATCTCTTGTATTACAACACCCTTTTCGCGTTCCAATTCATCCTCTGGAAATGTAGAATTCATTAATATATCTATTAATATATCAATGCCAGTTTTTATATCTTTTTTAAGAACCTTTGCATAATAACTGGTGCTTTCTCTACCGGTGCAGGCATTGAAGGCTCCACCTATATCGTCAAAAGCTTTTGCAATTTCAAAAGCAGTTCTTGTCTTTGTTCCTTTGAAAGCCATGTGCTCTAGGAAATGAGATATTCCATTTTGACTTGCACTTTCAGCTCTACTGCCAACACCAACTCGTATATTTAAAGCTACGGAATCAACTTCATGCACTCTCTCAGTTATTATGCGCAGACCATTATCTAGTTTTGTTACTTGTGGTATATTCATCTTATATATTCTTCTTTAAATTCTCTTCTACAAAATCCCAATTGATCAAATGATCAAGAAAAACTTTTATGTAGTCAATTCTGCGATTTTGGCAATCCAAATAGTATGCATGCTCCCATACATCCATAGTAAGTAGTGGCACCTGGCCATAAATTAGCGGTAGATCCGCATTTGGAGTTTTAGTGATTTTGAGTTTTCCTTTTTCAAGCACTAACCACACCCATCCACTGCCAAATTGGCTTACTCCATAATTTGAAAATTCTTCACAAAATTTGTCAAAGCCACCAATATCATCTTGAATTTTTTTTGCTAGAAGACCATCATCTTTAGGCTCACCACCACCATTTTTTTTCATTGAATTCCAATAAAAAGTGTGATTCCAAACTTGTGCTGCATTATTAAAAATAGGAACTGTATTATTATTTCCATGAACTTTCGTTACTAATTCCTCAATTTCCATATGTTGATAATCTGTGTTTTCAACCAGTTCGTTGAGTTTATTTAAATATCCCTTATGGTGCTTATCATAATGAAAATCTAATGTCTTTACAGATATATAAGGCTCTAAAGCTGCTTTATCATATGGCAACTCAGGTAAAGTAAAACTCATGCTGACCTCTTTATTTTCGATGGTATGTTAATATGTGCTTTTGCGCAACACATAATTTGTAAGATGTTTATTGCAGTTATTCTAAAATGAACTATACTGACAAGGTAATTATTTTTTATTTTTAGAGGGGTAATATGTCAAGTTCATATAGTAATTTTAAGAAATATGTTAAATTCGGAGATGTTCCTACCAAAAGCGTTCGAGGTAACGAAGTTCCACAAAATAGTTTCTATAAGTCCGTTTATTATATTAATAGTGTTATTGAGCCAGTGAAAAATGTAGCTTTTGGTAGTTTGAGGTGTCATTCTCTGACTTATCTTACTACTTATACATTAGCTAATATAGCCCTACAACCTTTATATCTAGCATTGGCGTATCTATCATATTGGCCGGCAAAAGGGTTAGCGAAAGTAACAGATGGTTGTGATCTTAAGTACAGTACAAAATCGTTGATAGATTATTCATCCATGTTGTCAGGTAAGGCACGTGTCCATAGTAGTGCATTAGCTCAGTTTGTTAACACAGTTTTGAGTTATGTTGTTAGTGCTGTTATTTGGGCTGCTGCGCTCGTTGTTACGCCACTCGTTTGGACTATTGATAAAGTAGCAAGTAAGTTTAGTGATGCAAACGCTGAAGGTGTTGGTAGTCCTTCTTTGTCAAAATAGATAGCCTACCAAGTGCATGTGAAACCATTGTATCTGTGTGGCAAAATAAAGTAGACGAGATAAAGACACCTATAGAAGCAAGAGGATGTCATGCAAGTAGCTGACACTGGCATCCCGATACAATGTTGAACACTTTTTTTTGCCTTTCGAGAGTAAGTTCTTTCAATCGAAACACTATATGTACGTTATCATCGTCAATTTCAATGCGTTGAACTAACTTTCTTATTATATCAAGTTTAGTTTCATAGTCTGCTTGATTAAGCTCTCTCAGAGGAAAAACTTTCTACACTGTTTGTGATAAAATCTAATTCTCTCTGTAGACTCTTTTCATCGATAGCTTCTTCCCTTTGATCTCTGATTCCTTTAACTCCTTTTCCATGCTCTCAACTTCTAAGTCATACTTTTCCTTCGTTATATGACCCCTTGCATATACATAAGCTAATTTTTCTATACCTTGTTCTATTTTACTTGCACGCTTTTCAAGTTAATCCTTTGCTTGCGTACTTTCATGTTTTACGAGTCTGAGCTGATATTCCTTAGTCATTGCCTCTGGTTCTTTGAGTACCATCTTCATTTCTTTCCATACTGCTTCTTCTAGTATATCAACTCGTATTGATTTGCTGTTACACACCCTATTCCCACCAAAACGAATTGATTTTTTCTTTCAGTCCTCGGAAAAATCTTACTTAGCTTAGCTATAGATGTTTACAAAAGAAATTCAAGTGAGTGAAGAAAGAAAAATTATTTTTGCAATACCGTAGGTACGCTCCACAATTATATTGAAGTTTTTATTGCACTCAAAACCTTCATTTTTCCTCATTTCTAGAATTATTAACGCATCATCATTTAACCAGCCTGAGTGAGCTAACTCGTCTAAAGTTGAGTTAACCAGATTGATATTATAAGGTGGGTCCATAAAAACTATATCGCACTTTGAAATAGGTCTTGGTAATCCGTTAGCATTGCAACAAATTAACGTGATATCGTTCGTAATTCCAAAATCTTCTGCTGTTTTTTTAGGCAGTTGCAAATTGTAATAATCTGAATCTACCATGAATGCATGTTTAGCACCTCGAGAAAGTGCTTCAAATGAAAAAGAGCCACTTCCGCAGAATAAATCAAGTACATTTAGGTTATAAATAGGTTTTCTTGAAGAAAGTATACTAAATATTGCTTCTCGGACACTACTCATAGTGGGCCGTGCAGCTAAATTCTTGCCTGTAGTTATTTTTCTTCCACGATATTTACCCGCAATAACACGTAACATATAAAACAAGTTCGAAGTTAACTAATTATTTATAATACACATTTAATGTCAACATAGCTTCAGCAGTCTAATAGAAAGAAGGTTGCTTGTGGAGGAACGCAAGATCAATCGCTTTTCTTTGATTTATTCTCTATACTGATTGCACGACCAATCTCGTCTTGTAAATCATCATGGTTGTTTTTTTCATCATGACCCATCCCTTCAATTCTACTTTCTAACTCTAACTTAATTAAAGTATTGATTTTCTCTATACTATCGAGGAAATTGTGATACTCTTCATCACTATATTCCTCACCAGATGCTTTTTTTTCTATAAATAGATTTTTGAACCCTATTAGATCAGAACTCTGATCGGCATTCAACACAATATTTCTCTCTATAAAACTAAGATCTGATAGTAACAAACTAACCTCTAATAGATCTTCACTTTCAATGTTTGCAAGATTATCAAGATCGTCTAAAATAGAGAACATCTTAAGCTCCTTCTGTGCAATTTCTTTGTCTTCTTTGTCAAATTCTGACGATAGCCCTTTATCATCTATAAGTCTCTCATTCAGAGCTTTATTTAGCTTTGAAAGACTAACATCACCTTGCTTAGTGCTATCTAGTAACAAATCTACCCTCGCTCTGCGCGCATTTAAAACATCATTGTAATCGTTTAACTTGATATTACCATCTTCGTCTTGCTGAAGACCATAATAACTTAGCCCTTTGAAATTACGATTCTTCATCATTCTCTATGTTCTCATTCCTTTCATTATCTTGACGCTCTCTATCTTCTCCGGCACGTATAGCTTCTGTAGTGTTTTTTAGGGTTTCTGGTTCCGTACCTAATTTTCGATTTGATTGATTAGGCTTATTTTCTTTTGATGATTCATCTTCTTCTGGTTCTCTCTTGCGGCCAATAGTGTAGTCATGAAGCTTCTCAAGAAATTCCCGTCTATATGTTTTTGCTCTATAGAGTAGATTATGCTGGTAACCATCCTTTTCTCCTGTAGCAGGGTTAATTCCTATAGAGTCGAGACCATGTTCCCAAGTAAACTTCATAGCATCTTCTATTGTATAGCCCAAATGTGATCCTACATATCCTTTATAATATTCTAAATATTTATCAATTCTTCTATGTGCAATATCTTCTTTATCAATTCCAAACGCCCTGTAGATTTTTTCCTCAAGCTTATCAACATCATTTTTAGGTGATGTTGCAAATTTTGTTGCTTCAATAGTAGCACCTACAAGCTTACGTGGCACATTAATAGCATATTTCAGCACACCCCCAACTCCTGGTATTCTACCTAGCAAATTAGCTGTACCTCCAGCTAATCTGTCCGGTACATGAGTAGCCCAATTACCTAAAGACTCTAGCCCTCCACCAATTTTATCTTGCATCTGTTGTTTTAATCCCTGCATTAAACCAGTCACAGGTGATGCTTGATACATACTAGATATATTGTAAACACCAAACCCACCACCGGCAATGCTTGAGCCCATCTGTTGTACAAACTCCTTCAAAGAAAACATCAAAAACGAAAGCAAGAACAATACAAAGATCTCTCCTGCGTTGATTAAATAACCTCTCTGTATGTCTTGCACCCTTTGGTAATCACTATTTTCTTTATAATTTTTGCAATCCTCACAATCTTTACATTTCTGACAGTATTCACTGTTGGGATCCTTATATAAATCATGAAGTTTCAGTATTCTACAACCTTGTTTTTTTATCGCACTCCGCACTAAAGATCTTATTTCATTAATTATTTCCCTATAACTATTGCATTTATTTATATCTTGACAGTAGCGTTTTATTATTTCACTAACATCACCTATCCTTTTCTCTATATTGTTGATCAGTAATATAATGTCAGCCCTCTCTGATGCATGAGATAAACTATTTGTTAAGCGTACTAGATCTTTTGCACTACAGCCATTACTAACTATCATATCACTTTCCGCAATATAGTGGTCTGCTGGATTATCTTTAGTTCCAGGAATTGGATTAAAGAAAGGATAATCTATATAACGAAAACCTTTATTAATGTAATCTGGTGGAAGAGGGATATATCCAGCGCCACCAGTAAACTTTACTGTACCACCTATTCTGCTTAGTTTTTCTATACCTTCTATATTCTTATCTACGTTCAATGTAGAAGCCTCTCCAATAGCATAAGGTACAAAAATTTGCCCTGGAGTCCAGCTAAAGTATTCTTTATCAATTATACAAAAACCACCAAATACCCATTTTGGAGCACATAACTTTATTTCAAGCCATTTATTATAGCACACAGTAAAGCCTAACTGTTTATAAAAGGTATTCATTATCATCGCAGCAAGTAATGACAGCAGGGTAAATATCATAATTGATTGCAAACAGAAACTAATACAGAATTTTATCCAACCCTCAAATAGACTTTTCAGTGGTGAAAATAAAATAGAGATTAGGAATAGCGGCATTATAGCTACAAGAAAAGCTATACCCATAAAACCAGAAAGGAATATTATGTAAGCATACATACACAGCAGGAAATATAAGACAATCCCTATAAAAATTGCCGGTATCATAAGGAGACTTGCCCACATTTGATAATGTAAAAATGCTGCAAACTTTTTCCAAACAGAGTAAGCAAAAAACTTATTAAACATATCCTCCATGAAGCTAAACAATTTAGCTTCATTTCCTTGAGCAACGTTTGAATTACCTCCGGTGTTCATGTTGGGAGCAAAATTAGTAATTATGCTTATCAATTGTTCAAGACCTTTAACAAATAAAACAAGAAAATGATCATAGAAAAATCTAAAACTTCCAGGAGATATAAGCACTATTACTAGAGTGATTTTCATCATTCTGATGAGCATATCATGCTTAGTTTCTCTTATCATTCCAAAAAGATAAAGAAGCGATGAAATCACTATAAATAGAACAAGCAAGGAAAGAACAAAATTGTGAAAGCTCGTACTTTTTTCAGCTATATTTTCGAACATCGCCTGTGCAGCTGCAGGATCATTGCTATCAAAATGCTTTTTACAATTTTCGTTAATCAATAATACACATTTTAGATAGTTATAAATGTAATCAAAAAATCCAAAGTTACTTGGTTTCTGCACTCCGCTCAAAAATTCAAAAGAGTAGCCACCTGCATTATCTAGATAATATCTATCTAATATCTTTACATATATTTTCCATCCTTTTTCTAACCTCACCGTATTACAACTCCTGTCCTGTAATGTGGTGTTATCTCTGTCTAAAGTAAAAAGCCCACTTCCATCTTCCGCTACGGAATTGTAACCTAGATGTACAGTAGGAGACTCAGGGTTACGCATGGATTTTAAATTTTCGTTAGGACTAGAATCGCTAGGCCTTTTAAATAAAAGATAAGCACCATGGCCGTTAGTAAACCAACATGGAGCACCACGTGATACTGTATTTGCGCTATCATCTTCATTAATGCACTTGCACTTTACAGTGCAACTTTCTTTAGGCTTACTTGAAAATTTTTGTATGCTAGGTTTATAATCATTACAAACTAAGTGAAAGTCAGGCAGACTGTTGTCACCTTTCCCTCTTTCAAATTTGGTTGCATATTTTAACTGCTCCAAACTTTCCAAACTATAACTACTTTGAGATTTCTTCTTATTACTATTGCTCCAAGATGTCCATGCACCATTTACTCGTACTACTAAACTATCTCCATTGGTTTCAAGGCCGGTATCCTTCCACTTCACTACTTGATTAGGGTGAAAACCATAATTGATTTCTCCGGTTTCAGGATCAATAGGTTCTCCACTTTCACCTTCTGGAAAAAACGCATCATGACCGATTGGAAAATGAGCACCAATTGCAATGGGTTCAGGACCAAAATAATCAGCAGATATACATCTTGGAAAAGGCATATCATTCTTACTACAACCTGTAACCAGAACACAGATTACCAAAATTAATAACCTAAACCAACATTTGCCTAAGCGTGATTGCATACCTAAACTTTTTCCAATACAGAATAAATTTCTAAAACCTTACTTCAAATATCTTTTTAATTAGTTACTCCATATATCTCATCAATCTTCCTTGACTTGTCCTTTTGTTTTATCAGAATCCTTTTGCTTATCTGGCTGGCTTAGTGTTTCAGATTTGCTCATTTCTTTGCCAGAACTCCCTTTTTCATCTGCTTGCTTTGGTGTATCAGGCAATTTAGCTTCAATTTTGCTACGATCTTTACTCATTCCCTGCTTGATGTTATGTATCATATTTTGGATTCTATCATCAAGGCCAACAGTTGACAGCATAGCTTGTGATGCGCTCCTAGAAATATGACTAACACTTTGAGCAACTCCATAACCAGAGCTGAACAACGCCTGCGCCATAGTTTCTGATATAGAAACAAAAGCTTCCATTGCACTAGCAATGATGAGATATATAAATGCCTGGATTAGATCTATAGGTAATGCTGCAAAGTGCCCACCAGCCCTTTCTCCAGTACTGAGCGCAACATCAACACTAGTACCAGGACTATACCCAAGAGGTAATATTGATTTCATAAGACACAGATCATACGATAAAAAATTTACACTAATTAAGCATTGATAGCATGCAGAAAAATTTGTGAGGTTGTATAGAACTGAATACATTAACTGGTTTAAAAGAGACAAGGATGAAAATAAAATGACTGGTTGCAATGAAACATGAGCCAGCGTTTTTATCCAATTATCAAATAATGTTTTAGTTTGTTGAAATAGAATAAATACGATAAATAAAGGTGCCAATGACAATAAAAATGCCACTAAAACAGTAGATATTACATACTTAAACGTAGCACTAATAATGCATCTTAAAAACACAAAAGTAGCATAAAGTATTGCCAAAAATGCAATAAAGCCAAAAGGTCCTGATAGCATTAAAGATAAAAATTTCAGCCATGTTTCTCCTGTAAATAATACTCCGGCTGTTAAATCTAAGAATGCAAATTTTTTACCTCCTTCTCCTATATAGCCAGAAAAACTATCAACTAAATAAATGCTACCCTCAATAAAAAGCCCAGACAAAGTTGTACCAAAGAATTCCCAACTTCTATCACTAAAAGCAAAAGCTATAAATGCTATTTTGAATATTCTTATAATAAAATCGAATTTACTTAATTGTATTGTTCCAAGCATATAGCCAACAACAGTAAATATAACGTATAGAATAAGCAAAGCTCTTATTCCTTGTAGAAGCCCCTTTCTATATCCTTCATATGGAATTTTAATTCCGTCTTCACTCCCGTCTGTTATGAAATCAAAAATCTTGTTTACAGTTGATGAAATAAAATCGTTTATTTTTCTTTTTAAAAATAAATTTACTGTGTATTTGTTATCTTCATAATATTTGCTATCTTTGTCCGTAATATCATCTTTCTCTACGTTTTCTACATTAATACCAAAATATATTTTCTTAGACTCTTCATTTACCAAATGACTTCCATCTATTATGTAATAGTCTACATTATCCTCTGTTATTTTATCCAACCTCTTTACTTTTTTGAAATCATTAGTCTTTCGAGCAGATGGATCCCTTGGCGGATTATCACCTAAGTACACATACAATTTTTTACCACCATCAAAGTTACATGATCTAGTTACTTCAACATGATATCCACCTCTATGAAGTTGGTAGTTGCCATTACTTGCTATAGCAAGCATCACACTACTACCAGGTGTTATACCTTTTATTTTATAATCATGATTTAATCTCAGAGAGTAATCTTCAAATTTATAATTAATCTGTGAACATACATTATCTCCTTTCGCACCTTTCTCATTTGGAAAACATTGAATACCTTTAGCAGTATCCTGATCATCAAAATCGCCAATTTTTGCAACAAGAGCTTCGGCCCAAGAAATATCTCCTCTGTCCTCTTTGAAGTTTAATTTAGAATTTGATATTAAATTAATGTCAATCTGCTTAGAATCCCTCTTATTTTCTTCAATCTTTTTTAGTTCATCCTCAATACGTTTAAGGTGAGAATACATGTCACATGTATTTCCTTTATCATACTTCTCATACCTTATAGAAGAGACGCAATTCTCCCCTATACCTTTTGCGTTGTAACATATATTCTGATAGTAACAATTAAGTTCATAAGAACTGTATTTGTTCAGCTCATTAAAATCACACCTTTTCCCATTACATAATTCATTCAGTCCTATTTTAGTTCGTCGTAGATCTAACAACGCACCATTTATCCATGAATTTTGAATATAATCCTTATTAAAATGTACCTTATTATCATATGGAGTGTAGCCATTGCCAACTAGCACTCTTCTTTTATTCATTTCTTCTTTATTCAGCGGCGGAAATTCTACTACAGTTCTTTTACCACTTTCTCCACAAAAGAACTTTCCTCCGTTTAGCATGTCTCTTATTGTAGCTCTATCTTTTTCATCCCCTTTTTCAGTTCTATAGCAATTATCATCAAAACTGATACCTTTTCCTTGTGGATTGTCATAATCAATCGTTATCTCTCTGGGAACTAAGCTAAAGCTTAACTTATCACCAGGATTTGCTTTAATTCCAGTATCTACATAACGTCTATTGCTATAGAATTCATTATTTCCAAAGCCTATATCCCCACATATTTCTCGTTCATCAAGACTAGCATTATCAGTTAACTTATTACTGTAATTTGGTATTAAATCATTAGCACAAAATACAGCGGGCACAAGTACTCTCTTTGGATTTTTCCCTTCTTTAAGAGGACAAAAATTTACTGACCCACCAAGAGTAAATTTGATTTTCTCATCCTTGCTAATTACTTGACCAGAATCAACCCAATGAATTTTAACTCCTTCGCCAGCTTCACGAACTGGAACATCTATACTGACACTAGTATTTCTGCTCTGCAGCCCAGGTTCAACACAATCCATTGTGCAGCCAGTAATTACAAGACATAGTATCAATAATAATGATTTTCTGCTCATCATTGATTTCCTGTGTTTGTCGGTATTTTAGGTGCTGATCTTTGAGCTGATTGTGGTATTTGAGGTCTTCGACTTGGTGTACCAGATTGCTGACCTGCTCTTCTTTGGATACTTTGTTCATCTAAACCTACTGTTCCCATTAAGCTTTGCTGATATTGCCTTCCTGGTTCGCTTGCCACATAAACACCAAACAACGAATCAGATATTGTTGAAGATGCCTCAACTAAAGCTTTCATAGCATGTCCCAAAATCACAAAAGCCATCATAGCGGTGATATTAGGTGCATGTTTGGAAGCATAACCATAAATAATACAAGGATTAAAAATCTTTAAGTTAAGATTAAGTATACATGTAGGACAGACCTCAAAATTAAAGACCGAATACACAATATAATCCATAACCTGGCTTATTAATGATATAAAAATTAAAAGCACTACCGGATGAATTGCAAATCTTGCTAAATTTTTGACCCAATTGTGAAACATCTGTCTAGTATATCCAAATAGAAGGCAAATAATAAAAAGAGGCGCCAAGGAAAGCAATAATGCAACTATTGCTATAGATGTGATAAAAGAAAATAAGGCGTTAAACATCGATAAGCTCACTGTTATCAAACCCCAAATCACCAAGCAAAACGATACAATACCCAAAGGACCGGAGAATATAAGAGATACTATTAGTAACACTGAGTGTGCTGATAAAAACCTATTGAGCGGTAAATCAAGAAATTCAAAAACATTTGATGTTGTACCTCTGAAATTTGCTATTTCTATTAACTGTTTTGGAGCATTAACAAAAATAGAAAATGCATTGTTATAAAAAAAACTCCAACTGTTATCGTTCAGCAATTGGGTAATAACTCCTATCTTTACACATATAATTAAAAATTCATATATAGAAGCATGAGACAATCCAAAAAAGTAATAAAGGGTGTATAAAACTATATATAATACTAATAACGACACTATTGTAGATCTGATGGTATTTGTTCTATTTGATGCTACAAAACTTTGATAAAGAGACTTCACAGGGCTAGTATCAGAGTGAATCGCGTTAGTGTCTTTGTAGCTAGAACCGAAAAATGCAGTTTTTACTTTTTCATCAAAAAAATTATATATCGCACTAAAAGTTCTTACAGGTGGCTCTTTAGTTGTAAGGTTAATACTAAACTGACCCTCATTTTTCTTATAATCACAGCCATGATCTCTTATTCCGTAATATATAGTGCCACTCTTGTCTTTTAGCTTTTCTTTTAATCTTTCCATATACTCAGTATTATGAACTTCACTGATATCCACAGGTATATCCCCCAGAATTTCACCAGGATTGTGCTCAGGAAACTTATCAGAAACATGTATATATAAGTTGTTTTTTAGACTATGGTTCTTCGTTACTCTTATATTGAAACCACCCTTGCCCTTACCATCACCTAAACTAAAAGTTAACTCTGGTTTTGGATGGTTACGATCTATCTTATGATCACAGTTAATACATATACCGCCTCCTGGAATGTGTTCAAATTCCTCATTATCCATGTGAACACGTAATAGTGTAATGTCAGTTTTTACCCGTTTTTCCTTTAATACGTTATCAATAATTTCAGCAATAACAGATTCACCTCTAGAATTTAAAGTATTGAATATCTCACCTTCTATACTATTGTATTCAATATATACGCAACCTTTTTCTCCGCTGCCGAAAGAAAATTTACATATACGTCCACAGAGTAAATTTAAAATGCGCGTATCTATCTTACTTGCACTGCTCTCTGAAAGCTTGCTACAGTCTACATTTTCCCCTTGCTGTTTTATAGAGTCGATGACATTTCTAATTTCCTCTCTTTCACTTTGATCTAATTCTGAAGACCAGTACTCTTTTCCATTTAACCATTGTGCATTGCCTATTTCATATTTATTAGGACATATTTCACCTTGACACTTCTCTTGATTTAAAACATGTGAAAAATACTCCTTTTCCCCTTCACTGCAATTTTCGTCAATTTTTTTGCAGGTGACCATGCCATTATTGTTTTTACACATTTTACTTCCAAGAACACTAAAGCTTATCGCATCGCCAGCTTTAAGCGCAAACGGTAATGTAACGTTTCTTACTCCAGGTTCAATTGCAAAATCTTTATATTGCGAACAAAAATTAACCTTATTAGGTACTATATTAATCTCTGTTACTTTTATTTTATCCGAAATATAGACTCCAGAATCAACCCATTTCTGCTCTGTTGACACTATATCCAATTTCTCACGCAAGCCTGATGAATCTTCTGGCTTAATACACCCGCACCCAGATAATAAAAAGAGTATCACAAAACTTATGCATAGCTTAACCAAATTTTGGTTGCTCAAATGTTCAAACATCTGTTACTCACCTGCGCTCACTCTCCACCTGATTTTATAGATTCACTAGAGGAAGATCCCGATCCCTTATTATCATCTCCACCTCCTCCAATAGCCCCTCTTGCCTTATTTACAGCCGCAGCAGCAACTTGACCAGCACCTCCAGCAGCAGCTTTGGCAGCAGATAAAGCTTTATTCACCATTTGTGCAGGAGTGCTACCTGAACCAAGTGCTGCTCTGTGATTACCAGCAAGCTCAGCAGCCATGCCGGGAAGAACGTTTAAAAAGTGGTAAAAGAGGAATAATACTAAACACAATTTTAATAATTCTCCGATTAGAGAGCTGCCAAACTCCATGTATCTAAAGTCGAATAGACCAAGTATGCTGCTCTTTTTAAAGCTATAATTTTGCATCATACATGCGAGAGTAGTTTCATTTTTATCACATTCCCCATCTTTCAATTTAAACCACTGTTTTTTCTTACTATATGAGATTTCTGCTTGTTTCTTTTCATATGACTTGTCTGGTTGTTCATTTTTATATGACTCGTCCAGTTTAAAATTTAAATTTTTAAAATAGATTTTATCACATGCTATGAACATAAAAGATAGAAATGCAAAGAGGATAACTGGGTATAAACTGTAGGTAATTAACTCTTTTAGCCAACCATCAAAATATCCTTTAGTATGTTGAAACAAAACCATAGGAATGAATAAAGGCGATAAGATGATAATTACACTAAGCGCAACTAAAGATAAGATAAATACATAGCACATCCATAAAATAACCATCATCATCAAAATGGCCATAAATATACAGACAAGAGCTACTAAAATTTGTCCACCAGCGAAAATAATACCAATCACCGAACCTGCAACTAACAAGACAGGAGCAGCGCCAAGCAAGACCGCTAACGTTGCAACACCTCCAGTACCAATTTTGCCACCAATTCCATCTAAAGGGGCACCTAAATAAAATAAAATTCTGCAATCAAGCCTATCCCAAGGTGCAAGATAACTGTAGGATACCTTCTGCCCTGCACGATCGTATTCATAATCTTTACCTGCCTCATAATTACATATATTTTTACTCTCAGATGAAGCTTTAAGCACTATTTCTGATAAGCCGTTCGAAAGTTTTGTTAATTCCCCGTAATAATGAGACATAGTGCTACCTGTCGTAAAGTAAATCACTAAAGCGAATTTAATGATCAACATGTACATTTCTTGCGGACTACGCACTCCACCAGACATAACTTTTATAGAGAACAATATCAAAGCTAAAATTAAGATAGCAGTAACAGTGTTCTTCAGTCTTTTTTGTGCTACAGACAAAAAACTACCCTTAGCATGTCCATTTTTGTCTGTAAGTAAGTTACCACTTGAATCAATACCTGCCACTAAATTATCTAACGACTCCTTAATACATTGCACTATCATAGAAGTTATAGGAATAGGAGATAATGACTTACTTCCCGCTTGATTGTAGCAAGCTTCAGAGACATACTGGCTAAAACAACTGGCATTATTATAACCTACAAAAATTTTTCCCTCTCCTTTCTTTTCCCTTATAATAGTTTTGTAATCTTTGTCCTTATTTTTAGAATCATTAAGATCTTCCTCATATTTACCTGTACCATCTTTATTTTTGAATATCATCACAGATTTTTCACACATAGGAGCAAGTGGGTCAGGTGGCAATTCTGTGCATCCCATATCAACCCCTTGCGGCCAAGGAGTCATTTTGATACCAAGCATTCTCACACTTGCCAGCTCCACACACAATCTGTCCATTTTTTTTACTGCCTTGAATGTTGACCCATGTATGGTTTCGCTTTGTCCTGCTTTAAGAACTTTACATTCCAGATCACCATCAACTTTTGGAGACCATGACCCACCTTCATATCCAGTGTCCTTCTCTCTAACATCAAAGTCTGCTTTTATTGATGTATCTAACCAAAACAATCTGCTAAATGTTAAAGGATTTCTATGGCATACTTCTATATATTCACTGTATTGCACACCGTTTTTTGGCCAGTAATAACCACCAGTATTTTGGTCAGGTATGGAGTTTAAAATGCCCTTCTCTATTTTTCTACCTACTTCTATTGATCCATTTGCCCCATCAAAACATTTAAAATATTCATCTTCCTTTTGATAATTCTTATTTGTGCAATCTGAATATTTTGAGTATTCTGATTTTGAGAATTCGAAATCTTTATACTTTCCATCATGATCACGTGCAACTGGGTGTTTAACAAAACTATGCTCACAAACAACAAGTCCTCCTATCGCCTTCCAAACCCCAACAATTGCAGCTATCATTCCAACGATAACAAGAGCAGTAAATAAACCAGCAGAAGAGACAATCAAAACAATACCAGTAAATATTGCACCAATAGCAATTGCTATCCCAGCAACTGCTGCAGCTGTTTCAAACGCCTTACAGTCAGGATTAGAAGCACGACTAAAGCTGCCAGTAGAATTAAATCTGCTAACAAATTCCGTTTTGTCAGTACCACTTACTGTATCTGCAAACACTGGATACGAGAGCAAAAAATCTATATTTAACAAAAATATCGCAACTAACAGTAATGACAGTTTAGTTTTAAACATTTTTCACCTTTTGATAAAACACAGGCAACCACATCTTTGGATCATCTCCGACTTCTTTCAGTATATCATATAACAATAGAACACTTTCCGCACGTCCAGATAACACGTTGACCACATCATCCAAATCTTTCAGATCTATTCTAGCTACTACAGCATTAACTCCCTGCTTTACTAAAAAGAATCTAGTACTTGGATCTGTGTGTTTGATCAGTATGTACTCACGTTCAGTTAACATAAAAACATCTCGATAGACACTAGTAGCTTTCAGATTTGGCAAAAAAATTTGTGTTGCTGTCTGCTGTACAAGCGTATCACTAATAGCACTTTTACTTGCATCTTCAACACTCTGAGTAGCAAAAACCACAAAAGCATTTAACTTTCTCAGCACTTTCAACCAGTCTTTTATCTTAGGTGCAAAAACTGGATTATCTATTAACGCCCATGCTTCATCAAGAACAATAATGGATGGAGTGCCATCAAGCGATATACTAATCCTATGAAACAAATAAATCAAGACCGGCCCAAGAGCAACAGGATCTTTTAGCAAGCTAGCCATTTCAAAGCCAAACACTCTTGCTTTTGAAAAATCTAGCAAATCTTCTTTATTGTCAAATATTGCAGAATGAGAGCCATCATCATGCCACATAGATATTGCTCCAGCTAGAGTATCAGGGCCCGCAAGTCCTAAAAATGGTACAAGATTTCTCAAAAATCTGTCTTCTTTTTTTAATTTAAAATTTCCCTCAATTGCATCATTAATTCTAGCAATATCTTCTGAAGTGAATTTATCGTTGTACACTAAAATTAAAGATTTTATCCATTCCATCAAAAATGTTTTATTATCAGGAGTATCGTCAAGTTGCAGAGGATTAAAATTTGTCTTAGTTCTTGGTTCTATTATAGTATAGATACCACCAAGTGCTCTTAAAAAAATTTCTGCACCGCGATCTTTATCAAAAAAGAATATTCTTGGAGAAAATTTCATTGCTTGAGCACATAAAAAATTCATTAAAACAGTTTTGCCAGCACCTGTTGGCCCAATTATCATAGTATGTCCAACATCCCTTATATGAAAGTTGAAGAAAAATGGAGTGCCAGATGTTGTATCAAAAACTGTAACAGCATCTCCCCAGTGGTTATTGAATTTTTTACCAGTAGGATAATTATGTTGAGATGCAAAACCGGCCAAATTAAGACTACTTATTGTACCTTTTCTTACTATATAATCAAAATTACCAGGAATTTGCGCCCAAAATGCTGGTTCTAAATTAACCCTCTCACGAACAGGATAAACACCACAATTAGAAAGCTCCGATTCAACCAATGATAAAGCATTGTCCAATGATTTAGGGCTTTTTTCTATACATAAGATAGTTAAATGGTGTTCACCAAACGCAATTTTACCACTCATTGCATCATCAAGCGCATGAGAAATTTCTGCTATTTGAGAAATAGCTTTATCTGCAGATTGTATCATACGATTTTGCTGTATCTGCATTTTCGCAATTGCCATTTGCCTATTTGTAAATTGAAAAGACTGCGTGATAATAAATTCATAAGGAAGTTGTAAAAAAGAATCAAGCATTCCTGCGGAAGTATTATTTCCATATTCTTTGATACTAACTATTCCAGCATATTTACTTTCATTATGAGTCACAACCTGTATCATCTTATGGCCAAAAAATAACCTATGAACTGGTAAGTATCTTGATATTTCAGTTTTTAGTGGAAAAAGCGTATTTGTAACAAAGCCACAATTTACAACTCTAGACAGAAACTCCATTATTTCACAAAACAGTCCGTTTGGAGTTTCTTTTACTCCAAGGACTTTAGGCGAATAATTCCTAAGGCTTGTTACTATACGATTTGTCGTTTCCTCTAAATCTTCATAGGTATCACGCATATCACTTTCCCAAGCATGTTTTGAAGTTACATGCCCAAATTTTTTCAGTAGATGTGATAAAAATTCTACTCCCTTTGTATCTGCCCTACGAATAATCGTAATGTATAAATCATTAATAAAAGATTGCCTAGTTGCGTGTTTTTCTCTCCATTTTAGATTTACATGGTTAGCAAAAAAATTTGGTAAACTCTGATTTGCAAATTCATCAGAAAAAATATTTTTCTTACGTCTGATGGTATGAAAGTACAAACTAAATGCTGGAGATGAAATGCTTCTTAGCATCTGATTTCTGATATTATTTTGTATCACCAAGTCTTCATCATCGGCCGTTTCAAACGCAAAGCCATTTAATTTTATAAATTTAACTAACCAATTCTGCTTTGTTATCAAGGTTGTACTATTCCAATAGCAAGAATAAGGTATAAATTCGGCAGCGTGAACCTCTCTACTTAGAATAGATTTATTCTTTGATTGAATAGCTCTAAATCTCAACATTGCATAACATCAAGTAATGTCATAAGAATTGGCTCCATGATAAAACCGATTTAAACATTTGGAACATTTTCCCAACTTTACCATAAATAACTCAATAAACAACGGTTCCTTTGCAGAAGCTATATAGCCAAGTCCATGTATACCTGGTAACATCAGGAGAATTACTCTAAGATCATTTGTATTAATGAAAATTAGCATGCAAATTAGAACGTTTAATATTGCAAACATATAACTCACACCAAAGAGCATTGCAGGTCTTGTAAGACCTTTAAATAATTGATTCGTTTGTATGCTGCCAGTAGACATATCTTTAACCTTCTAATAAGAGCTCTAACACTAATACTACATCATTAATTAAAAATCTATTGAAATGAATAGCACTTTAGGTAAGATAATTAATTTAAATTCAATGATTATAAGCTGGCCATTTCAAGAAGCAGAAAAAATACTACAAGAGTTCCCTAATAAAAAAGAGATAATATTTGAGACTGGTTATGGTCCCTCGGGTTTACCACATATTGGTACTTTTGGGGAAGTTTTTCGTACCACAGTTATTGCAAACGCTCTAAAAAAAATAGCTCCTAGTATAAAAACCAAAATCATTGCAGTTTCCGACGATATGGATGGTTTGCGAAAAATACCAGATAATGTACCAAATCAGGAAATGCTAAGAGAGAATCTGAACAAGCCATTAACCATGATACCTGACCCATTTGGCACTCATGAGAGTTATGGTCATCACATGAATTCGTTGTTGTGTAAATTTCTTGATTTGTTTGGATTTGAATACGAATTTAGGAGTGCAACAGAGTGTTATAAATCTGGCGTTTACGATGAAAAACTTTTACTCCTGCTGAAAAATTATGATAAAGTGATGGACGTAATGCTTCCATCATTTCGGGAAGAAAGGCAGCAGACTTACAGTCCATTCTTGCCGATATGCCCAAAAACTTCCCAAGTTTTACAAGTTCCAGTAATTGAAACAAATACAGATAAAGGAACAATCACGTATGAAGACCGAAACGGGGGAAAAATAGAAGTTCCAGTGACAAAAGGAAAATGTAAACTGCAATGGAAACCTGATTGGGGGATGAGGTGGGCTGCATTTGGAGTCAATTATGAAGCTCATGGAAAAGATTTAACACCATCTGCTGTGCTTTCAAGTCAAATATGTAAAATACTTGGAGAAAAGCCACCGCTTCTGTTTTGCTATGAGTTCTTTCTTGATAAAGAAGGAAAGAAGATATCAAAATCAAAAGGAAATGGTATTTCAATTGAGGAGTGGCTAACTTACGCGCCAACAGAGAGTTTAGCGCTATACATCTTTCAGAGTCCTAAAAAAGCTAAACGTTTATATTTTGATGTGATACCAAAATCAACTGATGAATATTTAGAGTTTGCTAAACGTTATAATGAAAGTAAAGAAAAGGATGTAAATAGCCCTGTATGGCACATCCACCAGGGTAAAGTTCCAAACGTAGAAACTTCAGGCATAAATTTTTCTTTACTTTTAAACCTGGCAGCAGCTTGTAATGCTGAAAATAAAGAGATTCTTTGGGGTTTTATATCAACTTATGCACCAAACGTTACACCAGAAAGCAACAAAATGCTAGATAGGCTTTCAGATTTTGCAGTTAGGTATTATTATGACTTTATCAAGCCAATAAAAGCATATAAAACCTCAAACGAAAAAGAGAAAGAAGCGTTGCTAGATTTAAAGAATAACCTACATTCCTTGCCTATTACCGCCACTGCTGAAGAGATTCAATCTCAGGTCTTTTCCATTGGAAAAAAGCACAATTACAGCAACTTACGTGATTGGTTTCAGTTGCTGTATGAAACGCTGCTTGGCCAAAAAACTGGTCCAAGAATGGGATCTTTTATAAAGCTTTATGGGATAGATAATACAATCTCTCTTATAGAAAGTGCTACTGAACGTACACTTTAGAGTTTACCTTCTTTCATTTGAGCCCTCTAGTTTTATTACTTGACAAACCTTCCCACTTTCCTTATTATACTAATAAAGGTATTTATCCTTGTTTTTGGGCTCAACGACAAAATTCAGGTGTTTATTGGCAAATTACATAAAATTATAGCAGCTTTTTTTATTTTTTCTACATTCAGCCAAATCGCGCTTGTTAGCACATTATCAATTTACATTATTAAAACTCGCTATACGGGGATTCTTTTGTCTTTTTTTATTTAGTAAATTTCTTAATATTTGTAGCTAAAGTAATTTTAGAGAGCCAGCGCGTGACCAACCTGGTCAGTTTTCTGAATCCCAGTACTGGAATAACAAGAAAGAGGGCGCTGGGATGACACCATTTGCTGTCTTCAAAATGAATGTTAATACACCTAGGATGTTTAAACCTTAATTCTGTTTTGGTGTTAAGCAAGGTATCTAGATACCTTGCTAAATAAAAAATTGGAAAAAAAGGAAGAAGAGACTTCTTCCTTAAATAGCGCAAAAACTTTTTACATTATTTATAACACCTTTTATTGGTGTCAGTAAGCGTGTCCAGGATTACAATCAGGCTTACTATCGTCCACTGCACTATTCTGACTAAGCTTTGATATTTCTTTTGCAATAGCGTCCTTTAACTCATCACAAGGCTTATACACTTCATACGTAATACCACCAGCAACAAGTCCTGTGAGTACAGCAGCAGCCACAGCTATCCCAGCCATAGCACCTACTGATAATGACACACCAAAAAAATATGCATAAGTAACTACTATAGCAGCTATACAAGATGCAATAATAAATATATGAGCACCCAAGTCTACTGCTTTCCCAATTGCTTTTTTAGTAAATATTTCTGCCAAATTTTTGTTACAACGACTTTTTACTAAAGGATTAGCACCGGCTTCTAATAGAGCTCTTACTATCTTGTGATGACCTTTATCAACAGCTATATACAAAGGAGTTTTTCCAGATCCATCTTGAAAATCAACATTTATACCTTTTACTTCTAATAGAGCTTTTACTACATTTTTTTGATTATATAGACATGCTACATTTAATAATGTTAATCCTTTTTTGTCATAATAATCATAAACACTAAATTTATAATTTATATCAAAACTTTCTTTCCTCCATTCTTCATAAGTAGATGAGTCTCTTTTTTCTATTCGCTCTTTTATTTTTTCAACTATGTTATTACCATTCAAATCATTTTCACGATTTACTGTACTTAATATCTTTTTCAACAATGCTAAACACATATAAAATTCTCCTATAATAATATACTTTAATTATCATATACTTAAGCAATAAAGTCAAGAGTTTAATTAATTATCATAAATATTTAAACAAGAAAAAGGGGCTTTTGTGCGAGCGTTATTAATCTTCAGTTTAATAGGATAAGATTCGTCAACATTTCTGTAAGTACCTGCTATACAGAATAGTTGCCACCAATAAAGCCTAAACTTACTAAATACATTTCTGTAGATTCAGATCTACTTGACTTTGGTTTGAAGTATCTTACTGTTTTAAACATTTTTTTTAGCTCATTGCAGAAATCTTTATCAGACTCTCCTTGAAAAATTTTTACTACAAATTTGCCATCATGATTCAAAAAATGCTTTGCAAAATTGAGCGCTGCTTCGCATAAAAGCATAATTCTGATATGATCTAACGATTTTAAACCGCAAGATTCTGGTGCCATATCAGATAAAATTACATCAAATTTGTGATCCTTGAATTTTTCTCTTAAAATTTCAAGTTCGCTGATAATATCACACTGTATACACTCTACTCCACTAATTGCGTTTATTGGTTTTATGTCAACAGCAATCACACTCGCTCCTTTCTTAGATGCAACTTGTGACCATCCACCAGGAAAAGCGCCAAGATCAATAATTTTTTGCCCTTGTTGGAGTAGTTTAAATTTATCGTCTATTTCTATTAACTTATATGCCGAGCGCGATCTATAACCGTCCTTATTGGTTTTTTGCACATACTGATCATTCAAATGGCGATGTAGCCATCTTGTTGAAGATAACTTTCTACCTCTAGCTGTTTTTACTCTGGTCTTTATACTAATAACCTACTTATCATTGATTATATCTTTGAGCTCTTTTTCAACTACTTCTTTTACCAATGCATGTAGATACTTATTCAGCCACTCTGAAAGCTGAGGTTTTAAAAGAGATACAACTAATTCTTCAACAGTAAGATCCGCTCTTTTTTGTTGTTTATGCCGTAGTTCGCTTTGCATCTTTTCAAGCAATGTTTTAATTTCCTCCATATTTTCTTTTAAAACTAAATGCTCGTTACTTTGTTCTTGATAGCTCACTTTGTTATTACTCATTTGGATATTATCATACAAATTTTTCTCTTCTGAGTTGTAACTATTAAATTGGTTATTCATTTTCTCACTTTGGCAATTATTCTCTTCTTCACTATTTTCTTTTTCTTCGATGTCTTCTGGATACTCCTCTTCAAGGCATAATACGTCATCATCTTCATCTATTATTTCTGCTCTATCACCACTTGGATTTTTACCCGATATAGCTTTTTTTATATCTTCTAGTATATCTTTTACAGATTGATTATCGCTCATACCATTAAATTTAAAGGTTTATACTATTTATCATAAAAAGCAAGTTGTAAACACTAATTACATAATTGCTTTTTGCCTGAATTAGATCGGAACGTGCTTTAAATAGTTCATCTTCAGTATCCAAAAGATCAATTGTGCTCTTTAAATTTAAGTTTACTTCTTGCGCAACTCCTTCCAATGCTAAAGCTGCTGCTTTTTCTGCTTCTTGACTTGCTTTAATAATAGCTTTTGCTGTCAGCACGTTATTCCAAGCATTTATAACTGCTTGTTCTATATTTTTTACTGCTTCGTAATAATCGTAAGTGGATTGTTTTGCATCCATTTTAGCTCTACTAACACCAAAAACATTAACTCCTCTTTTAAAGATCGGAATATCAAGAGTAAAGACAACATTCACATTTTCTAGTAACGTGTCCAATTTTATATTGTCCTTTCCAAAATTTTTACTTGCGCTTAGATTCAAAGAAGGAAGCCACTTGGAAGTTTCAGCGATCACTTCCATTCCGGCTGCTCTTTTTTGATAAACTGCTGCTTTTAGGGACAAGTTATTAGTTTTTGCTAATTGTAAACATTCATTTAATTCTGGTATAGAAGGTAGTTTACCATTAGTCTCGTGAAGATTATCAGCATCTTCACCAATTAAATGATAGTAAGCAATATTAGCGAGCTTTAATTCACCTTCAGCATCAACTCTTTTGGATATAGAAGATGAAAATTTTGCTTTTGCGAATAAAACCTCAGCATTAGTAACTTCTCCAAGAGAAAAGCGTTTTTTCATAGCTGACAAATGTTCTAAAGAAACACGTTCTTTATGTTCTCTCAGTTTTAATATTTCTGCCTTTTGTAAAACATTAACATATGCTTTCACAGCGCTGAGTGCAACTTCTTGCTTTGACTGCTGAAATCTAATTTTTGCTGCTTTAAGAAGATGACTTGATCGGCTAAATGTAGCAAAAGTGCCCCCACCGTCTATTATTCTTTGGCTTAATGTTAGACGCTTTCCAGAGTTTTGTCGATCGTTAATAATATTAAAATTACTATCGAAATTATATTGTAAATTAATGTCAGGTAAAAATCCAGCCAATCCAGAAGATTTCAGCTGTTTTTCAGCACTCTTATATTGGTAAAACTGAGACTTTATTTTTGAGCTGTTTTTGATAGCTTTGCTTATGGCTTCTTCCAAATCGATTGCATAGCAACCTATAGTACCAAAAGCAATTATAAGTATAATAATCAATCGAAACATTTTGCTTTCTAGCATGTTGTTTAAGTTATTAGCATAAATTACTTTAATAATCAATAACTAATGTTGTAACTAATGTTGTTGACACTATCAAGCAACTCAGTGTATCATAATCTACTGTTATGTATTGATATATGAAAACTTTTTTCTTAAAAGAGAAACAAGTCGATAAAAAATGGCTTGTTATAGATGCAGAAGGATTAGTAGTAGGAAGGCTTGCAGCGTTTGTAGCAGCGCTATTGCGTGGAAAGCATAAGCCTGAATACACACCTCATATGGATTGTGGAGATAATGTAATTATTGTTAATGCAGAAAAGGTACATTTTACCGGAAAGAAACTTAAAGATAAAATCTACTATAGGCATACAGGTTATTCTGGTGGTTTAAAGAAAACTACTCCAGATAATATTTTAAATGGTAAATTCCCTGAGCGTGTGATAAAAATGGCAGTAAAAAGAATGCTTGATGATGGTCCTATGGCACGTAGACGGTTTGAAAATTTGTATGTTTATTCTGGTTCAGAACATAAGCATCAAGGACAGCAACCTGAAAAAATAGATTTTGCCTCTTTAAATCGTAAAAATAAGAAATAATGGAGTAAAAAGTGAAAATAAATAATAATGATCAGCCAAAAAAGGCAATGATTGACTCACTTGGTCGTTCATATGCCACAGGTCGAAGGAAAGAATCTGTAGCAAGAGTATGGATAAAGCCAGGAAGTGGAAAATTTAGTGTTAATAAAAAAGATGATTTAATTTCTTATTTTAAAAGAGAATCAGTGTGTCAAATGATTAAAGCGCCATTCATAGTAACTTCTATGTTAGATAGGTATGATGTGTTTGCAACTGTAAAAGGTGGAGGACTATCTGGCCAAGCAGGTGCCTTAGCTCATGGAATAAGCAGAGCTTTAAGTAGTATAAGTCAAGATCTACACTCTATATTACGTAAGGGTGGATTCCTAACTAGAGATTCACGTGTTGTTGAGCGTAAGAAATATGGTCAACATAAAGCTCGGAAAAAATGTCAGTTTTCTAAGAGATAATTGTTTCATAATGGTATTTTTTTGTAAATATTATACAAGTTCTTACAAGGTTTTATGACATTTTCTCTTTTTATGACGAATTTAGTTGACTATTGGTATTAGCATAATATGCTGTTTATGTAATTTTTCAATATTAAGGTAATTTATGAGTAAAGAAGATATAGTAAACCAACTGAGTCAAGAGTGCTCTAGTCAAGGTATAGATATAACAAAAGCTAGTTTGAGTAAGATTCATGATATTTTTATGGAAACAATCAAGAACGATCTAAATCGTAAAGGTGAAATACGTTTGCATGGAATAGGGACATTCTCTACTGCTATAAGTAAGGAAAGACAATGCCGTAATCCTCAAAATGGTGAGATTATGACCGTTCCTGAAAAGAAAAGAGTAAGGTTTAAAGCAAGTCAAGCTCTTTCAAGTACTTTAAATATCAAAGAGAAAGTATAAGCTACTTAGATATTGTCATTTTCATCTTTTTAGTTACACTATGTAAGCCATGAAATATAGCCTCGCTGATTAAAGAATGGCCTATATTAAGAGCTGAGATGTGAGGTATTTCTTTTATTCTTTTAGCATGTTTATAATTTATGCCATGCCCTGCGTGGCATTCTACTCCTAGCTTATTAATGTATTCTGCAGAGTTAGTAATAAGTTTTAATTTTTCTTCTGATGGATTATCACAGTAATCCCCTGTGTGAATTTCTATTATGTCAGGCTTTCTTTCTAGCTTCTCAAGATATTTTAGTTGATTAATATTTGGATCGATAAACAGTGAGACTTTTATGTCAAAGCTATGCATTTCCTCTATTATACCAGAAAGTTTACTGTGCATATTCACGATATTCAGGCCACCTTCGGTTGTTAATTCTTCTCTTTTTTCTGGTACTATACAAATCGAATAGGGTTTTACTTCTTTTGCTATTTTGAGCATTTCTTCCGTAGCTGCAATTTCAAGGTTCAACTCAGTGCTAATGTTTTGTTTTAGATTGAATACATCCTCATCTCTGATATGCCTTCTGTCTTCTCGTAAGTGTACGGTGATAAAATCTGCTCCAGCATCAATAGCTATTTTTGCTGCTTTTAATGGATCTGGATAAGAAGCTCCACGTGCGTTGCGAAGGGTTGCAACGTGATCAATATTAACGCCCAATTTCACAATTTACCTCAAAAATTATTTATAAATTATACATATTATTAGATCTTATGCATGTCATTGTTTAATGCCATAGCTGAAAGACGGAGCTAGCAGTTATACCAATTCTCATTGTTGGCAAGTCAAATAAGAAACATTCAAAATTGTTTGATTGTGGAAGTGGAAAGAGAAGTAATAAATTTGCATACACTTGCCCTTTTTTACAGTTAATCTAGTTTATAGAACTACTCGTGGTAATCCAAATAAGATTTTTTCTCATAATCAAGTTATAGTAAACGGGGAAAATTTTTCGCATCTAAAAAATTTTAGATTTAGGATTGAAATTAATAAGTGGAGTGATTATGTAATGCATGTATTAGTAAAAGGAGGTACAACATGAGTAATATAGTTCATTTAAATAAAAACAATAATCGTGATAATTTTAGTGTAAGAGGGTTACAAAGAGCCGTTGATGACATATTTGATAGCTTCTTTACAGGATGGAACCCAGAGCTTTCTAAAAGAGGCAGTAGCCTACTACCAGTTTGTGACCTTTATGAAACAAAGGAAAGCTATTGCCTATCATTAGAGTTACCAGGTATTCCTAAAGAAAGCATAGACATTAGTATATCTGGCGATAACTTAATAGTGAAGGGTGAAAAAACATGTGATAATGAATCAAAAGATAAGCAGTTTTACCACAAAGAAAGGTACTATGGTTCTTTCTATAGATCTATTCAACTTCCAACAAATGTAGAGCAAGATAAGGTATCTGCCAACTTTTTAGATGGGGTATTGCATGTAACCATACCTAAATCAGAGAAACACATCAAGAAAATTGATGTAAAGTAATCAGTAAGTAATAGCAGGCTTCTGACCTTGAGGCTTGCTATTTTAATATCTGTTCAGCAGAGTGGCAAAATAAGGTAAACGAGAAAAGACAACTAAATGAGTGTCATGAAAGTAGCTGATGCTGGCTCCCTTATGAAGGTGTCATCTTAGCACCCAGACACTGATTTTTTAATTGAAAATGTTGTCTTGTTTGTGATAAATTTTGCTCGATGCCAGTGTCGAGCACTGGCATGACATTATAGAAGCTGGAATTACAGTACTTGAATGACAATATTTGCTGTGTAATTTACCTTAAAAAATGAAATTCCTACAGCTACGTGTAAGCTACTTTCATGACACTCATTTAGTTGTCTTTTTTGCCACTTTACTGAACAGATATGTAAAATATTAACTTAGCAATACAAAAAATTATCTATAGATTAGACACACCATTAGATCTTATGCATAGTCATTTTTTAATTCCATAGCTGAGACGGAGCCTGCTCCCCTTATCATGAAACTGAAGTCTATATGGTACCACAGTATAATGATATAATAAAATATGAAAAAAATACCAATAAAAAAAGGCAAAAAAAGCCCGTATTAACTTTAACAATTTAAAATGATTTAATGTGAAAACCATAGGCGCCAATTGTTTTTTTAACTTAAAAATAAAAGTCAAGTATCAGGAATTCTAGACATAAACCCTCCTATATGAATAAAGAGCTAGCAAAAATAAACTTATATATTTTTTGCTGAAATTTGATTATTTGGTGAAAAAACCTGCAGGTGAAGATAGATTTTGGATCCTAAAAAATCTTCATTCTCCACTATAATGAAGCTACTAGAGTCTGTCAAGCAATTTTTTATTTAAATTGCTTGCAATCTTTTTATACACTCATCTTTACCAAGAATTACCATGATATCGATGATTCCAGGCGCATCCATTATTCCAGTTATTGGAGCGCGTAATGAGTGGTATATATCGCTCATTTTTATATTATGTAATTTTGAAAATTCCTTAATCTGAGAAGATAAAAAATTCTTATTCCAATCTTCACTACCTACACTCGAAAGAAATGATGCAAGTAACTTAATTACATTGAGGTTAGATTTGACAATTTGCTGAGCTTCTTCACTTAAATCAACTTGAATATAAAATTTTGCTAAGTCCAATAATTCGGTCAGATAGTTTGCTCTTTTTTTCAGCTCTGTCAGTCCCTGCAGTAAATAGCCCTTTTTTTTGTCAGTTAGAGTATTTTCTCTAAGCATTAGAGTCAGAATATCTTCATTGCTCATATTACTAATATAGTGGTTATTCAAATGCTCCAGTTTTTTGAAATCGAGCCGTGCAGGTGAGCGACCGATGCTTTCTAAATTAAACCACTCTATTGCTTGCTCATCGCTAATAATCTCATCGTTGCCATGACTCCAGCCAAGTCTTAGCAAGTAATTACGCATTGCCTGTGGCAATATTCCCATCTTTTCATAATCGCAAACACTTGTTGCACCATGCCTTTTAGATAACTTATTCCCGTCTTCTCCATGAATAAGCGGTACGTGTGCAAAGCGTGGGACATCAAAATCAAGAGCTTGGTATATTAGTAATTGCTTGAAGGTATTAGTGAGATGATCAGAGCCACGTATAATATCGGTTATTCCAGCATCATGGTCATCAACCACTACAGCAAAAATATATGTTGGAGTATTGTCAGAGCGCAAGATTACTATGTCATCAAGCTGGTCGCTCCTTATTGTAACTTGGCCGTATATTTTATCGTCAACAACAATATCTTCTGAGTCTGGCACTTTGAAGCGAACAACAGGCTCTGCATTTGATGTTGAATGAGTACACTTATGCTTATATATTTTTCCTTCTTCCCTTGCTCTTATTTTCTTCTCCGCAACTTCATTCTCGGGGCAGTAACAATGATACGCCCTACCCTTTTCAACTAAAAGATTTGCAACTTCAATATGTCTATCTATTCTTTTTGATTGATATACTATTTCTCCATCATAGTTTATTCCAAGCCATTTTAGCCCATCCATTATTGCATCAATTGCTTCTTGTGTTGAACGTTTTCTGTCGGTATCCTCAATCCTTAGTAAAAACTGGCCACCATGACGCTGCGCATAGAGCCAATTAAACAAAGCTGTGCGAGCTCCTCCAATATGTAAAAATCCTGTTGGTGATGGAGCGAATCTAGTGACTATACCTGGCATATTTGTCTATTGTGATAACGTAACCGATGATAACTAAAATTTGTACTTGCAACAACGTGGAACTATAGTAAATTTGAAAGATCAATTTACATTTATTTTTAACAAACTGCATTGTATAATTTAATATTAGTGAATGCAGTGAGGTGTATATATGGATAATTTATTTGAAATTGCAAGAAAAGGGGATGTGGATAAATTTGTCGATTCTTGCAAGGAAAGAGTTGCTTGTGTAGCTAAGCATAGAATTGATGAAAATGGAAACCCATTTCATATAGCAGCAAGTAAAGGGTTTCTATTATCTGCGTTACAGAAGATCATAAAGGATTTAGAAGAAAGTACCAGGGTTGAGGTTGAAAAAGCAAAAGACTGGGAAGAAGTAAAAAGATTAGAAAAGGAACTTAAGAATAATAAGAAATATATTAAGGAAGCACTCCTCGATAAAAGCTATATTAAGGATAATAAGGCAGTATCACCTCTTTACTTCTTGGATCCTTCAGAGCAGAAGGAAGTTAAGCAAATTGCAGATATAAAATGTGGCTTTATATGTAATAAGAAGTTTCATATATGCTTATATATAGTAGGAGCTATAGTGTGTGCTACCGCTATGTGTGTATCTTTGTATCTTCTATTTTCGGCTTCTCAATCTCTTGCATTGGCTTCAATAGCAACAATAGCTTCTGGAGGATCTTCATATCTGTTATTTAAGGCATGTAATGAAGTATATGGCCTCTATAACGAAAGTACTATAGTGACAGATCCTGATGTTATGCAACTTTTAGATAGTGGTTTAGCCCCAGTGTGAAGTATTTGCAGGTAGTAATATAGAAATTTACTTTCTTAACTTAAGAAAGTATACTTATAAGATGATAAGAAAGAAGTATAGTAAGATTTTAGTAGCGAACAGAGGGGAGATTGCCTGCAGAATAATCAAAACTGCGCACAAGATGGGCATATCTTGTGTGTCTGTGTACTCAGATGCAGATGCAAATTCTGTGCATGTAAAGCAAGCAGATGAGTCAAGGCACATTGGCCCTTCGCCTGCTTATCTTAGTTACTTAAATATCGAAAAAATATGCGAAGTAGCAGTTGAAACAGGTGCCGAGGCGGTTCATCCTGGCTATGGGTTTTTAGCAGAAAATCCAGATTTTCCCCGTGCTCTGGAAAAACATAACATAGATTTCATTGGTCCAAGTGCAGAAACAATAGAAGTTACAGCCAATAAAATAACGGCAAAAGAAGAGGCAAGAAAAGCTGGAGTAAATGTAGTGCCAGGATATATGGGTAAGATCGAAGATGCTGCCCACGCAGCCATCGTTGCTGAAGAGATTGGTTTTCCCGTTATGCTCAAAGCTGCATCAGGTGGTGGTGGCAAAGGAATGCGAATTGTATATTCCAAAAAAGAAATTGAACTAGCATTTACATCAGCAACAAATGAAGCAGAGAAAAGTTTTAAAGATGGCAGTATTTTTATAGAGAAATATATAGAGCTGCCAAGACACATTGAAATACAAATCATAGCAGATAAATACGGCAATATAGTGTGTCTTGGGGAGAGAGAGTGCTCGGTACAGAGGAATAACCAGAAAATAATAGAAGAAACACCAAGCCCATTTATTAGTGAAGAAGTAAGACAAAAAATGTATGCTCAATGTGTTTCTTTGGCAAAGCAAGTTGATTATTTTTCAGCAGGTACTGTCGAGTTTGTTGTAGATAAGAACCAAAACTTCTATTTTCTTGAGGTAAATACGAGATTACAAGTTGAGCATCCAGTAACAGAATTTGTCACTGGAATAGATATAGTGGAAGAGATGATCAGAATTTCTTGCGGAGAAAAATTAAGATTTGGTCAGAATGATATTAAACTTATTGGCTCTGCAATAGAAAGCAGAATTTGCGCTGAAGATCCATCAAAGAGATTTTTTCCTTCCAGCGGAAGAATCAAATATTACGACAAACCAGATGATGTAAGAATAGATGATGGAGTAGCTAGCGGTTCAGAAATCAGCATGTTCTACGACTCAATGATTGCAAAAATTATAACCTATGGAAAAGATAGAATAGAAGCAATCAGCAGAATGCAAAAAGCATTGTCTGAATGTTATATAGAAGGAGTAACAAATAATATAGAATTTCTAGAATCCATTTTCCATCATCCAAACTTTATTGCAGCAAAACTCCACACAAGATTCATTCCAGACCATTATCCTAGTGGGTTTCAAGGCGATTTTATCACAGAGGAATATATTAAAATATTTATTTTTGCTGCACTGTATGTTCACTTAGAAAATGAGGGAAAGTATTACAGTAAGTCAACAGACGAAGCATTCATAGTGAAAATAGATGACAATGAGTACTCCGTAAATGCAAAGTATCAAGATAACACATTAACAACAGTATATAACCACAATAAATACTCCGTGGTGGGTAAATGGAAATCAAGTTACAGATTACTATATATCACAATTAATGATGATACCAATATAGCACTTAAAATAGAAAGACAAGGTAGCAAATACTTTATAAGACACGCAGGTATGAAAGCTAAATGTTGTGTATTGAAACCTCATGTAGCTGAACTAAGCAAATTAATGCTAAACAACAAAACAGAAGGGATTTCAGTAGACGCTGTAAAATCTCCAATATCCGGTTTATTGGTTAAATTACACGTCAATGCTGGAGATCAGGTAGAGGTAGGACAACCTCTCTTTGTTGTGGAGGCAATGAAAATGGAAAATATAATATGTGCTGAATCAGAAATGGTGATAAAAAATATCCCTGTTAAAGAAGGAAAAAATATACATGCTGGTGATTTGGTATTAGATCTGATTTCTTAAATAACGCAAGCAGTATAAACCTGATCCAAATAAGATAAATGAAAACATTTGATGGGCTATAGCAATAGCCATTGGTATATGCAGCAACAAAGTGACTATTCCTAGAATTACCTGAATGATGACGGAGAATAGCATAACATATAATGGTTTTATACTGGCATTTTTTATTGTGAGTATTGCTGTCAGAACTAATATCAGCAATGCCAATGCCCGGTGTATGAATTGCACTGTTACTCTATTTTCAAAGATATTTAGCCAAGCAGGCTGTAAGTAAAATAAATCTTCCGGAACAATTTGTCCATCCATTAGTGGAAAGGTATTATAAATTAAACCAGCATTTAGCCCTGCAACAAATGCACCGAAGATTATTTGTACTGTCACTAGGATTAAAATTATCCATATGTAACATGTAATGTTGCTATTAATTTTAATTATCTGTTTTGGTTTGATTTGGTAATCAAAAAATTGATATGACAATAATGCAAAGATAACCAACGCAAGCAGTAAGTGAAGTGCGAGCTTATAGTGACTAACATGAGGATTAGATACCAAACCGCTTTTAACCATATACCAACCGGCAAAAGCTTGTAAAATTCCAAATAATAGTGCTGTAGATAACCTTATTACTGCATTTTTAGGTATTCTTTTTTTTAGTGTAAAGTATATAAATGGTAAGATAAAAACTAAACCTGTCAGCCTTGCAATTAACCTGTGCACATATTCTATTAAGTATATGGTGCGAAACTCTTCCATACTCATACCATAATTAAATGCTTTATATTCAGGTGTAGCTTCATATTTTGATTTTTCTTTTAGCCAGTCTTGTTCACTCAGCGGTGGCAATGTTCCGGTAATTGGTTTCCATTCCGTGATTGACAATCCTGCTTTTGAAAGTCTGGTAAATCCACCAATTCCCACCATGCAAATCACCATGAGAGAGCAGAGAAAAAGCCAAATAGCTACAGGTTTTGCTTCCATAATCCATGCTGAGTTTTATTCCATTGCTGAGGGTGAATAACAAATTCCCACAAAGCGAGAAAAGCTGCAACGCTATGTAGTAGACTATAGACGGGAAAAAATATTGATACTATATAAAAATAAAAAGGCATTTTTTGTTGTCTGATAGCTATTATCAAAAAAATCAAGTTAATACCGTATACTATTATAAAATAATATAAGAATAATTCATTCAAAATTTGAGTCAGCACCAATGAAAGTAACAAAAAAGGAGTCGTGAAAAATATAAAAGCTGAGGAACCAACAAAAAGGTTTAATAGCAAAACTCCCTTAAGCCCAGTGTGCTTAAAAAGTAATTTTATATTTTTTAAATGAACGATATAAGTTTGCATATAACCTTTAATCCAGCGTGCTCTTTGTTTGATCCAAGCAAACACAGTAGTTGGTGATTCTTCCAATGTTTCTGAATCAATAATCCTGGTTTTATATCCCATTTGCGCAAGTCTCAAACCAAGGTCAGCGTCTTCAGTGACATTGTAAGCATCCCAAAAAAGCACTTTCTTTAAAATTTCCACTGAAAAATGGTTACTGCTACCACCCAAAGGTATTGGCATGTTCATTTTTTGAAATCCAGGCAAAAAATATTGAAACCAGTTCATATACTCAAGAGAAAAGAATTTTGTAAGAAAATTGCAACCAAAGTTATAGTAATTTAATTTCGCCTGTACACAAGCCAACTTTTCGTCGCCCTTATTAAATTCAATTAGTGCTTTTTTTAACTGCAACGGATCTGGCTTGTCATCTGCATCATATATTACCACATACTTTCCTCTAGCAAAGCTCATAGCATAATTGCATGACTTAGCTTTTGTTCTAGGCAGAGAATGAGGCACTTTTATTACTTCAAAATACTGTGGTAAAGTGCATTTTTCTATAGCTGCCAACATTTCTTGATCATCGCTCTCTATCACAAGCTTTACATCTAATTTTGATTTTGGATAATCCAAACTTTCAATGCTCTTAATCAATTGCTTTATAACCGCATTCTCTTTAAAAGCAGGCAATAAAATAGTATATATAGGTTCATTCATCTTATCATAATCTGCTTTTTGGTTAGAAATTTTACGCAAGCCAAAAATTTTAGTTACAAATTTGAATAAAGAACTAGAACATCCGATTATAAATATCAACACCAAAGCAAAATATGCATATTTTTTTGTCAGTGTTAAAGTCGAAATCATAACAAAGAAAGAGGAAAAAAAGATTGAACTCAGCCTAATGCTTTTAGCTGAAAAATTAGGATTCTTATAATATAGGTAGTTACTTGCGAATTCTGAAATACCAAAGTGTGAGTTAAGAAGATTTAAAATCTGTTTGCTATCTACTTTTATCAATACATATTCAATACCGTAATGAGATTCGACCCAAAGGTTGATATCTTGGCTTATGTCTTCAACCATAAAAAAAGTAGTATCATTTAATTTTTGCCAAGGAATTATATTAAACCTATAGTAGAAAAGTTTCTCTTGTTCTTTGCATAAACTAGAATCAAATTTAATTTTTTCTACATTATCAGTTTGAAGTACAGGCATTAAACTTAATGCAACTTTTTGCTCAAGTCACGTGAAAACGAAGATATAACCTCACTACTACGCTTATCATCTTTACGTTCATGCATTATTTTTTTTACAGCATCAGCAGCTATACTCGCTGTGTTAGCTTGTAAATCCCCAAGAGCTTTTTCAACTTGGTCAGTAACTTTCTTCAAATTAGAATGGGCATTTTCATCTAACGTTTGATCGAGTTGCTGTCTATTATGCTTAATAATACTATTAGCCTTATCAAGTGCTTCATTCATCATTTTGTTAACTTCTGCATCTAATTTTTTGTATTTTTCAGAAGATTTTTTGTAATACTCCAATATATCTTTTCTGAATTTTTCAGTTTCTTCACTTGAAAACTTGCTTTTGTTACGTTTATTGTTAAGCGCGTTTTTTATTACCTTCCTTAGCAATTTATATGAGAGGATAAAACCTACTAAAAAAGCAAGGCTTATAACTAGTAATGTAGACATAAAAACCCTAAAATTCTTTTGACACCAAGTCAGCAACAAATTCCTCTTCAATCTCAGAATTAGTTAACTTAGTATAGTAAATCAAAGCAATACTAGTAGCCATTTGTTTTAATTCACTAATATACTTAGATTTAAATTGTACTACCTTTTCTTCAACAAGTTTAATCATCTTCTTGTCTTCCTCTTCCAATATATCCTTAACATTCGCTCTCATTTCTTCTACTTGAGCAAATGCATCATCTATGATTTTTTTTGCCCGTACTCTAGCTTGATTTAAAGCTGCATTATACTTGGCAATTTGCTCTTCTGTAAGTCTTAAAAGGTGAATAGAACTATTAAATGAATCTAACACTTCTTTACTTCTAGTGCTTATTATTTCATCTAACTTCGGTAAAAACAAACAACTGACTACAAAAAAAAGTGAAGAGAAAAAAATTAAAAACCAAAAAATTTGAGAAGAGAAAGTTGAAACATCAAGCTGTGGCATCTGTTAAGCAGCAAATATTAATAACATTGCAAGTACAAACGCAAGCAACCCCATGATTTCAACCATGGCAGCACCAATATAAACGTAACTTTTCATTTTACCTTCTGACTCAGGATTTCTCGCAATCCCATTTAACATAGCAGAGAAGATATTAGCTATACCTAAACCAGCACCGAGCATTCCAAATACAGCCAAACCAATTGCTATAAATTTTAAAGCCACTAAATCCATATATTACCTTTAACTATTTCTTTATAATATAATTGTAAAATATTCTGCAAGGAAGTCAATTACTTTACTGCATCTGACAAATATACACATGTTAATATAGTAAATATATAAGCTTGCAAAACTGCAACAAATACTTCAAATCCTATTAGTGCAATTATAAACAAAAAAGGTGCAGGTGTAAAAAATATGTTCATATTTATGACGAATCCTGCTATCACTTTGATGATTGTATGACCCGCAATCATATTTGCTGCAAGCCTTATTGATAAACTAATCGGTCTTACTAAATAAGCAAATAATTTAATAATGATGATTATAGGTGCAAGCCACGAAGGAGTTCCTTTTGGTAGCAATATGCGTAAAAATTCTACTCCTCTTTCTTTAAACCCAACAATCGTTATATAAGTAAAAACCACCATTGATAAAGCGAAGGTAACTATCACATGACTTGTAACTGTGAAACTATAAGGAAGAACACCAACTAAATTACACGATAAAATGAAAATAAATACTGTAAATATCAAAGGAATGTGCTCCAAACCTTTGCTTCCAGTGTTACTTTCTATTATTGAAACAACAAAATCATATACATATTCAACTGCAGCTTGCAAATATCCTGGTATTACTGCACCTTTTCTTATTCCAAGGAGCAAAAACAGTACCATTAATATCACCGAGATCATCATAAAAAGAGATGAGTTGGTAAAGTTTATGTCATACCCAAATAATTTTGGTAGTTCTATTATTGTATATACTTTAAATTGTTCTAGCGGATTTAACGCCATTTTGACCCTGTATACTTAAACTGCAGCAGTAAATAAAGTATAAATTTTATAGAATAAAGTCAAGAATTAATATAAGGAGCTCTGTATTATTATAGCATTAATATATTAACAAAATATACAATTAAAATGCAAATTATAGTCAGCTACCAATCTTATTCTAAATTCTTGACTTAACATCTTATTTTAACTATAATTTAATTTTAATATGAGGCAATTATGAACGAAATAGATTTTACTAATCCACCTTTAAATTTAGAACAGGAATGTGGTAACGGGTACATCAAGTTTACAGATTATTCTTCTAACTCAGACACTGGTCTTTTCCACATGGCAGGTGAAATGCTAAATGAAAGCCATGATGTTATAGGAAATTTCACTGGTGATGCTTACATTTATAATTTCCATATAGATGATCACAATATGAACATTCAACTCTGCATGGAAATGGACTGCAAAGGTGATATAAAGAAAATTCTTTCTTTGTAGAAAAAGTAGGCTTCTCCTTCGTTTTTTACAATTAGAGAAGCTACTCACTACAACAAGCTTTAAAATCATTATATTTTACATTACAATAACTTTTTTATTTTCTGTTAAATAAATGAAGTTCACATTATCTTGGTTATTAGAGTACTTAGAAACCAATGCTAGTTTAGAGGAAATTATTGATAAATTAACTCACATAGGGTTGGAAGTAGAGAATGTGATCGACAATTCCAGATTGGCCGGGTTTGTTGTTGCAGAAGTATCAGAAGTCGCACCTCATCCAAATGCTGATAAATTAAAATTATGTAGAGTAAATGATGGAAGTAAAGTTCTGCAGATAGTCTGCGGAGCAAAAAATGTTAAAGAAGGCATGAAGACTGTACTTGCATCTCTTGGTAGCACATTGCCAGAAAGCAACTTTACAATTAAGCCTACAAAAATAAGAGGAGTGCTAAGTGAAGGGATGCTCTGCTCTGCCTCTGAGCTTTCGCTGACTCAAGATGAAAGTGAAGGAATAATCGAGCTTTCTGATGATTATAAAACAGGAGATAAATTTTTCAATTGCGATCCTGTAATTGACATAAACATCACTCCAAACCGTGGAGATTGCTTAGGTGTTTATGGAATAGCACGTGATCTAGCAGCAACTGGAATTGGAACGTTAAAGACTTTAATCATTCCACAACTTACCGCTTCTATGAACTCACTAATAAACGTCAAAGTCATCGATGGGGAGAGTTTTATTAGTGGAGTATATATCACTAATGTAAAAAATAAAGAGAGTCCAAAATGGCTAAAAGATAAATTGGAATCGATAGGAATGCGCTCCATTTCTGCAATAGTTGATATTACTAATTACATTATGATATCTTTCGGGCGCCCGATGCACGCGTATGATGCAAAAAAAATAGAAGGAGAGCTCATAGTACGCAAAGCAAATGACGAAGAAAAATTTATTGGTTTAAATGATAAAGAGTACTTATTAAACAAAGACATAAGCGTTATTTCTGATGATAAAAATGTTCATGGAATTGCTGGAATTATGGGCAGCAAGTATAGCGAATGTACACTTAAAACTACTGATATCTTTTTAGAGTCTGCTTGGTTTGACCCCATCTCCATCACTAAATCTTCAAGGCAGCTAGGCATCTCCACAGACTCAAGTTACAGATTTGCACGTTCAATTGACCCTGAATTTACCCTTGATGGACTCAATCTTGCAGCCAAAATGATTTTGGATTTATGTGGCGGAGAAGTGTCAAGCATAGTGTCTGCTGGCAATTTGAATAAGGCTGATACCAAGATAAATTTTGATTATCAAGATGCAAACAAACTTGGAAGTGTATCTGCATCACCTAATGAGCTATTCGATATTTTAACAAAGCTAGGGTTTAGTATCGATAAAAAAACCGAAGGTAATTGGAATATACAAGTACCAAGCTGGAGACCAGACATAAAAATACCTGCTGACCTAGTTGAAGAGGCAGTAAGAATATACGGCTATGATAAAATAAAGGAAGAGCAACTAGCAGAAGACGTTACAGTAGAAGAAGAGACACAAGATGATTTGCGCATTTTAATGACAAGCAGAGGATTTCATGAAGTGATAACTTGGTCTTTTATGAGTGAATCAATAGCTGAAAAGTTTGGTTACTTGAATAAGTTATTCATTATCGACAATCCATTTAATAATAACTTCAATATAATGAGGCCAAGTGTCATACCAAATTTGTTGCAAGTCACTGCAGATAATATTGCTCACGGGATATCTGATCTCGCAATTTTTGAAATTGGACCAATTTATAATGGTGAGGCTCAGTCTAAGTACGTTTTAAGTGGAATTAGATCAGGAAATAATTCGCCGAAAAACCACTATAACACTGATAGAAAAATAGATATTTTTGACGCAAAGGCTGACCTCATAACAGCTTTGGAACTTTTTAATGTCAATTGTGATAATTTAGCAATAGAGAGAGCAGAAAAAGAATATTATCACCCAGGAAAATCAGGCTCCTTATCTTTTAGAAGTAAAATAGTTGGTTATTTTGGAGAATTGCATCCGAGTATATTGGATTTTTTTAACATCAAACAAAAAATTGTAGGCTTTGAGTTGATATTAGAAAATATCGAAAATTTACCTATAAGTAGAAAAAAATTTATCGATTATAAATATCAAAGTGTAAAACGCGACTTTGCATTTATTGTAAATAAAGATGTAGCAGCAGGCAGTATAATCAATATGGTGAAAAAAAGCTCAGAGCTCATCACAGAAGTTTTGATATTTGATGTATATCATGGAAACAATATAGAATCGAATAAGATGTCTATAGCATTTTCAGTTACTTTCTGCTCTCCAACTCACACTTTAACTGAAGAGGAAATCCAAAAAGAATCAAATATGATAGTCAACTTAGTGTGTGAAAATACTGAAGGAACTTTGAGAGCTCATCATTAAGCCGTAATCGCCGTTTCCTGATTTTGCTGTGTCACGTTTACTTCATCCAATTTATTTCCTATCTTGAATTCAATATCCTTGAAAAACCTATCCCACATTCCATGCAAATGCTCTTCTACTTTAGGCCATACATCATTTTTAAATGTCGTTCCATCATCAGAAAATAAATTACCAAAAAAAACTCCTACTTCCTCATAACTTGATTGAAAATGTTGAAGAAATGTTTCTACTTCCTTATGAGTATCATGTGCCACACTCAACGCTTTTCCTTCTGTGCTCTTATCCCCACGCATTGCAACGGCAAGACCTGTTTGAATATATCCCAAGCCTGTCCTAATAGCTTTTATAGGCTGCAGCCATGAACTCTTATCACTTTTTGGTACATTATTTACTATATTTTCCACCAACCTATTTATTAAAGGAGACAATAAATCTTGACAAAAATGTTTGATATTGTCTTTTGTCTTAATCACAGGACTTTTTATGCACTTTTCTGCCAAATAGTACTCAAGTTCTGCTCTCTCTAGTAACTTCTTAATTGCTTCTTCGTTAAAAGTTTCATGCTCGAACGCCTTCAGTAAATCATCTTCTATTATTGCAAATTTTATTTTTTCACGAGATTCTAGTTCTTCTCTATAATCATTTATTGTTTTTTCATTTATCAATAATCCTTTTTCTTCCAATTTCAACTGTTCTAATGTTTTTAGAATTTCTTGGTTATTTCGCAAGCATAACTCTATTAACTCCATACTTGAAGATTTCTCTTCTTTACTATTTTTCTCAACATCCAAATCCTCATTCTGCTTTCCTATTATTTCCTTCAGTCTTGTAGGTTGCGTAAAATATTCTCCAATTTCTTTTCGATAAGAAACAATCTTGTTTACTAGACGTTTTTCATCTTCTCCATTGAATAGCCTGTCCTTATTATCTTCTACATTCTTTATACTTTCCCCTTGCTTTTCAAATAACTCTTGAATTCTACATCTTGTTATTTCTAAATACACATTTTCTACAAAATCATTCACTTTACCCGAAATCCTTATTTCATTTAATTCACATTGCTTTATTTTTTTATCTGACTTATTCGGTAGAGTTTGAATAGTCCTTATTCTCGATTCTATTAGCATTTCCTCAACTTTTTGACCATCATATTCACATTTAAAAAAATCTTCTAATTTCCTTTTTAAAGCACCATCTTTTAAGTTACCGTTTTTCCTATTTTTATGCATCTCTTTTAATTTTTCACCATTATATCTTATCTGTACTATTTCTCTTAAATCCTCAATCTCTCTTTCAGCATTATCTAGAGCTTTCTTTGTTTCTTGAGGGTACATATCTTCATAAGTATTAATTATTGTCCTTTCAGCTATTTTCCCTTCTTTTATAAGCTGTTTCCATTTTGCTTTAAATACAGGAAGTGCATCATCACTTATATCATCTACTTTCATAAGGGACTCTAGCCGATCATCTTCATCAGTCAAATTAAGTAACTCCTTTATTTTTAGTTCTTTCAAATCTTTGATTATCACTTCTTTCTCATTTGGTAATTCCTTACCTTGACTTTCTAATTTCTGTTTCACTAAAGTATTTTTTAGCTCATCCTCCAGTGAAAAATCTTTTCCCCGTCTATTTTGCTGAAACTTAATTGCTTGTATAAAAGCAACTTGATAAGCATTTTCTATTAAGTGAGTTGTCAACTTAGAATCTATGCTACTCACCACTTTCAGCCTGAATTTACTCAATAATTCCTTCAGTTTATCATGTGTAATATCTTTCTTTTCTAGATTCACCAGCTCTTCCATAGTTCTTGCGCATTCTTGAATCGAAGTTGCAAGCACATTCTTGATTTCACTATGTAAGGGCTTAAGACCATTTTTTAAATTGATGTTAGTTGACAATTTCAGTACGATATTGCGCTCTGAATCCGGCGTTACACTAAACCACTGATTATTTTCATTATCGCATAAATCTCTAAGTAATTGTTTAAATTGCGGTGGAAACTTTATTTCCATATCATATTCAATGCTTGGCTCAGGAACTTCTGTTTCATGAAAAGATACCTCAATATTGTGGTGCTTATTAGAATACTGCCCCGTACTTATTTTAAGAACAGTAACTAAAGAATGGACTAACTCTCTATTTAAAAGATAAAAAGTAGCCAAAGCAACTGTTGCAGGAATAACTAAGGCTGTTAGCACAGCCACATTAACAAAAATTGCTATTGCAGCAAGAACGCCATATGCCAATCTTTTTGGCACACCTGTTTCACTCTTTTTTATCTTATCTTCCACTACACCTTCTTGTGTCTTGCTGTCTGCTTTAAATCTACTATATATGACTAACCCCATTGCAGTAAAAGCAATATAAGGAAGCATTAAAACTGACAGAGCTAAATTTAATACTTTCTTCTCTGGGCAAGCTCTGTTTATCTCTTTCAATATTTCGCTTGACATATTATACCAAGAGGTAAAAAAGTCAGAGTCATAATCCTTATAATGGAATATACTGAGCGGAACATTAAAAGCAGCTATTTGTTTAATTAACCAATCCTGCTTACTTACAGCATCAAAAAACTCTTCTTCCTCTTCTGAATTAGCAAGACCTAAATCATTCCCTTCTTCTACATTAGAAACATCTTCCATAGCATCAAAAAACTCTTCTTCCTCTTCCAAAGCAACATTGGAAATAGATTCTACTTTACCTGAACCATCACTGTTGTTATTTAAATCAATAACTTCTCTATGACCATCTGCAACAACTTGATTCATATCACCACCCTACTTAAAGCAATTTAAGTATAGCATAAACATTACTAACTTTGCAACTTTATTAACTTAATACCAACTGTCAAACCTTGGTATTCCTTAGAATAGAAATCGGCCTCGATCTCTTTATTAGTGTCCAAAGATAAGGCAAGGGTCTGCTCTTTTATATACTCATCCCACCTGTTTATTGCCTCTTTAACTTTCTCATCTTCTGCTTTGATTATTACTCTGATTCTATCTGATATATGGAAATCAGCCTGCTTTCTAGTTTCTTGAATAAGCCTCACAACATCTCTTGCGAGTCCTTCTAGAATTAGTTCGTCATTGAGCTCAGTGCTCAGAATAACAACCCCTTTATTGTCATCAAATACAGAAGAATATTCACTGTTTGCTTTTAACAATAGTTCATATTCACCTTTTTCTATAGTATAGTTCTCTGTTTCATCCCCCAGAAATATTTGCTCATTCTCAATTTGCTTCCACTTTTCTTCTTTGACATATTGAACTAGTTTCTTGATTTTATCTGGAATCTTCTTACCAAGTAGCGGAAAATTTAGTTTTAGCTCTAGTGACGCAACTTCTTTCAACTCACTTACTATTTCTAGTTCTTTTACATTCACCTCATCTCTTATTATCTCTTGATATTCATTTTCAAGGAAATCGCAGGAAGACCTATGATAAATGGTCATACTGCCAAGTGGCTGCCTGATGCGTATATTAAACGTATTTCTGATGGATAATGCAGAGTTACATATCTCTCTTACCAAATCCATCTTGGCAATGAGTTCACTGTCATATCTATCTGATTGTGGAAAATCAGCCAAATGAACAGATGTTTCTTTGTACTCAAGCCCTTGCCATATAGTCTCTGTTATGAGTGGCAACAAAGGAGCTGCAGCCCGTAGTATGTAATAAAAAACTGTGTATAGAACATTATAAGCATCAGTTTTGTCTTGATCTAAATCATTTTTCCAAAAACGCTCACGACTACGACGAATATACCAATTATTTAGCACTTCAAAAAAATCTGTCAAGATTTTGCAAGCTTCCTGAGAGTTATAGTTGTTCATAGAAGCTTGGATGCCTTCCACAGCTTCAAAACATTTTGAAATCATGTAGCGATCAATAGTACTTTGATAATCTTGACAAATCTCAGCTTTAATTCCATCTGCATTTGCATACATAGTAAAAAAGTGATAACTGTTCCAAATAGGTTTTATTACGTTTTTTAGAACATCACGCACTAAATTTCCTTCTTTGTCGAGTAGTAAATTACCACCGCAAACAATGGAACCAGATAGCATAAGAAAACGCAGCGCATCAGAACCATATTTGTCAAACACTTCCATTGGGTCCGCATAATTATTCAGACGTTTGGATAATTTCTGCCCTTTCACATCAAGAACCACACCGTGGCATATGCAGTTCTTAAATGGCTCACTGTCAAATAAAGCAGTGGAAAGCACAAAAAGCGTATAGAACCATCCTCTTGTTTGTGCTATATATTCAGTGATAAAATCCGCAGGGAAATTTTTCTCGAACCATTCTTTATTTTCAAACGGATAGTGAACTTGCGCGAACGGCATCGAGCCAGACTCAAACCAACAATCAAACACATCAGGCACACGACGCATAACTGATTTTCCTGTTGGATCATCAGGATTTGGTCTCGTCAAAGTATCGATAAACGGTCTGTGCAAGTCATCTATCTTAACATTAAAGTCTCGCTCTAGTTCTGCTATTGAGCCATACACATCCACTCTTGGATATTTTGCATCGTCTGATTTCCACACAGGAATTGGAGTACCCCAGAATCGATTGCGTGAAATAGACCAGTCGTGCGCTCCTTCAAGCCATTTTCCAAATTGACCATCTCTTATATGATTTGGCATCCAATTAACTCTCTTATTTAGCTCTGTCATTCTTCCCTTAAACTTTGTCACAGCAACATACCAAGAAGGCATAGTGCGGTAGATTAAAGGAGTGTCAGTTCTCCAGCAGTGTGGATAATTGTGAATATATTGCTCAGTTTTAAACCAGCTCCCCTGCCTTTTTAATTTCTTGATTACTGTATCATTGGCATCAAAAACATGAACTCCTGCCAAATCTGAAACTTCAGTAGTAAATTTTCCAGCGTTATCAACTGGACAAACAGCTCGAATATCATGGCTTTGGCAAAGGTAAAAATCTTCTTCACCAAATCCAGGAGCAGTGTGCACAACACCAGTACCATCTTCTCCTGTAACATAATCAGCAATGAAAACACGGAACGCATTCTTTGTATCTTTAAAGTAATCAAACAGTGGTTTATAGGAAAGACCTGCAAGATCACTCGCTTTAAGTTTTGTATTACAGTTTTCATATTGAATATTGCTTTGTTCACAGTGGCTGACAAATTTCTCTAAATAACTTTCAGCAAAGATGCAGACTTCACCATTTACTAACACCATACAATACTCAATATCCTCCCCTACTGCCAGTGCAAGATTGCTCGGCAACGTCCAAGGCGTTGTAGTCCAAGCAAGTAATCTACATTTTTGTTTAAATTGCTTTGGATTTTCTAAAAGTTCAAAAGCAACAGTTACAGCTTTGCTAATTTTTTCTCTATATGCATTATCAAGCCTTGTTTCAAAATTAGAGAGTGGAGTTTCGCACGCCCAGCTATAGGGAACAACGCGTATTGATTCATACACCAGACCTTTATCATAAAGCTGCTTAAATGCCCACATGACCGACTCCATGAATGACTTATCCATAGTCTTATAGTCATTGTGAAAATCTACCCATCTTGCTTGTCTATTTACATACTTCTCCCATTCTGATGAAAATTTCATCACAGAAGTACGGCAATGATTATTGAATTTTTCAATGCCAAATTTCTCTATCTCAGTTCTACCAGATATTCTAAGTTCCTTTTCCGCGCCCATCTCAGCCGGTAGCCCATGGCAATCCCAACCAAATCTGCGTTCAACCCTTTTTTGCAGCATAGTTTGATATCTTGCAAATGCATCTTTTATAAAACCAGTAAGCAAGTGTCCGTAATGCGGAAGTCCATTTGCAAACGGAGGCCCATCATAAAATACAAAACAATGATCCTTGGAACGTTTCTCGACTGACTGCTCAAAAATTTTATTTTCCTGCCAAAATTTTATGATTTCCTTTTCTAGCAATGAAAAATCAGGACTGCTGCTTGTATCAGGATAATACTTCATATTCATTTTAACTGGATAAAATCAAAGAATATAGAGCTTTCCAGAAAATTACAAATTCAAAAACTCTGTTTCTATAAACATAGATAGGTATTGACATTATTATACAGCATATTAATAAATCAGACTTATTTACTTAAGTTAAAGATGAATAAAGACAATAGAAGTTGGCCTTATCAGAAATTTCATGATGCTAACAAAAATAATAGTAAAAGCAGCTTTGTTTGGGAATCAGTTTCCTATGAATATAATAATTCTGGAAAGATTAAAAAGGTACACTATAAGTGGGAAAAGAAAAAAAATCCCGCAAATCTATTATATCAAGTCTCATATGATTGCGTAACAGAGAGTTGTAGTCCCTTAAGGATTAAATCTAGATAGCTTATAAACTTATAAAAACACACAAAGTGCTTCTACATGAGACCATGGGAACACTTTTCTCTAATTAGGCAGCGCATCCCAACAAACTATTTTGCCTAGCTTCCAATATCCTTACATTTACTATTTTATTTTTGTATTTGTCGTCAGGATCATCAACGCATACTGATTGGATGTATGGGCTTTTACCAATAATTTGATTTTGGTGTTTACCTTTTTTATCACTGAATAGAACAGGAATAGTTTTTCCTATCATACTCTGATTAAATTCAAGTTGTTGCTTGCTAATTAATTCCTGTAAACGAAGAAGACGCTCTGTTTTAACCTCTTCTGGTACTTGATCTTTTCTTTCCGCCCCTGGCGTTCCTGGCCTTGGGCTATATTTAAAACTATAAGCCTGAGCGTACTTTACTTTTTCTACTAACTTCATAGTTTCCTCAAAATCTTTTTCAGTTTCTCCAGGAAACCCAACAATAAAATCAGAAGAAAATTCGATTTCAGGTTTCAATTTGCGCAATCTGTCTATTATTTCCAAATACTCCTCTGCAGTGTGTTTCCTGTTCATTGCATGCAATATTTTATTCGAACCTGACTGCACAGGTAGGTGAACAAACGGCATGAGTTTTGATTCCTCCGCATGTACCAAGTAGAGAGATTCGTGCATATCTCTTGGATGAGAAGTTGTGTAGCGGATTCTTTCTAGCTTTTCAATTTTAGCAATGTGACTAATTAATTTTCCTAAATCCCACACCTCTCCTTCGCACTCTCCATGATAAGCATTAACATTTTGACCGAGCAAATTGATTTCCCTTGCCCCATTTGCAACTAACTTCAATGTTTCACGGAATATTTCATTTACTGGTCGTGAATACTCAGCCCCGCGTGTATATGGTACCACACAAAACGTACAAAATTTATCACAACCTTCTTGTATGGCAAGAAACGCAGAAGACCCCTGGCTATTGCCATAGCATTCATCTGGCAATTTATCAAACTTCGCAACTTCTGGAAAATCAGTATTTATTACATGACCTTTACTTCTGCTTGCTTTGACTATCAGCTCCGGTAAAACAGCGATACTCTGCGGACCAACAACAATATCAACAAAAGGAGCCCTTCTGAACACTTCTTCTCCCTCTGCTTGCGCTACACATCCAGCCACCACTATGGTCATTTCCTTATTTTTTTGTGATGAATGGATTCTTCCAAGCTCTGAGTAAAGCTTTTCTGCTGCCTTTTCTCTAATATGACAAGTATTTAATATCACCAAATCAGCTTGTTCTACATCACTAACAACGTTGAACCCTAAAGGCTTAACTATATTCTCCATTAAAATGGAGTCATAAACGTTCATCTGACAGCCGTAAGTTTTAATATATAGGCCTTTCATATTTAAAATTCTTCACACAAATTCTAGCAAATTATACGAAAAACTGAATTCTAGTACAACAGCCAATAAAGATTGCTTGACAAACCTTCTCGCTTTCCTTACTCTAACAGTAGAGGTATTTTAAGAGCTCAAAAATCTATCTTCGTCTGCAGACTTTTCAGTCAATTTTTCAAAAAAAAACGTAGTGTATCTTCTTCAGCACGTGTTCAAATTCTGTTGTATATGCGCTGCATTTTCTTTCTAATCTTTCAGGAGGATTTTATGTCCAGAATTCCAGATACTTAACCTTTATTCTTAAGCTAAAAACCGATTGGTACCTATGGTTTTTATAAAGAAAGTGCAAAAAATACTTTAAAGAATATGAAATAAAGGTAGAAAAGGTTTGAGTAACCAAAAACTGTTTCCAGGCATAAATTTGTTATGTATACCAAAAAGTAATTACACTAATATAATATTCACACTTATATGCTAATATAGATATAATACTAATTAAAGAGCATGTTATGCAAGAAGAAGTATCAGATTTTACAGATGCTCTTTGTCAAAATAAATGTGATTCCTTTCGAGTGACACTCTCCTATATCTTTCTTTAGGTTATACAGAAGTCTAACACAATTATAGAACAAGCGTAAAAGTTCTGGTAAAGTAGTTTTATTTACAAAAAATATGCTACTTGATATTGAAAAACGCAGCATAACAAATGCACTGTGGAAGTTACAAGAAGCAGATCAAAGGGAGATTTTTACTCTTATACAGAGATTTGAGTTGCCAGAAATATTAGCAAGAATATTAGTTGCTCGTGGTGTTAACATAGAAAATGCACATGACTTCTTACACCCACTAATCAGATCGCTATTACCAGATCCCTTTCACCTCCTTGATATGGATAAAGCTGTTTCTCACATAGTAAAAGCAATAAACAATAATGAGAATATTGCAATATTTGGTGATTACGATGTTGATGGTGCAACGTCATCAGCATTGATTAATAGGTACCTAAGAGCGATTGGGACACACTCTATAATCTATATTCCAGATCGTGTTGATGAGGGCTATGGATTGAACACAGATGCTTTATTACAACTTAAAAAGAATGGTATTGATTTATGTATTTCTGTTGATTGCGGTACGCTTGCATATCAACCAATAGAAGATGCAAAAGTCTTTGGACTTGATATTATAGTTGTCGACCATCACCTTGGAACAGAAAAATTACCAAGTGCTGTAGCAGTTGTTAATCCCAACCGCCTTGATGAGAGCTCTCCTTATAATAACTTAGCAGCAGTTGGAGTGTCATTTCTGCTAATTGTTGCTCTTAACAGAATCCTACGTGAGCAAGGATTTTTTACCAACAAAAAAGAACCAGATTTATTTGATCTACTGGATTTGGTTGCTCTTGGAACTGTTTGCGATGTTATGCAGATTACAGGCCTAAATAGGGCTTTTGTTTTACAAGGATTAAAAGTTATGTCAGCAAGAAAAAATGTTGGCTTACGTGTTTTGTTTGACGCTTTGGGAATCCTTGAAAAACCAAGTGTTTCACGATTAGGGTTTAGTATTGGGCCATGTATAAATGCCGGAGGAAGAATTGGAGAAGCATCGCTCGGTGCAAGGTTGCTTTCCACCGATGATGATGATGATGCACATTCAATCGCGCTAAAACTAATAGATTTGAATAATGCAAGAAAAATGCTAGAAAATGAGGCTATTTTGGAAGCCACAACACAAGCGGAAAATTTTGCCCACTTAGGTGTAAATTTTATAATGGTAAGTGGTAATTGGCACCAGGGAATAATTGGTATCATTGCATCAAGACTAAAAGAGCAGTTTCACTTACCAACGATAGTGATATCTTTAAACAATGGAATAGGAAAAGCAAGCTGTAGGTCAATTTCTGGAGTAGATATTGGTGCTGCGGTTCTTTCTGCAAAATTTACCAACCTAATCATTGAAGGTGGTGGTCACAGTATGGCAGCAGGATTTTCGATTGAAGAAGATAAAATAAGTGATCTACATGATTTCTTTACTGAAAGATTTGCAAACTCTACAAATGACAAAATCATAAAGGCTGATGGTATAGTAACAGCTAAAGCAATAAACTTATCCTTGTGGAATCAATTGCAACGCTTAGAGCCATTTGGTGTTGGCAATCCTGAACCGAGATTCATCATTCAAGGAGCAAAGATAAGAAAGCCGGAAGTTATAGGAGTTGACCATATAAAATGTTTTATTGCTGACGATAATGTTATGGTCAAAGCTATTGCGTTTCGCTGTGCAAATACTGAGCTTGGCTCTGCTATTATGCAGGGTAATGTTAAAGCCATTTTGGGTAAAATCTCTATGAATTACTGGAATGGCAATGAATTTGTGCAGTTTTTAATAGAGGATGTATTGACCATTAGTTGAGTTACTATTTTACAATAATTACCTATCAATCTCACCAAAGACTATATCGAGTGAACCGATAATTGCTGCAATGTCAGCAAGCATGTGTCCTTTTGCCATGAAATCTAAGGCCTGTAAATGCGCAAAGCCAGGTGCTCTTATTCGACATCTATAAGGTCTATTGGTACCATCTGAAACTATATATACTCCAAACTCGCCTTTTGGCGCTTCAACAGCCACATAAGCCTCACCTTCTGGCACATGATATCCTTCTGAATAAAGCTTAAAATGATGAATCATAGCCTCCATGGATTCTTTCATTTCTGCTCTTGGCGGTGGAGAAATTTTTCTATCTTCAGTTTTTATTGACCCTTCAGGCATCTTCTCTATGCATTGCTTCACCAAGCTAACAGACTGCCTAATCTCTGCCATTCTTACTAAATAACGATCATAACAGTCACCATTTTGGCCGATAGGTATATCAAAATCTAACTGATCATATATCTCATATGGCTGGCTTTTTCGCAAGTCCCAAGCAAGTCCAGCAGCACGGAGCATTGGTCCACTAAAGCCCCAATCAAGCGCCTGTTTTATTGATATTTCACTAATTCCTACAGTGCGTTGCTTCCATATCCTATTTTCCGTTAAAAGTTCATCAACATCATCTATATACTTTGGAAATTGCTCTATAAATTTTGCAATATCTTCAATCAAACCTTCTGGGATATCTGCTGCAAGTCCACCTGGCCTTATATAAGCTGCGTGAAATCTTGCACCTGAGGCCCTTTCATAGAACTCGAGTATTTTTTCTCTCTCTTCAAAGAGCCATAAAAGAGGAGTCATCGCCCCAACATCAAGTGCTTGAGAAGAGATATTTAGTAAATGATTTAGTATTCTTGTCAGCTCACAAAACAAAACACGCAAATATTTTGCTCTAATTGGAATTTCACATTGCAACAATTTCTCTACACACAACGAATATGCATGCTCTTGTGACATTGGCGACACATAATCAAGGCGGTCAAAATAAGGCAGAGCTTGAAGATATGTTTTATGTTCTATCAATTTTTCAGTGCCACGGTGCAAAAGCCCAATATGGGGATCTGCTCTCTCGATCACTTCACCATCCATCTCTAAAACAAGTCGTAGCACCCCATGTGCAGCTGGGTGCTGAGGACCAAAATTTAGCATCATTGTCTTTAGATCAGGCATGCTTTGGTAGCTTAAGGTATTGGAATTGTATAGGGTAAAATGTGCTTAAAGTCAATAGGCTTCTTGTACAAGCTATAACTCATCGTTACAATAGAAAAACTCTCAAAAACTTCACCACTTCTTCATGATCTGATAGACAATGTTTATGTGTCACATACAATTATTGCACTTATGTTGATCAAGGCAGCGAAATTATGTATAGATAATTTTGATTGAGAAATAGTTTTTCTACTATATAAATTCTACTTTAGAGTAATCAAAATTAATGAAAGACAATAAATATAGTTTAGGTTTAAGGATCATTCATTGGTTAATGTCTGCTTTTATTATTGGCATGCTTTGTTCTGGACTATACATGAAAAATTTGCCGATTAGCAGTGAAATTAAATTCAGCATATACGCTATTCATAAGGCTTGTGGTATCACCGTTCTTGGATTAATTATAGTACGTATATTTTTTCGCGTCTTTACTTATGTTCCGCCATTACCAGCCAATTTTTCTCGATTTGTAATCAATGCGAGCAAAACGATACACTTTGGTTTATATGCTTTGATGGTGCTAATGCCACTATCTGGTTATGTCATGTCTTCTGCTTCTAGCAAAGAGATCAAATATTTTTTTCATATCCCTTTATTAATTAACCATAATGAAGATCTAGCTAGTGCAGCTAATCAGTTACACTCGATACTTGCATATTTTATGATACTCTTTATAGCCTTGCATATAATTGGTGCTTTAAAACACACATTTATAGATAAACAAAACATTTTTAAACGTATGATATAGGTTGTATGTTAAGTAGCCTCTGGAAAAAAGGAACAAATTTTCTCGGTAGTGAGTTTGCCATAATGGGTGGCGCTATGAGCTGGGTTTCAGAGAGAAATTTAGTTTCAGCAATCTCAAATGCTGGTGGATTTGGCGTGATTGCTTGCGGTGCAATGTTTCCAGACTTACTGAAAAAAGAAATCATAGAGACACAGAAATTAACTAACAAACCATTTGGTGTAAATCTAATTACTATGCACCCAAAGTTGAGTGAGTTGATAGATGTGTGCATTGAAACGAAAGTAAGCCATATAGTGCTTGCCGGTGGACTACCAACGAAGCCTAATATAGAAAAAATCAAGAGTGCGGGCATTGAAGTTATGTGTTTTGCACCAGCATTAAGCCTCGCGAAAAGGTTAGTAAAAATGGGAGTAGATGCGTTAATAATAGAAGGAATGGAAGCAGGTGGGCACATAGGTCCAGTTAGCACTTCTGTTCTCGCACAAGAGATATTGCCTCATTTTAAAAATGAACAAATACCAGTGTTTGTCGCAGGTGGAATAGGAAGAGGCGAAATGATAGTGAACTATCTAGAAATGGGAGCAAGTGGCTGTCAAATAGGTACATTATTTGTCTGCACAAATGAGTCAATTGCCCACAAAAATTTTAAAGAAGTATTCATCAAATCAGCTGCGCGTAATGCTGTATCTTCTGTGCAGATTAGTGCTGATTTCCCTGTAATTCCAGTAAGGGCTATAGCCAACAAAGCAAGTGACGATTTTATGGAGCATCAAAGAGACATTATTGATAAATATCAAAATGGAGAAATCTCAAAAGAAAATGGGCAGCTTGAAATAGAAAAGTTCTGGGCTGGAGCCTTAAGAAGGGCAGTAATTGATGGAGATGTTGAAACAGGATCTTTAATGGCTGGTCAAAGTGTTGGCATGGTTGATAGAGAAAAGCCTGTAAAAGAAGTGATAGATATGTTAGTTCAACAGGCAAGCAATTATGTTGAAATGTAAAATCAGTAATCAGCAAAGAAAATAGTTAGCAAATTGCTATAATTATCCGCAATAAGGCATAACTGCCCAGTTTTAATGTAAAATTAACGCTAAAGAGGTATTCATACATTTTGTTATGTATGGAGAAATGTTATGCTAAGTCGTTTTGCAAAACATCAGAAGAGTAAAGAAGATATTAATCAACAATTGTACAATGCTATATACAAAAAGGTCACAAAAAAAACACATAATAATGAAAGTCCAAAAAAGGGAGATGGGACTATCACAGAATGCATAGAATTGTTCAACAAAGAAGCTGATCCTAACATATTAATTAAATTAGCAAAATTACTGAGAGAGCAAGAAAAATATTATAATTATTACACCGAGAAATTTCTTCCAGCATTGGAAAAAGAAGTGATAGAGTCAGAGGAATTAATGAAACCTTCAGTACTTAACAATGAAGAAAAATCATCACAAAGATCACCAACAAGAAGAGGAAAAATATTAGGAATAATTTCAGAGATTACAGGGATTACTAATAAAAGTAGTGACAAAGATCATTCTAGTAGCACTATTCAAAATCAGAAAAGTCTTAGAAGTAATCAAGCAAATAGACAAAATAATACTATGGAACTATTTAACAAAAAAAGTCTTTCTGGTGAAGTTGAAATTCCCAAAAATTCAGGTATTAATCCTCTGGAAAAGGATTCTTTAGCTAAGGGTGTAAGTGGAATAGGAATCTCTGGAACATATAATTCCTTGAGAAATTCAGGTTATTATGGTGCTTCAGCACATCCTACATCAAAACAATCGCAAGCAAGAAAGGAGATCGCACAATCACAATTGAATAGTCAATCTGATCTTTCGATTGATAGTAAAGATTTAAAAAATGAAAAGCCTAATATAACTGTGAATGCTGTAGAAGTGCCAAGCGGTGCAAATACTTCTAAACTCAGTAGTAGCAGTGACTTAGATAGTGGAATAAATTCATCTAGCTTGGCATCAAGTAGCAGAAGGAACAGCTTAACTTCAGTAACAAGCATTTCATCTGAGGAAAGTGTACACTTAAAATTAAACCCTGCTGAGAAAGATAATAGTTTGCAACTAGAAGATGAAGGAAAAACAAAATTAGCACATCCGAACAAAACAAGGCCCAAAGGCCCAAGCGGAAGAATATCCCCTTCTAAACATTATAAGAAGACTGAAGAAGGGCCTCATTGTGTGATCTCAGTGACAGGCAGTAAGGTAAAAGATACAATGCAATCCAATAATTATGAAAATAATAGTAAAAACAAAAATCTTCACGTCGCACTTGTAACAAGTTCTGCTCTCTTAGCAATAGGGTGCATTGTTGCAGGAGCAATGACATCAGGATTAGTAGGAGCAGGACTGTTTGTGGTGGCTGCGGTGTTTGCTACAGCAGCTGCTGCTGAATTGTGTTCAAACTTTCTGTCAAGTAAATTGACATCCATTAGTGTGAGTCCTCTTGTTGATAATAAAGAGCTAACACGGTGATAAAAGTTAAATATGAGTTACTTATGGTGAGCAAGTGAATTCGGTTCTTGCCTATTGATGTAAAAATTGTTACAGTTAAGGAGTATCTTAAAGGTATTTAGCTGATGCGTATTCAATTGGGTAGAGTTTTTGCTATTGTAGCCCTGTTAAGTTTTATCTTCATGTCATGTTCTAGCAAAGCAAGTGATGAATTGAAAAATATACCAGGAACGTTGAAAGAACTTATTTCTTCATTTTCAGTTAAAGATACTATGGAAAATATGAATCCTTCGACAATTATAGGGTTATGTATAGCTACAGTGATACTTGCAGTAGTGTTCAGAGGTCTAATTTTCTTCATGATACTGTTTGGTGTACTGATCATGATGTTTGGGAGTACAGAAAAAGCAACAGATTACTTGAAAGAAAAATTCAACTTTGCAAAAGATATAAAATTACAGCCCGACAGCGAAAAAAAAGATAAAAATTAAGATAGTATTTTTATGTTTTTTAATTATCTTTTTATTGAATACACATAATGTTGTATGCAACCAAAAGTACCGGCCACTAGCTCTAATTCTGAAAAAAAGAACAATTTAGCGTTACTAGAAAGTATTAATTTAGATTTTATCCCTTATGCTTGCCACTACGATGAAGAAACTATACTAACAAAACAGGGGGAATTGTTAAAAATAATCAAGTTAGAAGACTATTCTTCAGTTGATAACTATGGTGATCTTAGAACTGAAATTAGAAAAAGTATATCAAAAAATATCCAGAGTTTATATTTTACAGTTTGGATTCACACTGTCCGTAAGCGCAATAAACTGAGCTTACAGTGGAATAAAACTGCAGACTTTTCCGATCAGCTACACTCAACGTGGTTTAATAAACTAGTTGATAGTAAACTACAGTATATAAATGAGTTATACATTGTGGTGTTACTTAGTGATTTTGGCAAACATATTAATAATGCATTTTTTTTTGGCAGGATAAAGAATAGGCACAAGTTATTTTTACAAAAAAATCATCAAGAATTACAAAAAATAACTGACCTGATTCAAAAAGATTTAGAACCTTTTGGAGCTAAAAAACTGGGCCTTAGGTCTAGTGAAGGCAAAATATATTCTCAAATGATGGAATTTCTCCATTACATTATTACATTAACGCACAAAGATTATCCAATATGTGAAAGGGATCTATCGCAGCATGTTAAAAATTTAAAAGTAGCTTTTGGTTTCAATAAATTTCAAACATCGTTTGAAGGTCAACAGAAGTTTGGTTCTATTTTTTGCATAAAGGAATATCGAGAAATCCCCTTAGAAAATATAGATAGGTGTTTGCAACTTGACTCTGAGCTTATCATCACAGAAATAATAATATTTACTAGTAATAATAAAGCAGTAAAAGAATTCAAAAAACAAATTAATATACTGCAAATCAGTGAGGACAATACCTTACTTCAAAACTCAGGAATAAATGAAATAATAGAGCTTGAAAAAATTTCTGCTATGGATTTTTGTCAACAGAAAATTATTGTTACAATCTTTGCAGATGATAAGAATAGGTTAGCTAAAAATATCAGTGATTTATCCTCTGTAATGTCGTTAATCGGGTTGATGATGTTTAGGACTGATCTGCACATGGAAAATCATTTTTGGGCACAGCTTCCTGGAAACTTTGCTTTTGTTACACAACCAAAAAATATATTAGAAAAATATGCTTGCAGCTTTGCTATGTTGCATGATTTTACATCAGGTACGTTAAAAGGAGGAAGATGGAAAGAAGCAGTAACAGTTTTTTTTTCAAAAAAAGGCAGTCCTTACTTTTTTAACTTTCATGGAAAGAAAAATAATGGTCATACCACAATACTTGGAGCTCCAAATTCAGGTAGAACCTCACTGATCAATTTCTTACTTTCGGAATCAAGAAAATTTAACCCTAGGATTGTTATATTGGATAATACTGGAAAATCAATAATATTTACTAAAGCAGTAAGCGGCCAATATTACATAATTGATCCAAAATATAAAGATAAAAGTCTAAAATTTAACCCACTGAACATTGAAGATAGTGCTTCTAATCGCAATATGCTTGTTGAATTGATCAAAAGGATGGTTGCAGATGCAAGTTTGGTAGACGTAGAAGAAAAGACAAAAAAAATTGTAGATTCTATATTTGCTATACCAAGAGAATCGCGATCTATTTCTCAAATTTCTGAAGTGCTTTTACTTCTTGGAGGCAAAATAAGTAAATGGTGTGGTGAAGGTGAATTTGCTTACTTATTCCAAGATGGTGATGAGTCAGACATTGACTGGGGAACAAAAACTATATCCCTCAATACTGCAAATCTCACTAAGCAAAAAGAATGTATGTCCGTGATACTTTACTATTTCTTATACTCTTTCGAAGCAAAATGTGATGGCTCACCTGCAATACTTGTTTTGGATGAAGCATGGGAGATAAGTAATATTTTTCCTACAGAGGGAGAGTTTGACGACTGGATGCAAAGAATGACAAAGTTAAATGTTGTAGTAATTCTAAGTACTGAAAACTTAAACCTAGCATTTGCTAGCAAGTTTACTCAATATTTAGATAAGCATGTCGATACGAGAATCCTGATGCCGAACATAAATGCAAACAGGTTATACATGAAAGCATTTTCTCTGTCGAAAGAGGAACTGAATGTTATTTTGCAAACACCAACACAGGAAGGTTTATTTTTGATAAAGCAATACAAAGGTTTAGTAACTTTAAATCTAGATTTGAAGAATATGAAAGAAATACATGTACTTTCAGCTAATAAAGAGACTATAAAGTATATGTATGAAGCAATAAAGGAAAAAGGCGAAAAAGTGAGTAAGTGGTTACCGGCGTTCTATGAAAAATGTAAAGCTTAATTTTTTATTGATATTCTCCTTGATATTTTGTCTTTCTTATCAAGGATATGCTGATTGTCCAACATTTGTAAAAAGTAATACTGAAATTGAAGCTACAGGAAGTAAAGCAGGAAAAGGTATTGCGAATTTTTTTAAAGGCAAGTGGAGCGATTTAGATTTTGACGAAAAATTATTGCAATTTATTAAAGTTACAGCAGTAAATAATCAGGAACCAGAAGGTTACTTCGATCCAAAGATTAAGGTCTGCGATTACGAAGGGAACGACAACTGTTATATATTATCCAGTGGAACATTCTGCCGCCAGATATATGGAACGCAGAGTACAGGAGCTGGAGTTTCTGCAGCAGCTTTTATAGATTGGGAAGGAGATAAAACAAAAGCTGGAGGAGAAATTGCCCAAGGTCTTGGATGGGAATGGGCAGATGGTGTTACTGATGAAGAAAAAGTAAAATTTGCTAATTCTCCTAAGATATGTGCTTGTAGTCAAAAAGGGGCTTGTATGTCAGGAATTTCTTCATGGGGCTCTAGAGTATTTTCTGGGGAAAATATTTTTCGTCCTGGAGAGATGGAAAAAGTTTGTGATACATGCTATCAAACAAAAGTAAAGTGTGCCCCTGTGCAACTTGCACCTGGCCCACCTGCATTTTGTGAACAACTTGCGATGTCACCACCACAAGTTAGAATTGTCCCTATAACAAATGAAGAAAATGATTATTTCCATCCAAGAGTTGGAGTCATTATTGGTGAGCTGAAGGAAAGAAGAGAGCTACCTTTTCCACGCGTTATTTCAAGTAATAAAAACATTCAAAGTGCTACATACTCTATTCCAGATAAAGATACCCACCATCACTTTAAAACTTATAGAAAAAAAGGTCAGCTCTGCGCTGAATATTATGGTACTGAAAAAGAAGAATCAAAAAGAAAATTACAATTTCCTGCCCGTTGTTTTCCATCACCAACTGCTCCAAAGCCTGAGGAAATAAAGGTAATAAATGAAAATACGCTAGAGGTAAAAATGAAGATGGATGAGAGAGTTTGTACTGAGAGGGCACGTGGAACTCACAATAATGGAGTCTGTACTTTTAATGTTAATGCTGACACCAGTCGCTCTATAGAAGTCGGCCCTCTATTCTTAAAAGTAGTAAAGCCGGCAATAGTAGAAAAAACAACTGGTACCGGTAACATAAAAAGCGATATCGATAACATAATAGAAGGTATATTAAAAAATAATTCGCAATTTGAAGTTCTAGAAAAATATGGATATGTTCCCGATATTGAAACAGAATGTAAAGAGCTTCAGAATGGTAAGTGCAAACTAGATGGCTCAGGATATCCAAAAGTAGAAATAAAATATAAAGAAAATCCTAAAAGTAAAATGCTATGCCTTTCTGGTTGGCAGCCAGAACCGGAGGAATTCGTTCTTGAAAAAGGAAGTGAGCTAATATCACTGAAGTCAATGAGAGCAAGCTATGCTAAACACAATACTGTTTACTCGAAAGAATCAAATCAATCTTATTATTTTCCTTGCAAAAAAGGGGGAATTATTGAATTAGTTGATGTTTTAGCAAAGCCACAAGATGCACTGAATGAAATAATATTTAATAAAAAAGGATATATTTCCATTCCTGCTGAAAATAAGTCTAGAGATAACTGCATGGAAAAAAAGGATAAAGAGGTAGATACAAAACAAAATTGTGACAAATGCAAAATAGTATATGAGTTAACAGATGGAAAGTATGAAGAAAAAAACTGTAATCACGGTGATGATGGTTGCCTCTGCTTTGATGGAGTATGTAGTCGCTCAACACAGTATGTAGATAAGAATGATAAACTATTTTACTTAAGATATGAGGAAGTGGATTGCAAGGATAAGGATGGTAAAACAGTAAAAAACGAGAAAGGTGAAATACAAAAGTGCACACAATTAAAAAATCAACCGATTAAAGCAAATAGAACAGAAGTCTTTTATGCTGATAAATTGTGTAGGTTCGATTTAGAGGGTTTAAAAAAGAGATTACGTGAAATAATAATAGCACAATTGAAACATAAGAAGAAGATTATTGAAGACAGGGATCAAAAACTTTATGAGCTTGGAGATGGCTATACAGATGATCTGTCAATGTATGATTACGTTGAAATAGAAGCATGGGGAGGTGGTGAAGCTGGTCATATAGATGGTAAAGCTCAGTCTACTGTAAGTAGACTAGGAATGCCAGGTGATTACATTAAAGCTAAACTGAGAGTCAACCCTAGTTATCCATATATTAAAGTAAAAGTAACAGAAGGAGGTGGTGGACAAGAAAATGATAAATCTAACAAGGATGGGGGACCAACTTTAATAAAAATGTGCAGAGACTCTTCAGAAACAATTTGTAAAGATTTAATTACTGTTGCAGGCGGAGGTACATACAGAACCTATGGGGGAAAGAATTACAAAGATACAATAATTCATGAACAAAGTTTAAAATTAAAAGAAGAAATTAAGAAAGGGGACAAGCTAAACTCTAGTAAAGATAATAAAATAGCATATATAGAAAATGGTGAGATTGGGTATAAAGATGTAACAAAATGTAGTAAAAACTACGTGAATAAAACATATGGTGCTGGTGGTTGTATCAACGAAAGAAGCAAAAGTTATAGCAAGGGCGCTCCTGGTTATGTGAAAATTAAACCTATATTTGAGGAAATTAATGAAAAAAGAGTAAAAAAAATAGATGATGCTATTGAAAAAATGATACAAAATCCAGATGACATCACAGGTATTGATGATTCCTTAATAAATAAACTTGATCAAAAGATTATTGATACAATTAAAGAAGAAATTAGAAAAGAATTGTTAGGTCTATAGTCAAAGAACCCTGATGGTTGCAAATGGGGTAAAGTCGAATTTACATCACTGAGACAGATGCATGTCAAACCAGTGTTTCTTTTCTTGTATCTCAGTTCCCATAATGTCATCCCAGTGCGTGACACCATTTCTTTCTAGTGCTTCCTTCCTTGTCATCACGGCTTCCATAATGTCATTCCAGTGCTTGACACTGGAATCCATGTAAATTTAACTGGACGCCAATGTCACAAACTAGTTTTCTCATCTATCTTATTTTGCTACTCTGCTGAACAGATACGTCAATTTCATCTACTGATGAGCTAGGTCTGCTGTCCTTTATATGTTGTACCAAAAGCTCCATAATTTTTTTTTGCTCATAAAATTGCTGAAATGAATATATTCCATTCGAGCCAACTAACACGAAGAATCCTCCTTGTACATTTGGAGGATTATCATGCCAGCTAATTTTTCTTACGTATTCAGCAGCTTGTAAGGAAGTATCTCCTGAAAGGTTTTTAATATTAGGATCAGCACCTTTTTCTAGCAGTAATCTTGCCATTTTTTCATTACCTTTCATAGCTGCTATATGTAGAGGTGTATTGCCAAGCTGATTGCCAATATTGACATCCACCCCTTCTACACTAAGTAATAATTGAGCTACCTCGTCATGGCCATTATCAATAGCTACACACAAAGGATTCATACTGGTATCACAGCCATTGACTTTAGCACCATTATCAAGAAGCAACTTAACTACTGCTGCATGCCCATTCTGAGCAGCTAGATACAAGGGTGTGACATTATTTTTTTTATCTACTATGTTAACATCAGCATTTTTTGTGCTAATTAATAGTTCAACTATTTCAGTATGTCCGTTCTGAGAGGCTAAGTACAGAGCTGTTATACCAAATTCATTGTCTTTAGCATCAATCTCAATTTCTTGAGTATTAAGTAACACCTTTACAACTTCTACAAGTCCATTTTGAGCAGCAATATGTAAAGGTGTCTTACCATCAGTACAGTCTTTTATATTGGGATCAGCTCCCGCTTTAATTAACTCCTCTACTATAGCTTTGCTTTTAGCTACAACAGCAAAGTGTAAAACTGTACTGCCTTTAGTAGTTCTTGCATGAATATTAGCTTCTTTACTGATTAGTAACTTTACTACGTCTAAATGTCCTGAATAAACAGCAAAATGCAAGGCTGTAAATCCTTTTTTATCCTTGATATTGATATCAGTTTTTACATTAAGTAATAACCTAACTTCATTTATGTTACCATTATAAGCGGCTTGATGTAATAGAATATTTTCAACCGGGAGCGATTGAGTGCTGAACATATTTACCTCTATATAATAGTATGCCTAGTGGTACTACATCAAAACAAGGAACATTCAAGAAAAATTTTTTGCATCTGGCAATCTATTTTCTCTATTCTAATATATACAAACTCTTTAAACCCACCTTGTAATCAGGATAAACTAGAGAGACACCAAGGTCTTTTTTAATTTTAGTATTGCTTACTTTTTTTGACCCTAAATAAAAACCCCGTGCGTAATTTGGTACGGAAGAAATCTCAACTGGCTCTGGAGGGCTAATATTGAGAAGCTCGGCTGCATACGTGACCACTTCAGATTGCGTAGCAGGTAAATCATCTGCACAATTGTATATCTCATAAGGCTTTATATTTTGCATGGAAGAAAATAAAATATTCGATATATTTTCAACATGAACACGAGAAAAAATTTTTTTCACATTTCTTGCTTTGCCAAGCTGCAGGTCAATTAGCGCATTTCTACCAGGACCATATATCCCAGCCAAACGAAAAATATGTACAGGCAATTTGCTACTTAGCCACTTCTTTTCAGACTCAAGGCGCTTTTCTCCTCTAATTTCTATAGGCTTTGTTTCAGATTCCTCATTCACCCAATTACCACAGTGGTCACCATAAACATTAGTTGCAGACAGATAACCAAGCCATTTAATATTCTCCAGACAATGACCGTATCTCTCCATAACATCATCGCCGTCTGGAGGAATAGAAACTAAAACATGTGTTACGCTTTTAAGCAGATCTTGATCAACCTTTTCATAATCAAAAAGTTGTATATCTTTATTTCTTGATGTACCGTTAACTTTCCAGCCTAAATTTAGCAATTTTTTCGATAGAAATTTAGCTACATATCCGTAACCAAAGCAAAACAAGTGCATGGAAATTAATTTCCAAAATTCTTCTTGATAAACTCAACCCCTAACCTTATTCCTTCTTCATTAATAATATGGCCTAATCCATGAATTGGGTATCCTTGAGCGTTTACTCCATTTTCTTTCAGAGCTTTAACCGCTAAATCAAGGGAAGAAAAAGGTACCACATCATCAGCGTCACCATGAATAACACATATGCTGGGTTTTGATTTGATCTCCGGTGCAATTTTTGAAGGTGAAAGAAACCTACCAGAATATGCAATAACCGATGCACAAGACTGAAGCCGGGTAAGAGCTACATGCATTGCAAGCATTGCCCCTTGAGAAAATCCAACTAAAGAAAGCTGAGTATCTTTTAAATTAAGCTCCTTTAATTTTGTATCAATAAAATGATTTACAATTGATGCAGCATTTTTCACCCCATTATATAGTGCTTCTTCACTACGATCCTCTAAACTAAACCACTGATAACCATCACCTATTTCCCTCTCAAACGGAGCATTCGGTACCACAAAACATGAATCGGGTAAAAATTTGCTCATAACTTTAGCAAGGTGAGCGAAATTATCACCACTTGAACCCCAACCATGAAAAAAAATAATCAAATTTTTCTTATTTCCATTTGGACAAATTTCTTGGCTTTTAAGTTCAATCATCTCTTCATCCCTTTATGTTTATATTTAACTCTATGGTAATACTAAATTTGAGGAACAAGACCTCACTACTGCTATAGCTCTTTGATATGAATAAATACTACTTAGCTTCAACTTTCTCTATCAATTTCTTGACCAAGCCTCTCAATCTTCTGCTGGAATCATCAAGCTCTTGAATTTGTGAAGCATCTTTTCTCATGAGCTCTTTGTGATTACTCTTTATGTAATCATACATTTCCTTCATCTGAGCAATCATCTTGTTGATATCCATACCACCCATATCAGGTATCATGCTAGGCATATTTCCTTCTAGCATACCGCCAGCCATAAGTTGCTGAGACATTTGCATGAATGGCTTTAAGGTCTGTTGAAGCAAATTAGGGTCGCTTGCCAATTTTTCTATTTGCTCTTTGCAAGTATCCATGTACTGCTTCATAAATTCATCATCTTGCACTTTATCTGTCATAATTACACCTATTTGAAACTAATATTATATATTGTTTTTAATTAAAAACAATACAAGAACAACTATATTAATACTTGATTAAATGACAAATTAACTATTTTAAAGGTTCACATACTCTCTTTAACCATTCCTTATCTTTTATGCCATTTTCTATATTTTTATAAACAAATTGGTGATAGCTATTTATCCATTTAACTTCATCTTCAGTAAGCATTTGTATATCTATTAGCTTTTTATCATAAGGAACAGAGGTCAATTGTTTAAAGCTTAAAAAGACGTTTTCTCGCCTTTCAATATACATCAGATTCTCAATTCTTATTCCATACTTTCCTGGAATATAATAACCAGGCTCGTTAGAAAGTATCATGCCTGGAATGAGTTCCACTTTATTTCCTCTTGATATTGTTTGCGGTCCTTCGTGTACCGAAAGGTAACTTCCTACTCCATGTCCTGTACCGTGCATGTAATCCATTCCAAATTTCCATAAATGTATACGCGCTAATATGTCCAATTCTCCACCAGTAGTGCCAGAAGGAAAGACCGCACTTGCTATCGCAATGTGAGCTTTTAATACTATTGTGTAGTGAGCTCGTTGCTCATTGGTTGGACTACCAATTGCTATAGTTCTTGTAACATCGGTTGTGCCATCAAGGTACTGACCACCAGAGTCAATTAAATACAGCCCATCTTCTTGAATGACTTTATTTGTCTTATTGCTTGCACGGTAATGAATGATTGCTCCATTCTCGTTGAATGCTGAAATTGTTGGAAAACTCGGTTGCTTAAACAAATTCTGCTCTTTTCTGTATTCTAAAACTTTTTCTTCAGCTTCAAGCTCAGTAATTTCACTGTCAATATTGTTTTCAAGCCAATATAGAAAATTTATAACTGCTACTCCATCTTTGATGTGCGCACTTATAGCTCCAGTTATTTCAGTTTGATTTTTTACTGCTTTGTGAATCAAACAAGGATCCTCCTTCTCAATTATCTGCTTATTTTCTATTAGACCTCTTTCATTACTTATTGTCATCCCAGTTCTTGACACTGGGATCCATGCTTTTTTATTTCTGGTCAAGCACTGGAATGACACCGAAGCTGATTTTTCATTTAAATAATGGTTATACAAGGGATCTATTGCATTCATAATGCTCATTGGAGTCGTGCTTGGATCTATCACCACCAAATTTAACTTATGTAGTGAATTTTCTAGCTCACTAATATCAAAAACATTTATATGGTTATCAAAATTTGCTTCTATAGTTGAATGTTCTTTATCTTGAATAAATAAATCAACATTGGCATTTTTATACAATATAGCACGACCCAATATACAAGGAGTATATTCAGAACTTTCATTTCTTAAATTTAATAACCACGAAATTGAATTTGGATCAGTCAGAAGCACTGCTTCAGCCTCTATGTTTTTAGCTACTCTTTCACATTTATCCTTACCACTCTCACCAGATACATGTGAGACTATTGTTTGTGCTTTATGACTACTATCTTTTTTAATTAAGTATGGTACTAGTTTACAAATGCCTTCATATTTTCTTATGTCCTTCATAGTAAAATATTGCGGATAGTAACCCAGTGAGGTAGTCAATGTTAAGTTTGCTTTTACCCATTTGTGTGGATCCTCTTCTTGTATATTATATACTCGAAAACTGCCCTGATCGAGCTGACTGCGAGCTTGTGTGATATAGCGTCCATCTGTAAAAAATGGGCACTTATTACTCTTTGTAACGATAAGTAGCCCATTTGTTCCCGTGAAGCCACATAACTCTGCTAACTCTTTTGAATATTCATTTAAATACTCGTCTTTAGTATTCAACATAAATGTATCAACATTTATTTCGTGCATAAAAGAGCGAAATTCTTCGATTTTTGACATGTTACGCAGAATTAGCAGCTATTTTCGTTTTCTTATTCCTAAGGTACACTAATATGCTAACTATCGCTGCTGGAGTGATACCTTGTATTTGCTTCGCAATACCAATTGTTGCTGGCTTTATTGACTGCAACTTTTCTATCACTTCAGTTGACAAGCCTTTAATCTGTGAGTAGTTGAAATTAGTTGGAATTTGAGTATTAACTTCCTCTTGTAGAAACTTCATATCTGCTTCTTGTCTTACTAAATAAGGCTTGTATTTTGCTTCAATTGCAACTGCTTCATATATTTCATTCTTGGCTATGCTATCAGTTATAGTGTTATTCCAGCACATGACGCTGGAATCTACATTTTTTTCAGTGTCAACTGCATCCATTCCATCATCATTCAAGTACTGGATCCCAGTGTCAGCTACTTGGATGACAGGAAGAGGTGCTTTGGCGTTATGCAAGTAGCTGACACTGGAACCCATGTTTAACTCTGGCCATATTTCTCGTAATTTATTCCAGTCAATATTTGGATAACCGAGCAAATCTAATGCTGTTTTTCTTATTCCATCATAAGATATTTTAATGCCATAGGACCTGAGCTGCTCAGGAGTAATTGTTAGGCTCTCTAATTTCTCCTCAAGTTGCTTAATGGATTTAAGTTTACCCTGCAAAACAGAGTATCTCTCATGCGACACAAGAGAGATGTCATAACCTTTTTGTGTCAATCTTCTATCTGCATTATCTGACCTGATTGCCAGTCTATATTCTGCACGCGAGGTAAATAATCTGTAAGGCTCGGTAATTCCCTTAGTGACCAAGTCGTCTATCATTACACCGATATATGAGTCTGTACGATGAAGAACAAAACTTTTTTGAGATAAAGAGAGTGCTGCATTGATTCCGGCAATAATTCCCTGCCCAGCTGCTTCTTCATATCCAGTGGTACCATTAATTTGACCAGCAAAATATAGTCCTTTAACTTTCTTAGTTTCGAGAGTATGAAATAGCTCTCGTGGATCGATATAATCGTATTCAACTGCATATCCAGGTCTTAATATTTCTGCATTTTCAAGCCCTTTTATACTCTTTATCATTTCATACTGCACTTCGATGGGCAATGAATTTGAAATTCCATTTGGATATATAGTGTTATCATCAATCCCTTCTGGTTCTAGAAATATTTGGTGATTATTTTTTTCTGCAAATTTTTTAACTTTAGTTTCAATTGATGGGCAGTATCTTGGTGCAATAACGTTATCTAAATATGAAGAAGCTGATCTGTGAAGATTCTCTCGAATTACTCTGTGTGTATGTTCATTAGTATGAGTAATAAAACATGAAACCTGAGGCTGGTTAATTTTCTCTGTAAGATAAGAAAATGGTGTAGGTGGATTGTCACCCACTTGTTCTTGTAATACCGACCAGTTTATAGTGCCACGATCAAGCCTCGGTGGAGTTCCGGTACGTAACCTGCCCAGTTTAAAATCATACTTCTTTAGCGTGTTTGCGAGCTCTATTGCAGGTTTATCTCCTATTCTTCCAGAAGGAGTTGTTTGCTCTCCTATATGAATCACACCACGTAAAAAAGTCCCTGTAGTCAAAACAACTCTGCTTGTCAGTATACGTTCACCTGAGTCTGTTATTACAGCTTTTATATAAGATTCTCCATTGCTATCACTTTCGATAAGAAAATCGTCAACTGACTCTTCTTTTACTGTCAAGTTGTTATAATTTAGAATAATTTCCTGTATTGCTTTTTTGTATAATTTTCGGTCTGCTTGTGCACGTGGGCCCCATACTGCTGCGCCTCTGCTGCCATTTAAAACGACCGAGTGTATGCTTGCTCGGTCGATAGCTCTCCCCATTATTCCATCAAGGGCGTCTACTTCTCTAACTACAACACCCTTTGCAACTCCTCCAATTGCTGGATTACAAGACATCTCTCCTATAGTTGAAATTTTGTGAGTTATAAGTAGCGTGCTTGCACCAAGACGTGCTGCAGCTGTAGCTGCTTCACACCCGGCATGACCGCCACCTACTACCACTACGTCGTACTTATGCATCTTCTTGAGTAATTCCTAATCTATAATATTCCAACTATCAGTGATTGATGTCAAATTTTACAGATTCCAGTGTTACAAACTAACTTAGCTCAAATTATCGTCTCTTTTACAGAAGAAACTTTTTCAACTGTAGGAGAGGTAATACGCTCATCCACTTCTTCTTCCTGAGATATTCTAACAAATGTAGAATCTGTAATCGAAGTTGCACTTGCTGCAAATGTAATTGCTGCTTCATCTGCACAATGCACTAAAGATGTGGCTACATAAACCCCCATAATTGTTGCTATTAGCCCTGTTATTGCACTTACTAAGATAATCACTGTTACTACTGGGTTAGGAAGAACAGCAATCACACTTGCATTAAGCACTGCCCCAATCATAGTACTTATAGGTATAGCCATACCCAAAAAAATTGCTATTTTTCCATGATCTTCCTCAATAGGATCTCTTTTGCAAAACTTATATAGCAAACATCCTACGTGCAAAACCGCAATCAATGCTAGAGCCATAGAACCAGCAATTGCACCTATGGCTAAAGGTGATGAAGTGTCAAAACTCAACCACCAAGCTAATATTCCTAGTGCTGACACTATACTATAAGCTAACAAACAAATATACATACAATCCCTCTCACTAATTAATAGGCATCATTTTTACTCTAAATTGCAAACTTCCCCTCCACCATCTAAATACTAGAGCAACAAGGAATGCTAACGGCCGTGCAAAAATATCTAATGTTTATATTTATGTAAAGTGAAAATTTTGAGTGGGGCGAGCGACCAGGATTGAACTGGCGACATTCAGTACCACAAACTGACGCTCTACCAACTGAGCTACGCCCGCCAAGATATAAAATTTTTAACATACGAGCACAAATAGTCAATTAATTATTTAAGTTACCTCCTTTTGCAGAGGGTTTTAAATATTTTCATTCATGCTTTTATCATTATACTCAATCGTATTGACACCATGATATGTTTAAAAGTATTTTCACATTTAGTTTTTTTACAGCTATTTCAAGAATCTCAGGGCTAATAAGAGATGTATTGATTGCTACGGTTATTGGTGCAACCTCTCTTGCAGATATATTCTTTTCCTCGTTTCGCTTTGCTAATTTATTTCGATCGTTTTTTGCAGAGGGGGCATTTACTACCTCATTCATACCATTATACTCTGCAGAGTCATATGATAATAAAAAGGCATTTAATTTCGCAAGTAGTGTAATATCCATTACGTTTATTATTCTAGTAATTTTTTGCCTTATCACACAAACCTTCTTCCCTTACATGATCAAAATCTTCACTCCTGGATTTGACCAAAATAAATTTACCTTTACTGTAACTTTGTCGAAAATTATGATGCCCTACATAATCTTCGTGTCAATCGCATCACTTATTGGTGGAATGTTGCAAGTAAAACAGCATTTTGCTTCAACAGCTATTTCACCAATCATTTTGAACCTCTGTTTAATCATCAGTTTGTTTTTACCTTACATTGAAACACCGGCTCATAACCTTTCTATAGCCGTCCTGATTGGAGGGATTTTGCAGCTACTTTTAATAATATTTAGTGCATACAAATTAAAGGCTTTCTTTTCTTTTAGTTTAGAATTAAGTAACGAAGTGAAGTTGTTTTTCAAGCGTGTAATACCTGCAATTATCAACAATTGTGTAATACAAATAAGTGTATGGATTGACACAATCATGGCGAGTTTTATACCAAATGCAGTTTCTTATATATATTATGCCGATAGACTAAATCAACTACCGCAAGGAGTAATTGGCACTGCAATTGGTACAGTACTTCTTCCTATGATTTCAAAACGAATAAATGATACTGAGAATATAGTCAAAATACAGAACAAGGCCCTTAATATAGGGTTAATATTAATTATGCCAATAACTGCTGCTTTTATCATTATTCCTGACATGATTTTACTTACGCTTTTTTCTTACGGCCGATTTGATTATTATGCAGTGCAGCAAACTGTTCCTACATTAGTAGCATTTTCTCTTTCTTTACCCGCATTTATTATAAATAAAGTATTGCTACCCACATTCTTTGCTAGGGGAAAGCTAAAAATACCAACTATGTTCTCATTAACGTGCCTTGGAATTAACGTAATACTAAATCTCCTATTAATGAACAAATACCAACATATAGGAATTGCTATTGCTACTTCCATTTCCACTTGGATAAATTCTATTTTATTGATTAATTATTTAACAATAAATAAGATGTATAAGCTTAGCCAAGCATTATTACTAAATATTGTAAAAATTCTCACTGCAACATTGGTTATGTCAATAGTTCTTTATCTCTCTAATTACTTATCAGCAGGGTTGTTTTTCGATAGAGGGCTAGCTCGTATTGTTTATTTAGTAACTTTAATAGCTTTGAGTGTTATTATTTATTCTAGCACTCTTTACCTGATTTTTAGAGGAAATTTGAATAATTTGAAATATGTGTAAATTACACCCTTTGTATTGCTATATGTCATTTCAGCTACTATTCCAATATCCACTTCTTTCATCCCATAACCTATTCCTGTCATCCCAGTGTCAAGCACTGGGATCCAGAAATTTTGTTGATTATATAATCTGGAAAACCTTATTTAAGTCACACTGGATCACAGTGTCACACACACAACTGTATAAGTGTTGTGGTTTGAGAGCAATTTCCACTGGGAACCCAGTGCTCATCAGACCAGCTTCTCATGTAAAAATGCTGTGCTTTAACATAAGAATAGCTACTTTTTTGCTAATTAACTTAATGTCTAATCAAATTTCCTGGATCCCAAACTGGGATGACAAGAAGAGAAGGGATGCTGGAATGAGAGGTCTATTATGAAACTTTCTTTATACGCCATATTATCAATCTCGTTGCTATTAATTCTCATGCACGTTGCTGCAACTTTTAAGGATTGGAGTGGCTACAGAGAATATATCGTAAAAGAGTTAGAGAAGACGTATGATGCTAAAGTACATGTTGGAGGAAAAATTGAAGTTTCGCTCATTACTCCAAAACTTACTATTCACAATGTATATGTACAATACAACAAAAACAAGGAGCAAAAATTATCAGATTTAATTAGTGCAAAAAAAATTGAAATAAGGCCATCGTTGTTTTCATTTTCATTGCAACCAAAGTCAATCTCATTTTTGGGCATGAAAAGCAACAAAGAAAATTTACTTAATATTATAAATACGAAAGCCAATGATAATATAGTTGATATATTAATAAAGGACAGCCAAATAAGTTTTAACGCCGATACTATTAATATCAAGGAAGTTGCTATAAAAAAAAATAAGCAGTTTTTTGGTGAAGTACAGATTGGTGACAACAATTACGATTTTTCTGGAAAGGTTAATGTCACAAAAAATAATGTACACATTAGTGTTGATTCAAATTTTGCAAATTTGCTATTTAAAGGTAATAGAAATCAAGAAGAGCTCAAGGGCAATTTAGTATTGACGATTAATAATAATTCTGATTCTATGAGCGGCTTGGCAAAAATCATTAATCTTAGCTTCCTTTCTTATGTGATTCCCAGCGAAAATATTGAGATATCATCCAATATCAATCTCAATGAAAGCGAGTTTACGGCAACTGATTTAAAAATTGAGTCCAAAAGCATGCAAGGCACTGGTATAATACAAAATGATAGAAAAAGTGATCATACTAATATCAATATTAGTTTTAGTAAAGTCGACCTCAAAAACGGCTCACACAAAACAACAGATATGAAGGGTCTTTTAGAATCTTTTAGAGAGGTTGTGCCAAAGAACCTGAGCTTGGATTTTAATATGGAAGCTTCAAATATTCAATATCAAAACAGGATATTGGACAAATTTCATGCTACGCTAAAATTTGCTAATGGCGAAATAAACGTTGATACTCTTCTTCAGTTTCCTGGAACCAATAATATATCTCGCTTATCAGGAAAAGTTTCAAACAATGGCAACTTGTCTGAATTTAATGGTGATATATTGATAAAGGGTGAGTCGTTCATTTCACATATTTTACCTTCTATCAAGATGCAAGAAAGAGAGAAAAGTCAATTTACAGCAAGTTCTAAACTATATTTAGCACCTAGAATATTATCTCTTTCAGATATCAGATTGCTAAATAACAAAGAATCTTGGCAAGGATCAATTAAGGTAAATCACACAAAAAAACACAATATGATCGATAGTAAATTTAGCATACATAACATTAATATAGATAAATATGATTATTCATTATTCAGCAAAGTGCAATGGCTGAAAAATATTAAATATGATGTAAATATAAGAACTAGTGTTAAAGATTCTATATTCAATGGTACAAAAATTGAAGATTTGGATTTTTCATTAAAAATACAAGAGAACAAGCTAGTTGCAGATAAAATAAAGTTATTCGGAGAAAATTTCGACATTACCGGTAGTGTAAAAATATTAGTGGATCAAAAATACACTAAGCCTTTATTAGACGTAAACCTTACAGGTAATAAATTTAATGGAAATATCTTTAAATTACCAAAACTATTAGAGGTAAAAAGAAACTCAAGAAATGAAATAAATCAAATTCAATGGTCAACAAAGCAGCTTAATTTTTTAGATGAGAAAGGAGATTTTGATGCAAACGTGCAAATCAAAACTACAGAATTTAAAATTGGGCAAAACGTCTTAAAAGATTTTAACTTGGATACAGTGATAAGAAACAGCACTATCACTATCAAAAAGATAAGTTACATACTAGAACATGGACAAATGTTTTTTCAGGGTTATCTAAAAGCAGGCTCAATTCACATAAAATTTTCTATTGCAAATTTGGACACCAAGGAAGTTATAGGAGTTAATAACATAAATGGCAAGATAAGCTTAAGTGGTGAAATCAAAACTCAAGGGACAAGCTTTGATGATTGGGCTAGTAACTTATCAGGAAATGTAAACTTTCAAGCACAGAAAATAGAGTTTACAAATGTGGATTTTAATTCATTCATCACTAAGTTGTTAAGCAGTAAGAATAAACCTGAAATTTCCAAGCTTGCTTACGTTGATATATATAATGGCAGTACGCTTTTTGAAAATATTAATGGAAAAGTAAGTATTAACAGTGGTGTATGTTCAACTAGTTCACAGTTTAGTATCGATCAAGCATCAGGTTCTATCTCTTCTAATTTAATCTTATCTAAGTTCTCCTTAACTTCTATATTCAGACTCTTTTTCATACTACCAAATCATAATAGTCCTCTTTATATCGAGGCACACTTAGATGGCCCTATTTGGTGCCCTAAGATGAGTTTTGATGTAGACCAAATTTACAACACCTTAGTTAGCAAGAAAAATAGTTAACTCATTTAGCTACATGATTTAGGGTATCCGTTCAGCAGGGTGGCAAAATAAGATAGACAAAAACGTAGCAACAAATGGTCAGTGCCTGACACTGGCTTTTTCACAAAAAACGTTGTAGAGCGCTTTCGTCAAACTGGATCCCAGTGTCAGCTACTTTCATGACAAGAAAAAAAGGACTGATTTCACATGAATCTGAACAGATACGATTTAGGAGATAGTAAACTTCATCTACCCTCTAATAATAAGACTTACTAGTTACTTGTAACTCTTCAATGCTTATATCGATGCAGCTTGTACTTGGAGTCTCCATATCTCCAAGCAATAACTTTGTTATCTCTGTGTGGCCTTTGAGAACAGATAAATGTAAAACAGTCTTGCTAGAATTATCTGCTATATTAATATTTGCTCCGTTTTTAAGCAATAATTTTACCACATTCTCATGGCCTCCCTGAACAGCTAAATATAAAGGAGTAGCACCGAAATGATTTCTTACATCAATATCTGCTCCGTTTTTAAGCAATAATTCCACCTCCTCTTTACAATTTATGGAAGCAGCATAATGTAAAGGAGTAAAACCATAATTATCCAATGCATTAACATTTGCTCCGTTTTTAAGCAATAATTTCACTTGCTCTAAGCGATTTCCGCAAGCAGCATAATGTAAAGGGACAAGACCTTCATTATCTGTTGGATTAGTATCTTGTTTGGCTCTCAACGATAATTCCATATGAGGAAGAGTCAATCGAGAATTACTTACTGAATTTTCTTGTTCTTGATACATAAAATACCTCTAATTTCTTACAGCTTAGTATAAATATCTATACTATATAAACATCAATTCAACTTATCACCACCGGGTAACGGTTGCAAGCCAAAAGCTTCTCTTTTTTCATTGAGCGTCATGAAGCTTGCGTTTTGCACGTATTTCCACATCTTTTGTCTTTTCTCCATTAGAATTTCTATCGCGTCTTTATCATATGACAAACATAAATCTTTGCCAAACTTGGGCACTAGCCAAGAATTCAGGTGACAGATAATATTTTCTAGCGTTGGTAAAATCGTCTGTTCCCAAAGGGAAAGACGTGCTTCAACTAAATTACTGTAAGTGTTATCACCCGGTATGCCAAGCAACTGCGGCGGAACGCCAAAAGCTAGCGCAATATCACGAGCTGAGCTATGTTTTGACTCAATAAAATCCATATCCCTCGGTGATAAGCTCATTTCCTTCCACTCTAAACCTCCTTCAAGTAATATCGGTCTTCCAGCGTTGACAGGACCTGAGTAATGATCATTTATCTGCGCTTTTAAGCGTTGGTACTGCTCTTGACTTAAGTTTCCAACGCTTCCATCCTTTTCTGATTTCACAACTATTGCACCACTTGGTCTTGCTCCATTTTGCAGCATTGCCTGATTCCAAGCACCAGCCTGATTATGCTGATCTATACTATATGCAGCTGCCTCAATTGGTGAAAGTCCATACCAATCATTCAAAGGGTTAAAGGTTTTAAGATGCAGTACTGTTGAACGCCCAGTCAATTTATCAACTTTAAAGTCATAACTGTTGTTATTTACGGTATAACGATAGGCATAAGGAACGTTACTTCTCCCCGGAACAATTTCAACTCTATCAGGGCGCAGAAGATAAAGCTCTGTTGGTTTGTTCTGCAGCTCAATCATCAATATATAAGAATTGCCGTTAACTAACCGATAAGTTACAATCCCCTCAATAAATTCTGATTTTGATGTCATTGGATTAGGAGAATAAAGTAACTTCAGTAACGGATGTGCTTTTAGTTGTGATTTTCCCTGGTCAGTAAGCTGGCAGAGAATAAAAGGTACCGAAGATGCAGCACTTGCGATCATATTAATTGCTCGAAAGGCAATAACATTTTTTATGTAACCTTCCTCAGCAAAACTTACATAATCACGCCTACTCCAACTTGGTTCCATCATTAGTTGCAAAGCAGAGTATTCACTGCTTTTCTTTCTTTGAAAAATGTTAAAATTCATATGTGCCTCCTGAAAAATTAAATTTGTTAAAAGATTAAAATTATAGTTGAATTATATCAATTGGTGTTACAAGAATGATATCATCTGAGTAGCTGACACTAGTTCGTTTGCGATAGTGCCATTCAAGTAGCCCATATTTGTCATCCAAGTAGCTTGACACTAGGATCCATCTTTTTATACAATTTAGTCAAATACGTTCCTTTTAGCGTAAAGCAACTATGCTCACCAGTTCAGTGTGCTATCTACAATTAAATTTCTGGATTCCAGTGTCAAGCGCTGGAATGACATTGATAGACCTAAAGAAATAGAACATGACAGAATGGCTAATCTCTAACCAATTTACTGATTATAACCATGCTATAAAATTCATGGAAGCAAAAATTCAACAAATTTACAATAATTTGTCTGATGAGCTAGTATGGCTGCTCCAGCACCCTCCACTTTACACAGCAGGAATCGGTGCAACAGATGATGACATTATTGAAAAATTATTTCCTATATATAAAACAGGTAGGGGTGGTAAATATACATATCACGGACCAGGGCAGCGCATTATATATTTAATGCTAAATCTTAAAAAAAGAAACAAATGTGACATAAAACTATATATCAGAGACCTAAGTAATTGGATCATAAATGTTTTAAAACACTTTAATATACTTGGGGAATTTAAGGAAGATAGAATAGGCATTTGGGTGAACAACAACGGAGTAGAAGAAAAAATAGCAGCTTTTGGCATTCGCTTGAGAAAATGGGTAACTTATCACGGCATAGCGCTTAATGTCTCTCCAAACCTTTCCCACTATGAGGGTATTATTCCTTGTGGACTAAAAGATTACGGCGTTACATCAATGGAAAAACTAGGAGTAAAAGTTTCTCTTTGCGAATTAGATGATATATTAAAGCAAGAGTTTCATAAGATATTTTAATGTATTCCTTTATTCTTTATTTTCTATGCCTTTTACTCACTAATCCTGCAAATCAAGTTGATATTATTGCTCCTTCTTCGAAGGGAAAAGAATCGGATCTGCCCACTATAAAAGAATCCGTAAAAACTTTGGGTTTTAATCCTCACATTTCGGAGAAAATATACAGTAATGACAACCCATTTTATTCTAACTCTGATGAGTTTAGAGCGAATGATTTGGTTAATGCGCTCACTGATGATAGCAAAATAATTTGGTGTATCAGAGGAGGAGAAGGGGCTTCTCGGCTAATTCCCTATCTAGAAAAGTTACCCAATGATAAAAAAGAAAGAATTGCTCAAAACAAAAAAATTCTTATAGGCTATAGTGATATCACTGCTTTACATATTTATCTGCAAGTTAAATATGACTGGCAAACTCTTCACGGTACCATGTTGGAAATGATAGTAAATAACTCTGTTGCTGAAACCTCTGTTGAAAAATTAAAAGAGTTAATTCTTAAGCAACGCAACTCTATCAGATTTGATAACCTAAAAATGATCGACAATGGCATTAGACTAAAAAATGGCAAATTAGAGTCTAAAATCATCGGTGGTAATATGACTTTGGTTGAAAATAGCATAGGAACTGCTTGGCAAATAAACGCAAAAAACAAAATTCTATTTTTAGAAGACATAAAAGTTTATCCATATTCAATTGAGCGAAGTCTAGATCACCTAAAACAAGCTCATATTTTTGATGGAGTAGATGCAGTAATATTCGGTGACTTTGTTAACTGTTATAATGATAATCTTGTTGAAATTGTAAAAGAAAGGTTTGCAAAAAGTGTTAACTTTCCAGTATTTACAATAAAAGGGGTAGGACATGGACATAGAAATGACCCTTTACCTCTCAACACTCACACTATCATCAGCATGCAAGACGAGAAAGAGTTTATGGATGTGCAACAGTTATACAAGTAGCTTTATCTCACACTCCTTTCATTCCAGCACCTTCGTTGTCATCCTAGTATCCCCCCTTGTCATCCCAGTTCCTAGACACTGGGATCCAGATCAAGTACGGCTATTATCCAAATAACCCTTCGTTGTTATTCAAGCAGCCCCTTCATTGTCATCCCAGTACTGGGATCCAGGAACCTGCGTCACGCGCTCTAATATGAAGAAATGCTAGTAACTCTCTGCTGTTCATTTATTGAGTTGACAATTGGTTTTTCTGCTCCATCAACTTTAGTACTAGGCTTTAGTAATTCATATGTAGCACAACCAACTACCAGTGCTGCTGCTGTAACTGCAACCACTGCTATAACGATAGGTATCAACTGAGCTGTAATTGTTCCAGTTGTAAAAAGTGCCACTGCTATAGCAGTGCCTAATAATGTATTCACTCCACCAGCAATCATTGCCTTATTACGTGCTTTCACAAAAGAACCTCCTCTTGCGTCTAATAGAGCTTTTACTACGTCTTGATTCTTAGCATAACCTTCAGCATAATCTAAAGGAGTCTTTCCATATCGATCTACTGCGTTAACATTTGCTCCTTTTTCTAGTAAAAGGTTTACTATATCTACGTGACCATTCCCAGCAGCGAAATGTAAAGGAGTCCACCCTTCAATACCTACTGCATTAACATTTGCTTCTGCTTTGAGTAAAACCTCTACTACACTTGCGTGACCATTCCTAGCAGCGAAATGCAAAGGAGTCGCATCACGCCAACCTTTCTCATTAACATTTGCTCCTTTTTCGAGTAAAACCTTTACTACATCTACGTAACCATTCTTAGCAGCTAAATGCAAAACAGTCCACCCTTCAATATCTACTGCATTAACATTTGCTTCTTCTTCTTTGAGTAAAACCTTTACTACATCTACGTAACCATTCTTAGCAGCTAAATGTAAAGGAGTCCTCCTTTCACTATTTACTGCATTAACATTTGCTTCTTCTTCTTTGAGTAAAACCTCTACTATATTTGCTCGACCATGAAGAGCAGCGAAATGTAAAGGAGTCCACCCTTCAATATCTACTGCATTAACATTTGCTTCTGCTTTGAGTAAAACCTCTACTACACTTGCGTGACCATTCCTAGCAGCGAAATGCAAAGGAGTCGCATCACGCCAACCTTTCTCATCAACATTTGCTCCTTTTGCTAGTAAAACCTCTACTACACTTGCGTGACCATTCCTAGCAGCTATCATTAATAACGTCAATTTTTCATATGCGGGAATATAAGATACATAATTTACATCAAATTTACCTTTCTTCCACTCTTGATATAGACCTTGATCCTGTTTTTCTAGTTCTGTTTTTATTTTCTCAATTATATTATTGAGATTTAAATCTTTCTCAGCCTCAATCGTCTTTAGTACTTTTTCCAGTGACTCATATCTTCCTGTCATAATTCTACCTTCAATATTAAACAATATGTTTAATTATTACATAATTATGATGAAAAGTCAACTCAAATAAGCTAATAACCGGGATTGTGAATAGTAAATTAGATTCAAATAGCCTCTTTGGTGTCATCCGAGTAGCTTGACACTGGAATCTAACTAAGTTGGTAAACACGAAAGCGCTTTTTTTGACGGAATTGCACAAAAAAACTGGATGCCAGTGTCAGCTACTTGCATGACATCATCTTTTTTATCAGGTGCATATGAAACCAGTGCTTTCTTGTCATCCCAGTACTCCTTATTCTTGTCATTCGAGTAACCCCTTCAGTGTCATCCAAGTAGCTGACACTGGGATCCAGAACAGGTAATAAGAAGCACTGAAATGACATCTCTATAGAACTCCTAACCAATCAAAAATATTAAGAAATTTACCAAGCAAAAAAAAGGCAAAAGAATCCCCCAGTAGTGAGTTTTAACCCTATAATAATGTAAATCGGCATTGTAATAATGTGCTAACGCTTATTTAAAGCGCGTTTTGGCTGAATGTAGAAAAAATAAAAAAGACATGCAGCCGCTATAATTTTATGTAATCTGCCAATATATACCTGAGTTTTTTACTGAATTTTGTTGTTAAATCTGCAGAGATTAAAAACAAGGATAAACACTCTTATTGTCATGATAAGAAGATTGATGAGGTTTGTCAAGTTGACTCTATTGCATATCCTTATAAGTAAATTAATGTTATCCTTAACTATTGCTAATCTAAAATTTTTTATGTTCATACACTTACGTGTTCATAGCGTTTATTCTCTGCTTGAGAGTTCGGTTAAAATTGAGGAGCTGATTGGTCTTTGTTTGCAGAACAAAATGCCGGCAGTTGCAGTTACTGATTCAGGCAACTTATTTGGCTCACTTGAATTTGCAGAATATGCAGCAAATAAGGGAATACAGCTAATAGTAGGATGCAATATTATAGTTAAACATTCAGAACAAAATTTACCAATATTGCTACTTGCAAAAAATGAACAAGGCTACACTAATTTAGTCACCTTGGTGAGTGAGTCTTTTAAAAAGCGCAAAAATAGCAGCGATATTCCCTACGTTGATTTTGATGAGCTATTAAGTTTTAATACAGGTCTAATCGCCTTAACTGGTGGATGTTTGGCTCAACTGTTATTGGAGCAAGACAAAGAAACGGTTGAAAAACTGCTTTCAGCATTCGATGGTCATTTATATGTTGAATTGCAGCGTCATGGGCTGAATAAAGAGCTAGAGCTTGAAGAAGCTTTAATAGATTTTGCTTATCAGCGCAATATACCACTAGTGGCAACGAATGATGTGTTTTTTTCAAATAGATCTGATTATGAAGCTTATGATATATTAACGTGCATATCGGAGGGCAGTTATGCCCTGGAGAATAACAGAAAGAAGTTAACTACCGAGCATTACTTCAAATCTTTGGAAGAAATGGAGGAACTGTTCAGCGACATTCCCGAAGCAATTTATAACACTTTAGTGATAGCTAAGCGGTGCTCTTACATGCCAAGAAGCAGGCAGCCTATCTTGCCTAAATTTCCTTGTCGAGAAAATAAAACTGAGAATGAAGAACTGAGGGAGCAGGCAGTTGCAGGATTAGAATTCCGCATTGCAAATGAAACAGACATAAACCTTAAACAATACTACGATCGGCTGAATTACGAACTAAGCGTAATAACTTCGATGAACTACGCTGGCTACTTTTTGATAGTTTCTGATTTTATTCGTTGGAGCAAAGCAAATGGCATTCCAGTTGGACCGGGAAGAGGTTCTGGTGCTGGATCAATTGTTGCTTGGAGCTTGCAGATTACAGATCTTGATCCAATAAAATTTGGTCTGATCTTTGAAAGATTTTTAAACCCTGATCGTATATCAATGCCTGACTTTGATATCGATTTCTGCCAAGAGAAAAGGGACCTGGTTATTGATTATGTTCAGAAAAAGTACGGTTATGTTGCTCAAATAATCACTTTTGGAAAATTGCAAGCAAGGGCAGTATTGCGTGATGTTGGTAGAGTATTGCAAATGCCTTACTCTCAAGTGGATAAAATATCTAAAATGGTTCCATTTAATCCAGTAAATCCTGTAACTTTATCGCAAGCGATAGAGTTTGATCAAAATCTTCAGAAAGAAAGGGATAGTGATGAAGTAATTGCCAAACTTCTTGATATATCTCTAAAGCTCGAAGGAATATATCGTCACGTTTCAACTCATGCTGCTGGAATTGTAATATGCGATCAAAAATTAGAAAATTTTGTTCCCGTCTATTATGATCCAAATTCGGCTCTGCCAATCACTCAATACAGCATGAAATATGTAGAGAAAGCTGGGTTAATAAAATTTGATTTTCTTGGACTTGGTACGCTAACACTAATAGATCATGTATGTCGTTTAATTAATCGTGATAAAAAAAAATTTGATATTTCCTCAGTTTCTTTGATTGATCAAAGAACCTATGAAATGCTCTCAAGAGGTGATTCAATCGGAGTGTTTCAGCTTGAAAGTTCGGGAATGAGAGAAGCTTTAATAAAACTAAAGCCAGACTGCATTGAAGATATCATCGCTTTAATTTCTCTTTATCGCCCAGGGCCTATGGATAACATTCCAACTTATGTTGCAAGAAAGCATGGACTTGAAAAGCCAGATTACATTCATCCATTGCTTGAGGAGGTGTTAAAAGAAACATTCGGAGTAATAATCTACCAAGAACAGGTAATGGAAATAGCGCGTATTCTCTCTGGATATAGCTTAGCAGAGGCGGATTTACTCAGACGTGCCATGGGTAAGAAAATTAAGGCAGAGATGGATAAACAACGTGAACTTTTTGTTCAAGGAGCAACAAAAAACGGTGTTGATTACGACAGGGCAAGTTATATTTTTGATCTTGTTGCAAAATTTGCTGGTTATGGATTTAATAAATCCCACGCTGCAGCATATGCGATTATATCTTACCAAACAGCTTACCTTAAGGCTAACTACCCGCTAGAATTTTTTACGGCCTTGATGAATCTCAACATTGATGATAGAGACAAACTGAATTTGTTTTATCATGCTGCAAAATTCAGTGGAGTTGCTGTTCTTTCGCCTGATATCAGCAAATCTAAGGCTGAATTTTCAATAGAGGGTGAGCACATACGCTACGGAATTGCTGCTTTGCGTAATGTTGGTTTTGCTATAGCAGAAGGAATAGTAAATGCACGCTCAAGTTCTTATAAGGACATATGGGAATTCATTCAAAATTTGGGGCATATAATAAATAAAAGGGCATTAGAAAGTTTAATTAAATCTGGAACATTCGATAGTGTGCACAAAAATAGAAAGCAGTTATACGAGTCAATAGACACATTGATTTACTTTGCAAATAAAAATAGGCAGTCAAATCAAGCTGCTTTATTTGGTAATCTTGATATTCTGAAGCCAAAACTTGAGAACGTGGAAGATTTTAATGAAGAGGAAAAATTAGAGCATGAGTTATTTTCATTGGGATTTTACTTAACTAATCATCCACTTGAAAAGTTTAGAACTCTCTTGAAAAAATTAAATATTGGGTTTATCGGAGAGAGTAAAACGATAAAAACTGCTGGTGTAATATTAAATGTGCGTATGAGAACCTCAGAACGTGGAAGATTTGTTATACTAACACTTTCTGATCCCCACAATGTTTCTGAAATAGCATTCTACAATAATGAAATAATAGAAGAAAAAAGGAATCTATTTTCACCTGGAGCATTTGTGATAATTGATCTTGAAATTTCAGAAAACACAACGAGACTATCAGGAAAGGACATATCTGAATTTACAGAAAAGGTTACTTCTCTAATGAAAGGATTAGTTTTAACTGCTGTATGTTCAGACTCGCAAAAAGTTGCTGAGGAGTTGAATGCAGTGTTGAAAAATGGAGGCAAAACCAAAATAATGCTAAAGTTTCTTCTCGAAAAACATAAAGTCAGCATCTTGTTGCCAGGTACATATTCAATCACCCCCAAAGCTATTTATGAAATATCTCACTTAAGTTGGATTGAAGACGTAGAAATTAATACAAATAACTTGCTTATATAAAAAAGTTTTATATAATTAAAGTGTTTAATTGATATTAAAGGAAGATATAGTGAATCTCTATGAATTTACTTTTATAGCACAACCGAACTTATTGCAGCAAGAAGTAGAAGAAATGGTCCAAGAATTGGCTATTTTGTTGAAAAATATTAAAGCAGATGTTATTTCTCAGGAGGTTAAAGGTCTCATAGAAAGAGAACATAGCACAGTTATAAAACAAGAGCTAGAGGCAAGTACCGAAAGCATTAAAAAAAGTCTGATTGTTTACTCTGATTTTTTGGAAACTCTGACAAAAATTTTGTGGGTTGAATTGGAAGAAGATTTTTCAAATTTAAAAGAAATAAAGTCAAGAATCGATAAAGAATTGAAAAATGAACTAAGTGATACGGGAATAAAACAAAATTTTATGGACCTTCCAGGAGCTAACACTAAAAGTGCATTTATCTATAATGTAGTAAATGCTTTTAAGGAAAATATTTCACAACATCTAATAAAGCCCCTTCAAGAGGTTTTAAAAAGTTTTAAAATAGTAGACTCAAATCAATTGAATAAAACGCTGGAAGTGCTTTTGAAAAATATTGAAGCTTCAGGATTGATAAAATATGAATATTGGGGTCTATTGGATTTTGCATACCCAATAAATAAGATGAAAAGTGGTCATTACTGTATGATGTGTATAAGTTTTACTTCAAGCATTATGGATGAATTTGAGCGTAGAGTAAAACTGAATGAGAATATTATTCGCCACTTGTCTGTACGGGTTAATGAGTTTTTTAAAGGTAAATCTTACATGATGGATAAACAAATTGAGGAGAAAAGTGCATAATGATGAAAAGACGAAATAGTTTTAATAATTCTTACGTGTCTGTAAATAACAGAACTGGCTTTAGGCGTCCTAAGGTCTGTCCTCTTGCTGCATCTAAAGATGAGGACATAGACTATAAGAATATAGATTTATTGTCCAAATTCACCTCTGACTATGGTAGAATATTACCTAGAAGGTTAACAGGTGTGTGCGCAAGAAAACAAAGAAAGTTGCGCTTAGCAATTATAAGAGCACGCTTTTTAGCTCTTGCTCCTTACTGTACTAAAAAAGTTAGGTAATTTATGTTAATAATTTTAAAGGAAAATATAACAACTTTAGGTAAGCTTGGTGAAGTTGTCAAAGTTAAGCCAGGTTATGCACGTAATTTTCTTTTTCCACAAAAAAAGGCGATGAAAGCCACTAAGGAAAATTTAATAAAGTTAGAGGAACAGCGTTTATTATTGGAAGAAGAAAATACCAAAAAATTAAATGCAGCAAAAGTGCTTGCATCATCACTGCATGATAAATTTATTATATTAATAAAGCAAGCTTCAGAGGATGGAAAGATTTTTGGCTCTGTAACCACACGTGAAATTGCAAAAACTTTATTACAAGAAGGATATGATATAAGTCATCATAGTTTATCTTTGGGTGGAATAAGCATCAAAAATTTGGGCGAGTATCAAGTGAATATAGAATTACATAGTAAAGTGATAGTGCCAATTACTATATACGTTGTCAGATCTGAGAAAGATGCACATGAATTAAGGCAAGCAAAGTTGCAAAATCAGAAATCTGAGCAACAAGAGGCAGAGCAAGATGCGAGTAAAGAAGCTGCTGATGCTGATGATAGCTGATCAAAGATGATCCCTTGTTATAGTCGTAAAGAAATGTCTTCCATTGCTAGGCTGGTATCATCCCAGTGCTCCCCTCATGTCATTCCAGTGCATGACACTGGAATGACACCATTATTGGAATAAATCAAAAATGATTCCACGCTATAGCCGCAAAGAAATCTCTTCTATTTGGGAAGAAAAAAATAAGTTCAACATATGGCTCAAAATAGAAAAATTAGCATGTGAAGCTCAAGCAAAATTAAAAGTTATTCCAAATGATGTTGCTGAAAAGCTCTCTGGTGCTATTGAATTTGATATTGAGCGTATTAACGAAATTGAATCCATTGTAAAACATGATGTTATAGCCTTTTTGACATATATTGCTGAAAAAGCGGGAGTTGATGTTCGTTATCTCCATTACGGAATGACAAGTTCTGATGTTTTAGATACATGCTTTGCAGTGCAGTTGAAAGAGTCATGTGATATTTTACTCAAGAATCTAAAAAATTTACTTATAGTATTGAAAAAAAAAGCTGAGGACTATAAAGATATTGTTTGTGTTGGGCGCAGTCATGGAATGCATGCAGAACCAATAACTCTTGGATTAAAATTTGCTAGATTTTATGCTGAATTTAAACGCAATTATCAGAGATTAATTAGCGCGCAAAAAGAGATCTCAATTTGTAAAATATCAGGTGCAGTAGGTAATTTTACAAATATTAATCCATTTGTTGAAGAGTATGTAGCGAAAGAAATGGGACTCATACCTGAAACCATATCGTCTCAAGTCATCCCTCGTGATAGACATGCCATGTTCTTTTCAATTTTGGGAGTAATTGCAAGCTCAATAGAAAATATTGCAATTGAGATTCGTCATTTGCAAAGAACTGAAGTCGGCGAAATCTCTGAATATTTTTCCACTGGACAGAAGGGAAGTTCTGCTATGCCGCATAAGTGTAATCCTATTTTAAGTGAGAATTTGACTGGGCTCTCACGCTTAGTACGCAGCTACGTTTTTCCTGCATTAGAAAATGTTGCATTATGGCACGAACGAGATATATCGCACTCGTCTGTGGAAAGGTGCATTGCTCCTGATGCTTGTATAGCAATGGATTTTGCTTTAGTACGATTAACAGATTTGATAGATAAATTGGTGATCAATAAGGAAAATATTGAAAAGAACTTAAATTCTTCAAAAGGCTTGGTTTTTTCACAACGAGTATTACTCGAGTTGGTAAATAGTGGTTTGGCGAGGGAAGAGGCGTATAAAATTGTTCAGAGCAATGCAATGAAAGTGAAACAAAACAATAGTGATTTTCTGGCCGAACTGAAACAAGATAAATCCTTACTTGAAGTTATTAACTCTAAAAAACTTGAATCTTTGTTTGATTTGAAGTATTATACGAAGCATGTAGATCATATATATAGCAAGGTTTTTAATGAGGCTGAGTAGCTCAGTGGTAGAGCAGGAGGATCATAATCTCTTGGTCGGGGGTTCAAATCCCTCCTCAGCCACTCAAGCTAAGCTATGGTTTGGCGATAGCAGCGCATTTGACAAAATAACGTGATTCATTGTCAATTAACTGAAGTCTTTTTTCAGTTGTTCATATAGTATATGGAATAATGTATGTGAAGTGATAAAGATACAACATTTGTTGTATCTATTCAGGGGAATGGCTAATGGTATCCGTTCAAGAAAGTGGTAAGGTAGATGAGAAAAGACAACTAAATGAATTTCATCCGAGTAGCTGACACTGACATCTATATAAAGACAATCTAATGCACTCATTTAAAGTGAAGTTTTCTGGATCCCAGTGTCTAGGCACTGGGATGACAAGAAAAGAGTTGACTTGAATGACACCGAATAGGCACTGGGACAGAGGCTACTTGAATAATATTTCACCATGTCATTCCAGCACTTGATGCTGGAATCCAGAAGTTTTTTGAGCACAAAAGTCATGCTAAGTTTTTGTTGTTAAGAAAGGCTGGATAGCTACTTGCATGACAAGAGGAGAACTACTGGGATGACAAGGGGAGAGCTACTAAATGACATCTTCAATTTCTATGTGTCAAGCACTGAAGAGGTCTCTCCTATTTTCTCTTGATGAATAAATCTAAGTAGAGTATAGTAAAAATGCATTTATGTAGCGATTAATGAGCAACTTAGTTTTAGTCTATATAACTTTTTCAAACCTGAAAGAGGCTAAGACTATTTCTGAAGAATTGTTAAACGAGAAGTTAATTGCATGTGTAAATATATTTCCCGAAGTAAATTCTCTGTATTTATGGGAAGGTAAAATTAATAGTAATTGTGAAATAGTGGCAATTATGAAGAGCAGGAATGATCAGACTGATAAGATTGTAGAAAAAATCGAGGCAATGCATTCTTATGATCAACCAGCCGTTGTGATAATACCCATAGGAAAAGCGAATAAATCTTTTACTAATTGGGTTAATAATGTTATTGATATAAACAATATTGGGGTGTAGCCAAGTGGTAAGGCAGCGGTTTTTGATACCGCCACGCGAAGGTTCGAATCCTTCCACCCCAGCTTTATTAAAGTGTGCGTGAAATGATATCACTTTTTTATAAATTAAGGTTATTTAATTATATACTGGGCAGCTTGAAAGATATAGTTGTCAAGCTATTTCTTTTCACTCTGTATCTTTATACATCGAGCATTATGCTCATGTTTCTCACCAGTGGCTTTTGGTATGCTGTAGAGTTTAGCTCTTTCAAAAATGCATTTTACCATTTGTATCAATATTTAAAATGGTATTATGAAAATAGAGATGATTTGGGTTATGGAGTTTCTATTAGAATATTAGTAGCGTTTCTTACTCCGCATTTTCTCTACAAATTATTTTCTGGCACAGGCTGGAAGTCTTTTTTCAAGGAGAAGATAGTTCAGATACTCAGCACAAGAAGAAAAATGAGTAATAAACCAAATGGCAGTAGTTATGGTTATAGTAATAAGAACAGTTACGGTAACAATAATCTTCAAGAGGCAGAACGGAAAGTGAATATGATAAAGCAGCTATTAATCCAAGATATAGATGAAGCTATAGAAAAAAGATTAAATGATATTTTTCTTGGTGAGAGGGGTAAACCTCATTAAAAGGGCTTTATCTTTTTTAGAATTGGCTGTATTTTGTTTTTTACGTATAATGGATCGCAATCAGCCAGTATACATGTTTCAACAAAATCTTGACTGAAGTCTGATAGCCAGGAAATTGCTTTACGTTTCTCTAACAAGCTTTCTGTTTTTTTACAGTTACTTGCTGCATCAATCATTGCCTGTGATATCACTGATTGCCACAGTATGCAGTACCTTTGTATATCATCTAAAGTGCTATTTGCTTCGTGATGGTGAAAAAATTCTTTGAAATTGAAGTTATTTGACATTACGTACCTCTTTAAGTTGAAAATTAGAATTTGAAGTAGTGCGAAAGTTGTCTGCTGCAATGAGTAGCCTTTATGACAGTCAGACCGGGTTTTATGTGAGCTATAAATGTTTAAGAAATTATATCTGTTCAGATCTATGTGAAACCAGTGCTTCTTTTCTTGTTATCCGAGCTGGGATCCAGGTTGACAAAAGCGCTTTACAACGTTTTGTGTACAAAAGCCAGTGTTGCATGACACTATTTGTTCTTACACCCTTTTTGTCTATCTTATTTTGTCACTCTGCTGAACAGATAATTTTCGCCAATAAGCTTTCTACTGAATTTTTGTTATTAAGCTCGCACAGATCAAAGACAAGTTTTGAGTCAAAAATACCCTTAATATTATAATAAGGGGTTGGTAAAATGTGTCTAGTAAGTTTCTTCTCTATGCAACTGCACCTCAAGCTAATAATGGACCATCAGGCGTATTACCAATTACATTGATTTGGTTTAATATTTTATTAGTGGGGTAAAAATAATTTTTTATAAACTCCTTATATATAGCTGTTAATTTATGTATATCGTCTATTGATACGCATTCATTTACCTGATGTGCGGTTTTGTTGATCATACCAAATTCAATTACTGGACAAATATCTTTAATAAACGCAGCATCAGATGTGCCACCATTTGTACTCAGCACAGCATCAATACCGGTAATTTTATTTATCGCATCAAGCATAATATCAGTATTTCTATCAGGAGTAGAGAGAAAAACGTCCCTGCTGCTCTGCATAGACAGTTTATAATCGTTAGTCACATTGGTGCATATTGCATCAATCATCTTATATAAAACGTCCGGTGTTTGTGTATTGTTATATCGAACATTAAAACCTGCTGCTATTGAACTAGGTATTAGATTATTAGTATTATTTCCAACGTCGATAGTAGTAATTTCGCAATGTGAAGGCTGAAAGTATTTATTACCAGTATCAAAAGTGGTATCTTTTATCTTACTTAGTATCGATACCATTTTATATATTGGATTATCTGCTAGATCTGGGTAGGCAACGTGCCCTTGTTTACCATGGCAAATCAATTTAAATGTTGCAGAACCTCTTCTACCTATTTTTATGGTATCACCTAATTTCTCACTACTCGTTGGTTCTCCAACTATACAAAAATCTATCTTTTTTTGCTTACTTTTCATCCATTCCAAAACGGCCTTTGTTCCATGTTCTTCCGTGCTTTCTTCAGCACCGGTAATCAATGCACTGATTGAACCACTGAATCGAAACTTACCTGCAACTGAATCTACGATAGCAGCAATAAATGCAGCTACTCCGCCTTTCATATCAGCTGCTCCTCTTCCGTATAGCATTCCATTTCTAACTTCTGGCTTAAATGGATCAGATATCCAATCTTTTAACTCACCTGGTGGTACAACATCAACATGTCCAGCAAAACACAAGTTTGGTACTCCATTTATATATTTCGCATAAAGATTTTTAACTTTATCACCAAACTCTAAAATCTCACATTCAAAACCACTTTTCTTGAGAATGGCTGCTATATGCTCTATTGCCCCATCGTCTTTTGGTGTTATACTTTTAAAAGAAATTAATTTCTTAGTTAGTTCTACAGGGTCAATCTTCATATCAATCTTGAAATACTAACATTACCGTATTGTAAACATTCTATGCGATATTTAAAACAAATATTACAGCACACAGAACAAGTTCTTATTAGGGAAGTTGCTGATAATATCTATGAAATATGTAGACAATATGGAAATGACATTTTTCTGATTGCAGATGAAAATACAGCAAAACTTTTAAACAAAAACATACTTAATAAAGTTTCTCATTTAATTATTCCAGCCACAACTGTCATTCCAGCGCGTGACTATGATGGATCGCAGTGTCACGCTACTTGGATGACACCAAATAGACTGAACAGCGCTGCTTCCCTCCAAACTGTAAACCTAGTTAGAAATAAAGCAAAAGATAGTGACTTAATGGTTGCATTTGGTAGTGGCACTGTTAATGATATCTGCAAATATGCAAGCTACCTCGAGAAAAAAGATTATATATCGTTCCCAACAGCCGCTTCCATGAATGGGTATAGCTCTGCAAACGCTTCAATATTAGTTGATGGATATAAAAAATCGTTCGGAGCACATCTTCCAAAGGCAATATACATTGATAACGATATAATTGCCAACGCACCACCACGCCTCACATTAAGTGGATTTGCAGATTTCATCTGCCGTTCAACAGTACAAGCCGATTGGCTATTATCTCATCTATTACTTGGCACAGAATATAATGAACTCCCCTTTAAACTTGTTCGCAATCTGGAGGAAATTTTGCTCAGAGAACACTTGGCACTTGCTAAAAAAGATAAAAGAGTAGTTTTATTACTTATGGAAGCCTTATTGATTTCAGGACTTGGAATGGTGATGTCAAAAGGCAGCTACTCTGCAAGCCAAGGAGAACATATGATAGCTCATGCAATGGAGACGGTAACAAAAGATTATTCCTCCTCGTTACATGGCGAAAAAATTGCTGTTACGACGATTACTATGGCTAACTTGCAAGAGGAGATATTGTCAATACAAAACCCGATTACCAAACCGATCACTTTAGATGTAAAACATATAACTCAGTGCTTTGGTAATACCGAATTTATAAAAATTCTAAAGCAGAAGCAAATTATGCAGCAAAAAATTCAAGAGATTATTTACAAAGAATGGAGTAATATTTCTAGTTTAATTAAGCAAAATTTACTATCTGCAAAACACCTGCAGAAAGTATTTGAAGATCTATCAATTCCGTACTTACCGGAGCATCTTAATTGGAACAAAGAGCAATATTGCAAGGTAGTCAATCTTACATTTGCAACAAGAGATAGATTCACCTTTCTTGACCTAGCTGGTTGTATAGAAAAAAGTTAGATTTTGTGTATTCGTTCAGTAGGGTAGCAAAATAAGATAGACAAAAACACAGTAACAAATGGTGTCATTCAAGTAGCTATCCAGCCTTTCTTAACAACAAAAACTTAGCATGACTTTTGTGCTCAAAAAACTTCTGGATTCCAGCATCAAGTGCTGGAATGACATGGTGAAATATTATTCAAGTAGCCTCTGTCCCAGTACCTATTCGGTGTCATTCAAGTCAACTCTTTTCTTGTCATCCCAGTGCCTAGACACTGGGATCCAGAAAACTTCACTTTAAATGAGTGCATTAGATTGTCTTTATATAGATGTCAGTGTCAGCTACTCGGATGAAATTCATTTAGTTGTCTTTTCTCTTTTTCTTATTTTACTACTCTGATGAACGGATACAAAAAAAACTCATGCACCTTGATGTAAGTAGATCTTGCAAGCATTTTAAGATTGCCGGTTCACTAGTTAACATAGAAAAAGCTCAACAAAATTATAAGAATAGTATATAATTGAAAATATTTAATAGTGAAAATAATGCCTAACACTAAAGAAAAAGAAATACATCTTATATTCTTTCATGGGTTAGGGGATAATTATAAAAATGCAACTACATTCTGTAAAGATATGCAATCTGAGCTCATGCACCACCATGATATACCTAATTTTCACACTCATGCACACAAATACCCGGCTGCATTTCAAAATTATAGTAACTTATGCCTTAACCAGCTTCGTATGCTTACTAGCATCAATATTGCCACCTACTGTCATACTGCTCACTAATCCAATAACAGCTAGAACAGCTGGATTGGCAGTCTTATCAGCTTCAGCTTGTGTTTTTTTATCTATATTCCTACTCATGATTCCGTTTCTAAATAAGGATCAAAAGTTATTCAAGTCTTCAATAGAGCAAATTGATCAACTAATATATCAAGGTGTAAAACCCGAAAATATTATACTTTTCGGTCATTCTTTTGGAGGAGCAGTTGCATCGGAAGTATCAAGGCATTTTGCGAATAGAGATGTTAAACTTGGAGGAATCGTCTTCACTAGCACTTTTAGTTCTTTTCATACAGCAATAGAGCATTTTCCAATGCCTCAAACGAAAATTTTGAGTATACTGCCTTTATTCCTACTAAAAAGAATACTAAAAGCCTTCGCTTTAGACTTTGATATAGCAGATAATTTGCAAAAGTCACAAAATGAAAAAACGCCAATAGTAATTATTAATCACGCAAGAGACACATTAATACCACTGCCTGCACAATTGGTAAATGCGATAAGAGGTGATCAATTATTAAATGGTAATCCGATTAAGATTCGTGATGATCTGTTTATATATGGAGATGATCCTCATAACAGTGTTTTGGATAGTGGCACACTGACTGAAGAATTAAGAGAAATGGTACTTAGTAAAGTTACGTCTAGAACGCGTTAACTTTTTTGCTGCTTTTTTTTTGGCTAAGGTCACACTTCATTATGCATTAAATTGTATTCATCTATTCAGGGAATTTGCTAATGTGAAAGCCAGTGCTTCCTTTCTTGCGATGTAGCTGTACAGAAATTGAAGATGTCATTTAGTAGCTCTCCCCTGTTATTTAAGTAGCTAACACTGAGATCCATAAATTTAACTGGATGCCAGTTTCTGGGCACTGACCATCATAAAGGAGCCAGTGTCATGCACTGATAGTTGTCTTTTCTCGCCTACCTTATTTTACTACTCTGCTGAACGGACACAATTGCATATAGTATAGTCTTTAGTTTTAGTGAGAATAGTTTTATTCCACTGATCAAGGAGTGCTAAATTGAAATACGTATCACCTTTATAAGTTTTATGCATTTCAGTCATAATAAATTCTGAGATTAGGTTATGCTCTAAAAAAAGGTGTGCTATTTGTGCCCCACCAATCACAAAGACTTGAGAACTACTTTGAATTGACAGAAATTCTTTCATGGAAGAGACAACAGTACATTTTGGGCCTCTATTAAAACACTTGTTACGGGAGAAAACAATAGGTGTACGATTCTTTAGTATACTCTGAGGCACGGTTTCAAATGTCTTTCTTCCCATCACAATAACTTGCTTGTCGGTTACTTGACAAAAATGTTTAAACTCACTTGGATAACGCCAGGGCAAATCATTATTTATTCCAATTACCCCATTAGGGTCAACAGCCATAATTCCAATAATCTTCATCCCTTTAAGACAGCTTGGGCTACAAAAAATCTCATGTGGTCGCGTACATTATGCACTCTAAGGAAATCAACCTTATTTTGCAGTATAGCAGATATAGCAATTGTTTCTAAATCTCTATTAGAGGGAGATTCTATGGAAAAAGAGGAAATAAATGACTTTCTGGAATGGCCAACTAAAACCTTGCAGCCAAAATTTTGTAAAGTTTCTATACTGCGTAAAATCTGAATATTCTGATACATAGATTTGCCAAAACCAATACCAGGATCAATAATTATTGAACTTTCATCAAAACCAAGGGCAAGTAACCTATTAATGCTCTCCTCTGCCCAATTATTTATGATATCAATTGGGTCAATATCATGTGGAATAATATTGTCCTTATGTGGTGGTATCGAAAGTGAATGCATAATAACGACACTACACCCACTGCTAGCAACTTCTTTTAAGGTATTACTACTCAGATCTCCCTTCTGATCATTTACCCAGGCAATATTGTAGTGCTTCAAAACGTTTAAAATAACGTCTGGCCAAAAACTATCAATGCTGACTTCAATATCACCATTTTTCATATAGTCGCTAAGATTATCAAGTACTGGTTTTAGACGTTCATACTCTTCCTCTGGCGTCTTTATTGAAGCTCCAGGCCTTGTTGATTGAGCTCCAAGATCAACTATGCTTGCACCATCTGATACCAGCTGCAATGCCTGCTTGGTTGCTCGATTCGCATCATAATAAAGACCACCATCTGAAAATGAATCAGGGGTAATGTTGACAATACCCATAAGCTTTGGTGAAATCGTAAAACTCTTTGAAAAACAGTCTTGAACATTGAAAGCAAATGTTTTGTTAACCATTGCCATCAAGTGGATCAAAAATGGCCTGTTTACCAATTCTGGGTGAGGAATTTTAAGATCAGGTGTATCAAGCGTTAGATCATCCCATAACAAAATATCTAAATCAATAACACGAGGTGCCCATTTTTCGTAGACTTGTGGACGACCAATATCACATTCGATTTGTTTTAAGCCTTTTAGTAGCTCCTCAGGAGAAGAAGAACAACTTCCATAGACAATCATATTGAGAAATGGCTTGTTCCAATCAGGTGGAGCACCATTTGGTAAAATAGCCTTAGTTTCTAGAATGATCGAAGACTTTAAGTCTTTTAAATAGCGCTTCTTTAGTAACTCAGTAGCTCTTTGTAAATGGGAAAGGCGATTCCCTATATTTGATCCAATAGAAATATAGATCATTCTTGCAATTCATTACAGTAAGTAAAAAAAACGCCCCCATGCACACCAGGAACTGGTGGTGCGATTTTGTGAGTAGTCACCCTGACAGAATGCTCTTTTTGCATAAAAAGGTCGTTAATCATCCTGTATATATCATGAGTTAAATGCTCGATTAAATTAAATTGCTTGCCCTGAACAAGAGATTGAATATTTTGCACTACTTCCAAATAGCAGATAGTATCTTTAAGTTGATCAGTTGTAAGCCCTGAAGGAGGAGATTTAAAAGTGAAATCAACGTCAATACTCACCAATTGGGGAGAAAACTTCTCTTCTGCACTACATCCCAAATGAACCCAAAGCCGTAAATCAGATATAAGAAGATTACATGCTACCACTGAATTTAGTATCTACTTATAATTAATGACAAACATCAACATTCATCATGCCATCAAGAAAACCCCATAAGAGTTTTGCTCCTTTTTCAGCGCCTTGCATAACTTTCTCTTGTTCTTCTTCGTTTAAATCTGCAATAAGGTTTGCACATTCTTCAGAATGCCACTCATCAGCTTCCATATGAACAGTAAAAAATTTGAGAGGACGCTCATCATTTATTGAATAGTGTTTTTTTAGACCTTCAATTTTAGATTTAGAAACCTCTGGAGTTTGACGTTCATAAGCGTACAGAGCTCCAAGACCTGCTGCAAAATCTGATTTTACAATGTCAAAGTAACCGTCAACTAATTCTTGCGTCTCCTTAACCTGTGCATCTTCAAGAAGATCAACCCTTGCTACTCCGAGCCCTTCAGCAAAACGCTGCCATAATTCTGGGTGATTCTCATCGCCTTGTTCTTCCTCTATTAAATTACCAAGTAAAACTTGCCGCATCTTTAGATTGGGGCATAAAGAATGTATACCGCTGATATAACGAGGGAAAGCAGCAACATGGTGATAATATTCCTTAGCATAGGTTTGAAGAGCCTGCAGGCTTAAGCTACCTTCATTCCATGACTCGTAAAATGGGTGTTTTAATAAGTGTAAACTATCTAATTGATTATTAAGTGATTGAACAAATGTCATAAATAAACACTAAATTGTTTTAGGCTACGTTTAGGTTTATCAAATGTCAAGAGACATTTCCCATTACTACCTTAATTCCAATAAATATAAAGATAGATACGCTATAAGTTAATTTTTTAGTAAAAATTGATTTTTTCTAAAATTTCATGTATTATTAAATCAATATAGTGAAAAACGCAAAATGAAAGTAACAGAAGAAAATACAATAAAAATTAGGGAAGAGTTCGTAGAAGTTCAAAATGGAATGCGAATTCAAAAGATAGTGATGTCAAACTCGAAGAGCAGTGCAGATAGCAGAAAGAAAAAGCATATAGTTTACTTTCCAGGGCTTACATATACTTTTGAAAAAGAGCCAGATGAAGACAAAAGTGAATGGAATTGGGCAGCTGAAGCAGGTATGGATGTTCACCTTATTAATTTTCCTGGTTCTGGAAAAAGCAAAGGTCATTCTTTAAACGGTCAAAATCGAGTAAATGCAGGAATTGCAGTCATTTCAGATCTTCTAAAGCAAGGCATTCACCCAGACAATATAGTACTGTATGGAAGCTGTGCTGGAGGACCAATAGCTGCAGAGGTTTATAAAAAGTTTAAAAAAGATGACAATGTTCATTTAAGATGCGTTATCAATAAATCCTTTAGCTCATTCAAAAAACTTGTAGTGAAATTACTACACATATCAAAACCTAAATGGCTATTTCCTCCTATAATAAAATTCATACTCAAATGCTTTGGTTGGCACTTTAAGCCACATACAATAGTAAACGATATTACTCCATACACAATTTGTTTTAATCTAGAGAACGATGGCTTTATTAGTAAGCAGGCAAATATAGGTACTAAAATTTCTGACATAGAAAAAAGTCATAGGAAAAAAAACTACCAAAAAAAAGAAACTTTTGAAGGTTTTGAGCAATACAAAGAGTTTTTCATGGAGAATACTAATTTAGCTAAAATAAAAAATCTTGAACCTGAAGTTGGAGTAATGAGAAAATGCTGGAATAAGTTTCTATCGTTACTACCTATTAAGGCAGATGATATTCACTTTTCTCCGATTACAGAATTGTGCTCATCAAGTGAACATAAATACACTCTTCCTGAGTTAATTTCACTCTTTTTAGAATTCACAGATAATTATTTTGAAAAGAAGGGCTCTCTCAATCAAGAGAAACAACCAGAGATAAAAACAGAAGCGATATGTGGAAAGAATAGTGAAAAAGAAATAGAGGAAAAGAAACAGTATTTTACCAATTTAAAGAATTATTCAATAAGTCAGAATATATCTAAAAAGCTAACATCTCTTCAAATATTGAAATAAGTGTTTCTTTTGTGATTAAAAAAACATTGCATCTTGATTGTGTATTTCATTTGCTATAAGCAATAATTTTTCGCTTTCATCATAGAGATTGTTTTCACTAGCTAATAATTTCTCACTAATTTGTGGATAAAGTTTAGAAACGTACTTCTCATAGCATTTATCTAGGCATTCTTGGTCTGTCCGTTTTGTTTTGTAGGAATGGCATTTCTGATTACATTGATTATATCTAAATTCAATCCCTTTCTCTTTGTTTGATGCTTGTTGTTCCATAATATTCTTCAATTTTAATAATATTAATATTAGCATATAAGTATGAACATTATGCTAATATAATTACTTTTTAGGTATACATGGCAAATTTATGCCTGGAAAAAGTTTTTGGTTATTTCCTACACTTTCTTTATAAAAACCACAGGCGCCTGTTATTAGCTAAGGTAAAGGTCAAATATCTGGAATTCTGGACATAAAATCCTCCTGTATAAAAAGATTAGAAAAAAATGCAGCGCACACACGACAGATATAAGCTGAAGAGCACGCTTTTTATTGAAAGATTAATTGAAAGTCTGCAGACAAATTTGAGCTCTTAAAATATCTCTAATTGTCATTATAATCAGATTCAAAATACGCGGAAGTAATTTTTTTTGACAATAGATTTCTTTCATAACCAGGCGTCATCCCAGCTGAGATCCAATAAGAAAACCGCGCTGGAACTTTTGAATTCCAGTTATGCAAGAAATCTAATATCATGGAGTTTTCAAACACTAACAACCAAGTACTTTAATAAGGCAAAAAGCTTATCTAAGAGAGTAGGCCTTGCAATTGTATCAATAGTGGTGGGATTGGTAGGACTCGAACCTACGACCAATTCGTTATGAGCGAACTGCTCTAACCGACTGAGCTACAATCCCTTTTATCAACACCTATAATACACGCAAAAGGAAATTTGTCTACTCGCTTATTTCACTATCAACCCAACTGTGTAAATCATTTATTGCGCCAATTTTGCGTGCAATTTCCTTACCATCTTGAAATATGATTAAAGTAGGTATAGATTGAACTCCATACTTACTTGGCACCTCAGTTTCTCCATCTATGTCGAACTTGCAGATCTTGATCTTGCCTTTTCTATCCTCAGCCAATTGCTCGATACGTGGCATCAGACTTTTGCATGGTCCACACCATTCTGCCCAAAAATCTACCAGCACAAATCCTTTGTGGTTAGCAACTTCAGATTCGAAATTTTGATCATTTACCGCTTTAATATCATCACTCATAAAATACCTAAATTTTTATAAATATAGCGTATCAATTAACAGCTGATCAACTAAATTTTTCTGGATTCAAGTGAAGTGATTACATATGATGATTAAAGATATCTACACTCCCCCAACCCATTGAATCTAGCTCAATACGAGTAGGAAGAAATTCAAAGCACTTTTCGGCTAATTCTTTTCTATTTTCACGTTCTAGCATTAAATCTAGCTTTTCCTTTATTTTATGGAGATATAAAACATCAGATGCAGCATAACTTTTTTGCTTGTCTGTTAAATTTTCATTTCCCCAATCAGAAGATTGTTGTTGCTTATTTAATTTTATATCAAGTAGTTCTAAGCACAACTCTTTTAAGCTATGATTATCTGTGTAGGTGCGAACTAAACGTGAGGCTATTTTCGTGCAATAGCAAGGCAGTGACCAAGTTTGAAGGTAGTAATGTATTATACTCACATCAAATCGCGCAAAGTGAAATATTTTGGTTATATTTTTATCCTCTAATATTTTTCTCAAATTTGGAGCTGTATAATCGTTTTTGAATTGAACTAAGTGAGCGTTGCCATCATTGAAAGAGAGCTGAACAAGGCATAATCTATCTCTGCTATGCAGTAGCCCCATTGCCTCTGTATCAACAGCTATAGATTTTATATCATTCGGTATTGCACTGGCTGGCAGGTCGTCTTTATATACAAATATTCTCATAAATTTAATATGTTTTATGACACATACAATAATCAAAAATGAGTTTTAAGTATACGAAAAGATCATAGAAGATTGGCTCCCATATTTTTCATATGCATGGGTTTACAAATTATGATATGCACCTATAATAAGAATAAGTAAATTTTCATTGCGGGAGTGGCTCAGTTGGTAGAGCGCAACCTTGCCAAGGTTGAGGTCGAGGGTTCGAACCCCTTCTCCCGCTCTTTGAGTTTTAATCACATTTAATCATAAAAAAATTAATTGATCTATCTAAGAAATTTAGCTATACTAGAAAAGTTTTTTAGAAAATTAATTAAGGAGGTTATATGGACAACGATACTAAAGAAATGTTATTTCGCTTAGGTATAGCTACATCAATAGGAGCACTTACAGGCTTAGCGCTCAGTTTTACAACTCTATCACCATTGGTAATGGGTGGGATTGTTGCTGCGGTTCCTGCACTCTTACACTTTGCCCTTTGTACAGGTGAGAGACTCTCACAATCCCAATTCTCTTATGCTCATGCTTGCACTCATGCTCGTTTCTTTGTTGCAAGTGCTGCAATTGGAGTTGGTCTTGCTGCAGCTGCAACTGCTATTTCTCCAAGTATAATGCTTGGAATGGGATCGGCAGCTTTAGCAGGTGCAATAATAGCACCCATAGCAGTAATTGCAGGGTTCCTTGTAGCATTTGGTATTATTGAACCAATAGCTAAAAAAGTGAATGAGTATATTATATCACCTATAGTTGAGCGTTTTTCTTCAAAAGAACAGGGAGTTTAAGTGAATTAAGCGAGGTTTTTGCTTTTTATTTTGCCTATAAGTGGCTTGTGGAAGTTCGTAAGGTGCAACCTTGCCAAGGTTGAGGTCGAGGCCCTTCTCCCGCTCTTTAATTTTAACATAAAAAATTTCCTTCCCCTATTCAACTAGTTCAGCTATACTCAAAGTAGCTAAAAGTTTTTTAGAAATTTATTATTTAGGGGGGGTATATGAAAAAAGATGATGTTATAGTCTGTTTAATAGTTTTAGGCATAGGAGCAACAATAGGAGCACTTACAGGCTTAGCGCTCAGTTTTACAACTCTATCACCTTTGGTGATGGGTGGAATTGTTGCTGCGGTTCCTGCACTCTTACACTTTGCCATTTGTACAGGTGAGAGACTCTCACAATCCCAATTCTCTTATGCTCATGCTTGCACTCATGCTCGTTTCTTTGTTGCAAGTGCTGCAATTGGAGTTGGTCTTGCTGCAGCTGCAACTGCTATTTCTCCAAGTATAATGCTTGGAATGGGATCGGCAGCTTTAGCAGGTGCAATAATAGCACCCATAGCAGTAATTGCAGGGTTCCTTGTAGCATTTGGTATTATTGAACCAATAGCTAAAAAAGTGAATGAGTATATTATATCACCTATAGTTGAGCGTTTTTCTTCAAAAGGGGAAGAGAAAGCTATATAATAATCAATTGACGTTAGCATTTAGTTTTCTTTATAATTTCCTTTGTGAAAGAACAAAAATGCTTATTTGTAACGATAGCTGGTTTGCCAAATGCTGGAAAGTCAACGCTAATTAACAGCATCGTAGGCAAGAAAATTGCAATTGTCACCCCTAAAGTGCAGACAACAAGGACGCAGGTAAGGGGTGTTGCTATATGCAACAATGCGCAAATTGTTTTTACTGACTCTCCAGGAGTGTTTTCAGCAGAAACAAATCTTGAAAAAGCTTTAGTCAAATCTGCATGGGGAGCAGTTAAGGATAGTGACATTACTTTGTTGCTTGTTGATGTAAACAATTACCTAAAAAATATAGAAAGAATAAAAACGATATTTGCACGACTGGAGCGCACAAAAGGCAGATGCATTTTGGTTATCAATAAAACTGATTTAGTAAAGAAATCAGAGCTCAAGATGGCACATGAGCACCTAAATTTGCTTTATAAGTTTGAAAAAATTTTTACGATCTCGGCACTGAAGAATGATGGACTTTCTGATCTGACTAGTTACTTGTCTGAAATTGCACCGATAGGCCCTTGGTTTTATGAAAAAGATCAAATAACTGATTCCTCAGCTGATTTTTTATCAGCGGAAATTACGAGAGAAAAGTTATTCTTGAACCTACGTGAAGAATTGCCATACTCTACAGCTGTTATAACTGAACAATTTGAGGAAAAAAAAGATAAGAGTTTAGTCATAAAACAGATCATATTTGTATTGAAAGATAATCATAAGAAAATAGTGCTAGGAAAAGACGGCAGTAGCATAAAAAAAATTAATATCGAGGCACGTACAGAATTGGAAAAGTTATTTGAGTGTAAAGTTCATCTCTTTTTGTTCGTAAAAGTGCGACCTTGGACTGATCGCCCTGAGGAATATATAAGTAATGCTTAATTCTTTGTTGGTATTTGATATTGAAACTATACCAGATGTAAATTCCTGCAAGAATTTACTAAATATTAGTGATGATAGCAGTGTAGAAGAAAAGAGGAACGCATTAACAAAATATCATCTTGAAATAACAAACGGGCAAAACTCTTTTCTGCGTCAGCCCTTCCACCTTGTTGTAGTCATTAGTTTTTTACTTTGTAATATAACACGCCAGAGCGGTTATGAAATGTTCACACTACAAGAAATAAGATCTGGAGGCACAGTAAACTCCAATGAAAAAGAGCTAGTAAAGGGATTTTTTAACTACATATCAGAGAAAAAGCCAAGACTAGTTTCGTTCAATGGACGCACTTTTGATATACCGGTACTGAAGTACCGTGCTATGGTTCATGGCATTCAAGCAGAATATTTTCACAAAGCTGGCGATAAGTGGAATAGTTACAATCAGAGGTACAGTAGTGATTGGCATTGTGATTTGCTTGAATCTCTCTCTGATTTTGGAGCTTCTGCAAGAATGAAGATGAACGAAGTTTGCGCAGCATTTAATCTTCCCGGTAAGATTGGAGTTGATGGTTCACAAGTTATGGACTTATATGATAGTGGCAAAATACAAGAGATTCGCGATTATTGTGAAACAGATGTGATTAACACTTATTTGATTTATTTGAGGTTTATGCATCATCAAGGAAGAATTACTACAGAAAGCTATAATAAGAGCATAGAAGAACTGCTTTTAGAATGCGAAAAAAAAGAACACCTAAAGAAATTTAAAGAAGAATGGAAAATAACTTCTGGTGAAAATTTTTATATTGAATTTAAATGAATAGATGCTACAGAGCAATCTAATGATTGCTCTGTATAGTAGTTATAAACTCCTTGTAGTAGAAAAGACATTTTGATGTGCCCTTTGCTTAACTTCTGCTTGTTCAAGCTTAGAAAAATTTTCTAAGTTTTTATCTTGGTATTCCTTTTTTACTTTCTCGAAAAAATTTTGTCCACCAAGAATATAATTACCTAAATTAGCAGCATAATATTGAGCATTACCTAAAACTGCACAGTTAATTCGACTTAATATTCTCGAAGGGTAATAAAAGAGAGAAACGTTATTGTTCGATCGGAAATCTTTTTCATCCATTATTTTAATGGCTTCATGATAACCATCCATTTGATGAACAAAATATCCTTCAGGTACTGATATTCTCAATTGTGCACCTACATGAGCATAACCACAAATACCAGGTGATACCGCTGGTACTGGGTCTTGTCTATGTTGAGTTACTCTAATGGTTTTTTCTTGAAGAACATCATTATAAAATTCACTAGCAGTAAGATCAAAAACTCGTGGATCACCAAAAGTTGCAACATGAACATCTTCAGCTCCTTCTGTTTTATTGAGGCATAAAGCAGCTATCTTAGCAATAGCTCCTCCCATACTGTGACCTGTGAGATTAATTTTAAAATCCTTGATTTCTGATCCCTGTTTTTCAGCATGAGATTTCAAAATGCCATACAGATTAGGCCATGAATCCATAAATGAATTATAGAAACCACAATGAATTCTTCCACCTTCAGGTAAAAATTCCGAAGTAGCAAAAAGTACATTTATATCAGTAATTCCATCATTAAAACTCTGGCTCAGACGAGTACCATGGTAGGCTATTGTTATTTCTTTACCTTTTATAAAAACGTGACCAGCATCTTTTTCAAAGCTATTACCAAATGGAATAATTTCATAACCTTCGCTGATGAGTTCAGCTCTAGTTTTATACATTTTTTCAGTAGATGGAACAATTTCAAAATCTTCTACAATTTCAAATTCAGTTTTGTATACTCTTTGAGCTAGGTTGTTACATCTTTTTTTACTTAATTTACCATCATCATCGCCATAGCTTATCTTGCAGAAATTACCCATTTCTAATAATTTCTCTCTATCAAATCCTGCAATTTTTACAATACTTTCATCTATTTTATAGTCAGAAGGTAAAGAACATGGCTCATTTGGATCAGCACGATTTATAAATTCATAATCTTCAATGATCTCAAATTCATCGTCATATTCTTTCATCTCGTATTTGCCATCATCTACTGAAATAGAGTCTGGCTGTTCAGTATTACCTGGCTCTGAGCCTGTAGCAGCACCTGTAGTGCTAAACCAATTGCGTAAAAAACTAAAATCCATAAGTACCCCAATCTATCAAAAATAAAACAATAATCTACCAACTATAATACAAATTAATATTATTGTCAACAATTTATATTAATAATTTAATCTTTTTATGCTTTTACTTTGAGTAAATTTTACTTCCATAGAATAAGTATAGAGTTATAATACACTAACAAGCAAACCTCTGTACTAAATTTTGGTTAATATACACGTTGAGCGTATTAAGAAAGTTGCTTTTAAAGTATTGCATTTTACCTTTATTTTCGCTATAAGGTTGCTTTAAGTTGGATTTTCAACACCTTTATACTATTTATGTTATGATTTTAAAATTTTTTGGGGGCACTTCATGAAAAAATCTATTTATACTAGAACTGCTCTAGCTTCTCTATTGACTTTATGTTCTTTCAGTGGCTTTGCTGCTGACTTTTCTGACGAGAGTATGAAGGAAGTAAAAAAGCAAGAGAGTAACGAGTCAATCAAAACTTCTGGAAAGATGGAAGTGATGAAGACGTCAAATAAGAAACTAAAAGAAAAAATGGACAGGATATGTAATGCTGATCCAAGAAAAAAAGCCGAGGAGCTTAAGAAAAAAGAAGAACTAAGATTAGCAGCTGAGCAGAAGAAAAAAGAGGAGTTAAAATTAGCAGCTGAACAAAAGAAGAAAAAAGAAGAGTTAAAATTAGTAGCAAAACAAAAGAAAAAAGATGAAATTAGGCTAGCAAAAGAGAAAAAAGCAAAGCTTATAGAGGATTCAAAGGCGAAAGCTCTAAGCACTAAAAATTCTAATGTAGAAAAGTCAAAAATTAAGGGTTCTAAAACTAAGAATGCTAAAATTGAAGCTAAAGATATAAAAAAGGATGTAAAAGTTGTTAACAGCAATACAGAGGAAAAAGGTAAGGCAAGTCCTGTTGTTTCAGTTGGTGGGGTTGATATTATCAATACCAATCAAGGGGATGGTTTAAGAATAACTTTCGGTGGCGTTGTTGATTCTCAAGGTTATGGTAACCATGGGCTAAGTGGCTATAACCATTATAATGTTATGCCAGGTAAATCTACAGATTATTTTAACAATACTCCAGATAGTATAAAAGGAGCAAATCCAATATTTCCTAAAGGGATAGGGAATATTGGTGATTACAGTGAAAACATGGGCATGATTTCAGATGCAATATTGCACTTAAGAGCTGAAAATAAAAATGAGGATATTGGTCTTCGTTATGGTGCCGATGTACAATTCCATGTTCCAGTTACTGAAGGTAAAGGAGCTTCACAAGGCGTGAATGCTGCAAGAGGTAGAAGTGCACATGTGTTTTTGAATTCAAAATATGGTGATCTGAAACTTGGTTATCAGTTTGGTCCTGAGTCTCTGATGAGACTTGATGCAACAAGAATTGCAACTGTTGATGGAGCTGCAGATAGTGACTGGTTCAGAAAAGTAAACTTAGAAGGAAGTGCTGCAAACTTCCCATTTTACGTAACACCACGTCTTTACACTGAAAGCTTCTCGAGCGAGAGCGAAAAACTCTCCTTCCGTATGGCAGGAAAATACAACAAAGAGGTTATGACCACATTGCCGTTTAGAGCTGCTTACTACTCACCAAATTATATGGGTGCAAGATTTGGTATTAGCTACTCACCTCGCTACGATAGTGGTTTATCCGTTGTAAAAGAAATAGCTCCAGATTTCCTCAAAGATTCAAGTAATAAGGTAACAGGGGTAAAGAATGAGGAAACGTTAAGACATGTTGGACCAGATTACCAGCATATAATAAGCGCTGGTGCATCATATGAATATGACTTTAGTAAACATAATGTAAAAGTTAAAACTTCCGTAGTTGGTGAATATGGGTTTTCAAAGCAACCGAGTAAAGATAAGCACCTTTATAACGAGTTCATAGAATACAATAATCTGGCAGGCATTAATTTGGGTGCAAGCGCTGATTATAAGATTGATGAAGATCAAAGTGTAAAATTCGCTGCTTCTTTTGCATATTTAGGCAAATCTGGTCAACCTAAGAGTATCAAGGAACTCGACCTTGCTTCAAAAGAATATAAAGAGACTACTGATATTGCTAGAAAAAATGGCTTAAAGCAATTTAATGATAACAATACCATGTATTGGACTGCAGGTGCTGGTTATCAATATGATAACATCTACACAAGCGTGACATACTTTGGTAGCAGAATGAGTGATAAAGATATGCTTCATGATGTTGCACTTGGTGTTCAGTATGATCTATCTTCTTGCAATAAAAGCAAATTTGTTCCTTATGCAGCTCTTCACTACTTTACAACTGATGAAAAAGGTGCACTGGAAGATAAAAATAAGGATAAGATACCTTCTAACAAAGGAGTTCTTCTCCTCACTGGTGTGAAGTTTTCTTTCTAGTTATTTAATAATACACACCACAGCTTGAATGTGGTGTGTGTTTTCACTATGCACTTTCAAAATGTTGAAAAAATTTCCAATATATGATATAATAGCTAAAACTAGGAAGTAATAATCTAATGAGTATAACAGTAAATCTTGATGGGGAGTTCGAGAAAATAGTGCAGTCTCATTCCATATTGCAAAATCGTTCTGTACCGCAACAAATCGAGCATTGGGCTAAGATTGGTCAGATTGTTGAAGATAACCCTGAGCTCAGCTATAACATCATCAAAGAAATCCTTTCAGGCATTGAGGATATCAAGTCAGGTAATGTTGAGGAGTATAAGTCCACAAAATTTTGAAGATTCTTCTCACCAACACTTTTAAGCGGTCAATGAAGAAGCTGCACAATAATCAACTACCCAAACTTGAAGAAGCCATCAAACAAATTCAAGGTAACCCATATATTGGAGAGCTAAAGTCAGGCGATCTTGCAGGTGTTCGCGTGTATAAATTCTCTATTTTTAATCAACTGACATTATTAGCCTATATTCACAACGAACAAAATAACATATTAACACTTCTTGCATTTGCTCCACACGAAAATTTTTATAGAGATTTGAAAAAACAAGTGTAGCTAAATGCAGGTATGCCATTATTTATAAGAGGCAACTATGCAAACCAAATTAAAAAACCATTTAGCTGGAGAATTACTTACCATCGCTACTTGCTGGAAATTAACACTTGTAAGTGGAGAAGTAATGGGATTTACTGACTATGATGAAGATTTAAATCTCAATAATGTATTCTATAAATCTTCAAGCGGTTTTATAGCCAGCAGTATAATATTAAATAGCGATTTGAGAACTGATAATTTAGAAATTGAAGGAGTATTAAATAGTGCTGATATTAAAGAAAAAGATGTTTTATCAGGAAGGTATGACTTTGCAAATATTGAAATATTTCTTGTGAATTATAAAGATTTGAGTCAGGGAATTATGAATTTGCATGCAGGAACTTTTGGTAAAGTAACATTAAATAGTGGGAGGTTTATCGCTGAAATTAGAGGTCTTGCGACAAAGCTTGAGAGAAGCATAACAGAGCTATATTCTCCTGTATGCAGGGCACAATTTTGCGATGATAGATGTAAAGCTGATGCTAAAAAGTTTAGTAGAATGAGCACAATTACTAAAGTGATAGATGAAAGAAGATTTGAAGACACTAATTTAATCGAAAGCGATGGATATTATAAGCACGGAGTGTTTAGTTCAGCAACATTTGAAGTTGTAGTTAAAGAATACAAAAATAAAGTAGTTACATTATTTGCTTCTCCTCCATATCAAATTTCTACCGGAGATAAATATTCGATACTTGCAGGTTGTGATAAAGCGTTTTTAACGTGCAAAAACAAGTTTAACAATACTGTGAATTTCCGTGGCGAACCATATATACCAGTTGTTTAGCAGCATAATTTTTAATATTATGAATAAGTATGGAAAGGTGGCTGAGCGGTCTAAAGCACACGCTTGGAAAGCGTGCACATATGAAAATATGTCGGGGGTTCGAATCCCCCCTTTTCCGCACATTATTTCTAGTGTAACATAGGATTTTCCGTTTTGTTCTTAAACCGTAATAACCATAGCACTTCAGCTCCGCAATTTTTCAGAGTCATCTACGTCAATAAAAGAATAGAGTTATCAAGTTGCAGAGCCTTCTTGATTTTTGATGATGAAGAGTAGTTGTTATCATAGAAATACATCCAGTAGCCAGCATACCTTCCTTATTCCTAATGATGTCTTGCAATACGTCTGTGTCATTTCTCCCTAAAATCTAATACTAGTATATACTCAATCTACCATAATCCGTCAATACAATTCTTTATTGAAAATTTTAGGAAAATGTTGTATAATTATGCAGTAGATTTCGGTAAAACTTATGGCTGATTCAAGTATTAACATTAGTGAAAAAGTTTTAAAAAACCTTACTCGTTTAGCTAAAGTAAAGAATCAATCAGCTCAAGAGCTAGCAGAGCAGTTTATACAAGAAGCAATTGAAAATGAAGAAGATATGGCAATAGCCAAACTTGCTATTCAACGTGACACTCGAAATGCAAAATTCATCAGGCATGAAGACATCAACTGGTGATAAGTATTTAATCTGCTATGAGGAAAATGTAGTTCACAAAGACATTCAAAATCTTCCAAAGACAATATGGTCAAGGGTAAAAGAAATCGTAAAAGAGCGTCTTACACTTTCTCCTGAGAAGGCAGGAGATCCCTTGCTCGGTGAGTTCAAAGGACATCGTAGAATACGATCTGGTGATTATCGTTTGGTTTATAGGATAAGTAAATTAGAACGTACAGTAATAATTACTGCAATAGAGCATAGAGAATACATCTATAAAAGTTAGAACCTTCCTATAAGCATTGTATATTTCATTATACAGACCTCTTTCCTCTTCACCTTAGGTGGCTTTGCTCATACCAAATTCCATTACTAATCGAACAAATAAGAAACATTACAAACTCGTTTAATAGTAGTGCTGGAAATACTGACAATAAAATTACACAGAACATCTGCAAGTAAGCCTATGGTATCGTAGACTCTGTTACGTAAAGTATTGTATTTGATATATTGCCACAACCTCTCAACAGGATTCAGTTCCGGTGAATAAGGAGGCAAGTATATAATGGTAATGTTTTCCTGAAATTTCAAACTTTTTGATCTATGCCAACTTGCACAATCCATTACAAGAAAGGCTTTTTTCGTGCCTAAATCTTTCGACATCTGCTCCAGAAATATATTCATACAATCAGTGTTTACATATGGAGCAAGTAGGCTGATTTTCTTACCACTTCTTGGATTTACCGCACTGTAGATATAGAAATTTTGTCTACCAATTTTCATTTTAACCTGCGTTCTGACCCCTTTTTTAAACCATCCGTGTCCGATTTTTGAATGAGTTCCAAATCGTGATTCATCAAAAAAACACCTCTTTTTCAGGGTGGGAATTGACTATTTTATTGAAGTATTTTTTAAACTCTTCTTGCTTGTTTTTATCTTGTTTATGGTGCATTGGCCTCGGTGTTATATAAGAAAATTTCATCCTTTGTATCTCACGGTGCACTGTTGATTTGCTAATGTTTAGGCCAAATTCCTCTGAGATTTTTATCTGCACTTCCTTAATAGTAATATTTGGATTTCTTTCTACCCATATTTCAATTTGCTCACGTTGATTTTTCTTTAATTTGCTTTTTCTTCGCCGCTGAGACGGGGCAAATAATCTTTCTACTCTACCAAATTTTAGATGCTTTATCCATTCAGTCAAAGCAGTCCTTGAAATTTTACATATTCTTGCCACAGCGCTTATACTACTTTCTTTTCCTGCTATCACCGCTTGTAACTTTTTTGAAACATATGCGTTATTTCTGACCTTTTTTAACATTTCTTTCGCCAAATTTACAACTTTTTCGTCTAATAGTTTTGACCTTAATGCCATTTATACCTCTCTATTTTATCTACTTTATTATCACTTCTTTCCCATTATTGTCTATCTGTTCTTTGCATAGTGGGAATTGGTATCAGCTCAAAAATAACTCATTTTTTGACTATACCCCTATAATTTTACTATTCTACAGACTATAAAATCGATGCTAATAACGGATTAGAGATAAACGTTGCAAAGAATCGCAGTGGATCAACCGGAAAGGTTACAGTAAGTTAATACTGGAAGGATATTAATCTAGGATTCATAAATGTCTTTTCTGTGTTTTATTGAAACACTTCATACTTTGCAGCATTTACATGATACGATAATCGCCAGTTCTCAGTCTTCTGTATCCTTTGAGTTTGTAACAAAACGATTCACCAAAATCAATTGGATTAACTGTAAGTCGCTCTTTTACTATCTCTTCAACTCTTAACTTTATTGTTTTTGGAAAAGCTCTTCTTACCAACATTTTTCAGGAATTTAATCTTATCGCGCTTTAGTCCCACCTATAGTGGTAAGATTATCTACTTATTCTTATATGGGAATTTACCAACTATTAAGACATTAAGTGTAATAAAAATATATTCTAATAGTATGGAAAAATAAAATGAATTTTGAAAAATATGTAAAGGATGGCGTTATAAATTTATATGATTTGCGTAGCAACACAAATAACGAAGAAATACAGGAGCTTATCAATTTTATAGAAAAAAGAAAAGATATCAAAGAATTTGGTTTTGGAAGTCATTATACTAGTGTTAATAACATGAAACTTAGGTGCAGAGGTGCAGGAATTGGTTTAGCTGCTGGTCTAGTTGCAGCATGTTGTTTATGGCAAGAAACTTTAGCTCTTATTGGCGGTTCTGGTGTAGTGTTGATTGCATTTGCTATAGTTGGTGCGTTACTTGGAGCTGGAGCGGGCTATGTCGTAGGTAAATGTCTTGATAAAATTGAGGTTAGTAAGTGTGCAATAAGCAGATTTTCTTAGAGGTTCGTATTGAATTCTAGCTTTCTTTCAATACTTAAAGATTTACAATCAGAGCAAACTACCTGGCCACGTGGAACTGATTTCAGCTCATCAGTTGAAACTTTACTTGAGCAGAATATGCATTTTATTTTATCACTTGGGGCGAGTGAGTGATCAACAGCAATTCTATCATCAAAAACAAAACACTCGCCTTCCCAATTACCACTTTTGTTGTGAGTTTTTTCAAGGTAGGAAAGAATACCGCCTTTAAGGTGATAAACATCGTTAAATCCAAGGCTTTTCATATATGCTGTAGATTTCTCGCATCTGATTCCACCAGTGCAGTACATAGCCACTTTCAGATCTTTACTCTCAGAGAAAGACTCTGCCCACTGAGGAAAATCTCGAAAACGCTGAGTATGTGGATTGATTGCATTTTTAAACTTGCCTAGTTTTACTTCGTAATCATTTCGTGTGTCTATCACTAAAACATCAGGTTGAGAGATAAAATCATCCCAATAATCTGGATCAATGTACTGACCTCTAACGGAAGTATCGAGATTACTTACACCAAGATTCACAATTTCTCTTTTTAATCTCACTTTCATCTTACTAAATGGTTGATATTCTGCTGCACTCTCTTTCCATGTAAGGTCCCTTAGTCTATAATCAGAACGTAGAAAATCGAATATTTTATCAATCGCGTTTCTTTCACCAGATACGGTTGCATTAATACCCTCTTCTGCAAGGAGTATAGTACCCTTTAATTCGACATTGTCGCATGCAACTTTTATTTCATCTTTCATGTCATAATAATTAGAGAGTTTTACAAAATGATAGAAAGTTGCAATGACAAAACTCATAATTAATTAGTTTATCGATTTAAAACATAATATATAAAATTATGAAGATATTCAATAGGACGGCTGTTAATTACTGGATATCTTTAGTTTTTGCATATAACATTTTAATATCAAATATAGATTCAAGTTAATGTTTCTGAGAGTATTTAAAAATATATTCTTGTTTTTAGTAAGTGTATTATTTGTCTGCCCTATACTATCGTTAATATCGATTCTATTTACAGAATCAGCAAACTCTGGATGGGTAATTAGTAGACTTTTTCCTGAATATATACTCAATACGTTGATTTTGATGGTAGGAGTAGGGTTAATATCCTTTATATTTGGAGTAATTCCAGCTTGGCTTACTACATTTTTTTCGTTTCCCGGAAGTAGAATTTTTGAGATTGCCTTATTCTTTCCGATATCAATTCCTGGATATATAGTATCGTTTGTTTATGTAAATACGCTAGAGTTTTCAGGTCCGATTCAGAGCTTGTTAAGAGATACTTTTCAATTGGGCAAAGGTGACTATTGGTTTCCCGAGATCAAATCCCTAGGTGGTGGAATATTAGTAATGGGATTTAGTCTATATCCATACGTTTATATGTTGGTCCGCTCAAGTCTAAAGAGCGTTAGTAACTCAGTCACTATTGCATCAACACTTGGGTTCTCCTCATTACAGAGTCTGTTTTCTGTCATCATACCCTCCATACGTCCATCAATTATAGCTGGGTTATCCTTGGTACTAATGGAAGTAATTACAGATTTCGGCACACCACAGTTTCTTGCTATCGATACTTTCACGACGGGAATATACCGTACTTGGTTTTTACTGCATGACAAATATTCAACTACTGTTTTGGCAGTTGCAGAACTGATTTTCGTTGCAACACTAATAGTTATCGAGAAAAAACTACAAAAAAGAGAAATATCTTACTCTTCAATCAATACTAATGCAGATTATCACAATAAACGTAGTATAAACGGTTCTATATCGTTGATCTTTTCTTATCTTATGTGTTTATTGCCGATATTAATAGGCTTTATTTTACCAATGATTCCACTTATATATTGGAGCATAGAGAAAGGCTTTTTCATATACGAAGCAAGATTTTACAATATAATAACAAACAGTATTAGTTTATCATTTATTACCGCGCTAATCTCGATCAGCATTGCAATAATTATTGGATATACAGCACGTAAAAATAAGCTAATAAGCAATATAGCACGTCTAATTTCTCTTGGATATGCAATTCCAAATGCAATTATTGCAATTAGCATAATAATGTTTTTAAGCAGAATATCTTCTTTCATTACTCAATATATTGTAGAAATTAGCTTGGTAGGAACTATTGGCGCATTAGTTTACTCATATTTATTTCGTTTTTTTGCTATATCTTTCAAGGCGATAGAGTCGGGACTCAAAAAAACACCAAATGAAATTGAATGGACTGCATATACTATGGGTCATGGGCCTATTTCCACGTGCCTGAATATTCATATTCCCCTTATCAAGAAAAGTATACTATCGGGATTTCTGCTCGTGTTTATGGATACGGTAAAAGAACTCACGGCAACACTAATTATCAGACCATTTAATTTTGAAACTATATCAACTAGAGTATATGAACTTGTCAGCGATGAGCGTTACAGAGAAGCTGCCCCATTTTCGTTAATGATAGTTATTATAGGTTTAACCTCTACAATAATCTTATTCACACTTGATGATAAGAATCAAAAATAAACTATTTTGCATCTGTTCAGCAGAGTAACAAAATAAGATAGACGAAAAAAGACAACTATAGAAGCAAATGGTCAGTGCTTTCGTGTTTATCAACTTAGTTGGATCTCAGTATCAGCTACTCGGATGACATTATGGAAGCTCAAATGACAAAACAAGAAGCACTGGTTTCAGATGCACTTAAACAAATACACTATCTTGATGATCAATGAGGTCTAGTGTTAACGTATGGACTATCTAAGGAAAAGGGTGGTACCATAACATCAAAGGTTTTTATGCTCTCTTCGTTCAGAAATTCATATTTACCCTGCATTATTCCTGATGGTGTATTTAAGTATGTTCCACTTGTATATTTGAATACCTCTCCAGATTTTATTACAGGTTGTTCTCCAATAACACCAACTCCGGCAATTTCATTTATTTTCCCCTTATGATCTATTATTTGCCAATAGCGACTTAATAATTGAATGGTTGATGAGCTTTTGTTTTTTATCTTAACATTATACATCCATACGTAACAATTTTCATAAGGAATGGATTGCTCTTCAATGTAAATTGGCAAAACTGTAACTTCAACAGAATTAGTAATAAGTGTGTATTTCATGGTCATCGTAAAGTGTTCATGATAAAAGTTTAACACACTTCAATTATACACTTTTTTCATAGATTTTCCAAGCATATTATCGTACTCTAACTAGGAAATATTAATCTACATGATGAACAAAACAGATCCACTGGATAAAAAAGTGATAGGAATAATAGGAAGTGGGCAATTAGGTAAAATGACTGCTATCGCTGCAATAAAACTTGGGCACAAAACGCATATTTTTGCCAGTGCTAAAAACGATCCAGCTTGTTCTGTTGCTGATGATTTAACAATAGCAGACTTCTGTGATAAGAGGGCACTTGAATCTTTTGCACAGAGTGTGGATTTAGTCACTATTGAGTCTGAAAATATTCCATGTAGTGCAATTGATATTGTGTCGCAGCATACAGATTTTTATCCAGGTAAAAAGGCGTTACACATTTCGCAAAATAGGCTGAGAGAGAAAGATTTTATTAGAGATTTAAGCATAAAAACTGCTGATTACAAAAGTATACAAAATTATAATCAGCTACTAGAAAGTAGTGAAACTTTTAGCTATCCAGTGAGGCTAAAAACAACAGAAATGGGTTATGATGGAAAAGGACAATATATGATTGAAAATGATTCTGAACTGAAGCAATTTGCTTCCTTCGATTGGAATAAAGAGTACATTCTTGAAGCAAGTGTTGATTTACTGAAAGAGGTTTCAATAGTCGTTGCAAGAGATAAAAACGGTAAAGTAGCTTTTTTTCCTATAGCAGAGAATCACCACGTTGACGGAATACTTAATACTTCAATAGCACCAGCTAAAATAGATAATAAATTAGCCCAAGAGGTACAAAAAACTGCAGAGAAAATAGCAACTGCACTTGATGTAGTAGGAATTCTAGCTATTGAATTTTTCATCACTCAAAATCATGAATTACTAGTTAATGAACTGGCCCCAAGACCCCACAATTCTTGCCACTGGAGCTTGGATGCATGCAACGTTAGTCAATTCGAGCAGCTAGTTAGGATAATATGCGGGCTATCTATGCAGGAAGTAGTATTACGCTTTCCTTGCATGACAAAAAATATAATAGGTAATGATATATATAATTCTCACAAATATTTGAGCAACGAAAAAGCTAGTTTAACCATATATGGGAAAAAAGAGGTTAGGGACAAGCGTAAAATGGGACATGTCAATATAGATTTAAGCTATTGAGCTATAAATGCTCTTTGATCAAGATCTCCAAGATCTGCACTATATTTAGTGCTGCACCTTTGCGTAGATTATCAGCTACTATCCACATATTTAATCCGTGTTTAACGGTATCGTCTTGTCTAATACGCGATATGTATACGGCATTCTCTTGCACAACATCAATCTGAGTCATATATCCACCATCTTCGCGCTTATCTTGCACTAAAACTCCATCGTCTTCACTGAGCATTTCACGAGCTTCTTCTTCAGTTATATGCTGATCAAATTCTACATTTACTGCTATAGCATGACCAACAAGAACAGGTACTCGGACACAAGTTGCAGTTACTTTTATATCCTCTTCTAAAATTTTTTTTGCCTCCTCTTGCATTTTCCACTCCTCTTTTGTAGAACCATCTTCCATGAACTCTCCTATATGAGGAATGCAATTAAATGCTATTTGCTTAGGAAATATTTCAGGTTTTTTAGCTTCATTCATAAAGATTTTTTTTGTCTGATTGTAAAGCTCATCCATTGCTGCTTTACCTACACCAGAAGTTGATTGATAAGTTGAAGCAACGATTCTCTTTATTTTTGCTTTTTGGTGTAATAAATGTAATGCCAGCAACATTTGTATTGTAGTACAGTTTGGATTAGATATTATGTTATGGTTTTTATACTCCGTAATTTTATCTTTGTTGATCTCTGGAATAACTAGTGGCACGCCTTCTTTCATCCTAAAACGAGAGGTATTATCTACGACAATACATCCAGCTTCAGTTGCAATCGGTACGTATCTCTCGGAAACATGAGACCCAGCACAGAAAATTGCTATATTAATTCCAACAAAATCGTAGTTCTCAAGGTCTAAGACAGTTAATTCTTCATCGCCGAAACTTACCTTTTTTCCCTTTGATTTTTTCGATGCAAAAGCAACAACAGAATCTATCGAAAATTTTCCCTCTTTTTGAAACTCAGCAAGCATGGTCAATACCTCATATCCTACTCTTCCTGTTGCTCCAATAACTGCAATCTTACATCCCATATAAATAAACCTCTGATTTTAAAGCTATATTATATTTTTACTGATAAAATTTACAATTACTTTAATATTTTTACCTTGCAATTAACCATAATTTAGTTATAATTATAAGACACTAATAATATTGCATGGTAGAATGAAATGAGTAAAAAACATGATGACACTAAGGTCAAACCTGCAGTATCTGCATTTCAAAAGCCTGAAAAAGTCAATAGATTAGAGATTCAAAATGTTCTTTCGAAAAAAAGCAAGCCAGCGATAAATTTTGATGATAAAAAGTATGGTGTGAAAATTTCTAAGATAGACCAGCATCTTTCAAACAAGAAGCAAGAATCTTTTGGATTAAGAGATTTTTTAAGTTCAATACCAATAATAGGAAGATTTTTAGTGAAAATTTTCACGCCTGAAAAAGAAGAGTATAAAAAACTGCAATCGCAAATAGGTCTTTCTAATAAAGCAAAAAATGAGATCTACATAGATAATAAACGCACAGAAGAAGTAGGTAGCAAACTTGAGAATGGTAATATTGAACAAGTAGATAAAGAGAAAAAAAATCTTGGCCCATAAATATTAACCATTTAAAGTGTATCTCTCACTACTGAATTTGTTGCACAGAAGTTTTGCAGTACCAAAATAAATAAATGGGTATGCCACTTGCAGTGAACAGGCTCGAAATCAGCAGAGTACCTACAGGGGTTTCTAATATCACCCAACAACAAAAGGTTGTTGCTATGCTACCAATTAAAAGCTTATAACAACTCCTCTCCTGTATAATAACCTTTAGAAAGGCAAAACAGCACGCAAGATAAACGAACAAAAATGAAATTACAGAAAAGTCAATAATCGACGTAATCTGCTGGGCAAAATTGTTGTTTGAAGTGAGAATTAGTAAAATTGCAGTTCCAATTGAACTAACTGTTATTCCCCAAAAAGGAGAGCCATGCTTGTTCCTTTTAGCAAAGAATTTTGGCATTAGTCTATCTTCTGCAAGACCAAAAGCAACTTGTCCACTAGATAAAACCCAAGCGTTTAGACTGCCAACACAAAAAATGAATGCAACTATAGAAACAATTAAATGCCAATTACCAGAAAACATAATTTTTATCGCATCAACATATGGTGCTCTTGAACTTGCTAAATTGTTGCCATTGATCAATCCCATAATTGCAAAATTGTTGATAAAATATATAACAGCAACACAAACTGTGCCAAGCACCACAGCTTTTGGTATAGTTTTAGCTGGATTATCAACTGACCCTGCAGGTGCTGTTGCCAATTCAAGTCCAATAAAACACCATAAAGTAAGGAGTGTAGAGCGGGCAAGAATTTGCGATGTTGTAAGACTTAATATTTCTTCACTTATGATAAAATTATTTCTATCGAAAAAAAACAACGCTGCTACAGGTATTGCAAGCAATACAGCAACCTTCACAACCGTGAGCAGAAACTCAACGTGCCCTGCAGTAGCTATTCCCCTTAAATTTATTAATGTAATGATTGTAAATAACAACAGCTCTAAAAATAAACGCATACTTTTGATATCTTCATGGAAAAATGGTGTAAGATAGCCAACACCCACAACTATTAAAGCTGTTGTACTAACCCATGAGATTACCCAATATGTCCAACCAACAAAGAACGCTGCGGTAGAACCAAAAGTATGTTTCACATAAACGTGAGGACCTCCTGTTTCTGGAAACTTTGCACATAGCGTAGCAAAAACTAGCGCAAGAGACACAGCACCAGCTCCTGATATCATCCAACTTATAAGGCTATAAGCGCCATATGGAGCAAGGCTAATTGGAAGCATAAAAACCCCAGAGCCGATCTGACTACTAATGACTAAAGCAAAAACAGCCCAAAAACCTATTTTATTTGACACAATACCTCTTAATTCTATTAATGTAAGCCAGTAGTATAGCTTAAGAATTTTAGCAAATAAAAAATTTAAGTTAAGTTTTTAGTTTATGATACCAAAGTAGATAAATAAGTGTTCCGCTTAAAGGGAATAGACTTGATATTAACAATGTTTTTATAGAAGTCTCGTATATTACCCAACAGCAAAAAGATACAGCCACACCTCCAATTAAAAATTTGCAGTAGCTTTTGTCTTGTATATTAACTTTGAGAAAAGCAAGGCTACATGCTAAGTAGATAAACAAAAATGACACCACAGAGATATCAATTATTGAAGTTACTTGCTCAGCAAAACTTTTGTTTGACGTTAGGATAAGTAAAACTAACACCCCCAAAGTACTGAGTATTATTCCCCATAATGGAGCATCATGCTTATTTTTTTTGCCAAAAAATTGCGGCATTAACTTGTCTTTTGCAAGGCCTAAGGTGACCTGTCCATCAGCTAAAAACCAAGCATTTAAATTACTTACAGAAACGATAAAGGCAACAACAGAAACAATTAAATGCCAATTACCTGGAAGCATAATTTTTATCGCATCAACATATGGTGCTTTTGAACTAGCTAGTTCATTACCACTTATCAATCCCATAATTGAAAGACTATTGATGAAATATATCACAGCAACACAGACTGTTCCAAGCACTATAGCCCTTGGTATTGTTTTAGAGGGATTATTGACAGATCCTGCAGGTGCCGTTGCTGATTCAAGTCCAATAAAACACCATAGAGTAAGGAGTGTAGAGCGCGCAAGGACTTGAGACATCGTAAAGTTTGATACTTCCTCACTTACAACAAAATTATTTCTATCAAAGAAAAATAATCCTGCTATGGGTATTGCAAGAAGTGCGATAATTTTAACAATGGTCAGAAGAAGCTCAACATGCCCAGCAGTAGTTACCCCTCTTAAGTTTATTAGCATGATAGCTAAAATTAATGTTATTTCTAAAAGCAAACGTATATCTTGTATATCATTATGAAAAAGCGGGGCTAAATAACCGATACTTGCAATTGTCACAGCTGTTGAGCTTACCCACGAGCTTACCCAATATGTCCAGCCAACAAAAAAAGCTGCTGTAGAGCCAAAGGCATGTTTCACATAAATATGAGGACCACCCGTTTCTGGAAATTTTGCGCAGAGTGAAGCAAAAACTAAAGCAAGAGATATAGCACCAAATCCTGATATAACCCAGCTTATGAGGCTATAAGCGCCGTATGGTGCAAGGCTGATTGGGAGCATAAAAATTCCAGAGCCAATTTGGCTACTAATCACCAAGGCAAAAATAGCAAAAAAGCCTATTTTATTTGACACGACAATGTTTAATTTTTATCTGAATAATTAACAATATAGTTGAAGCTCAGAAATTTCAATTGGTCTTTACAAAATTTGCATTTTTTTAATTTAAGCATATAATAAAAAGTATATTAATAGATTATTAAGAGGCGGGGTATGAATCCAAGGTTAAAAGATTTTTTGATTATTTGTGGGGGTATTTTATTGTTTGTTTCCGCTATTGGAGCAATTTTTTTATTTGAATATTTATTTGATATCTTTATTAATGCGCTTTATGCATTCCTTCTTGCCAAAACTTCAAGTGAAGTATTAGCATTTTTTGGAACACTTGCAATTTTTTTAGCTGTTGGCGTTTCATGCTACGGACTGCATAAGCTCTGTTCTATTTTTACAGAAAAAATTACAAGCAGCTATCAGTCTTTCAAAAATGAAAATAGTGATGATAACATTTTTTCTGAAGTATATAATGATCCAACAGTAGGGTTAAAAGATAAGATTTTATTTTTTTCTATATACTCAATATACTACATTCAATTACCATTTTTGTATTGTGCATCAAAGATATCAGAACTTAGTAGAATGTTATCAGAGAGTAGAGCGCTCGGTCTTAGAATATGTTTAGTGCTTATCAATACTATATTATTGATCCCTGTAGCGCTTCTTGAGTTAATAAAGTATCCATTAATAAAGCTCTTCTCGCCTCTGGGTTTAAGTGTAAAGCAAATGAGCTTTTTGTTTAATGTAAGTGATGTAGGTACTGGTAATCAGAATGTTCATACTAGAAGTTTTGAGCAAAGTGTTATTGAGTGTGCCAAAAAATTAAAGGAAGAATATGGGACTCCGTCAAATGAGCTGGATGAAGAGTTTAAAAACTATATAGGCGGTTTGACAAATCAGCAGAAAGAACTGATAGCGCCTTATTTGAAGGTAGATAATTATAGAGAAGGAGAATGGGTAAGGTGGGTAGATTCCAAAACCGGACTGACATTAACACAGGCCATAAATCTAGTTTTAATTGCAGCAACAAAGCAAAATGCAGATGTAGAGCTGTTGAAATCCATATTGCTGGTTCGTTTTGAGGAAAGTAATCGCCAATGTGGTCCTGGAATGCTTAATCGTATCATTTATGCATTAAGTGGCCTTGAAGCAGAAAATAATTTTGCAGCTCAACTAGAGCCTCAGATAATAGGAGAATTGGCCGGTAATGCTACTAAAAGATTTCTTGAGAGATCTGTAGATAAGCACTACTTTAAAATAAAAATTTTAAAAGAAAATTTTGATGACTTATATTCGCTAGGTTCTGAAGTGGATTTGAGCAATGCAAATGATGAAGTAAAGGATGGAATTTCTCATATGAGAAGTGCTATAAAAGAATTTGTATTTAAAGAGTTATATGTGAAGTTTTATAATGACTATGGAGAACATATTCGTAGAGGACAGATAAAACAAAAGCTAAGGGAATTAATAACAGGTGAAGTCGTAGATGCAGCAATATATGGTAAGATAGATGAAGTAGCAATACCTGCAGAACCATCCACTTGCCTTGAAAGAGTGAAAGCATTTTTGGGAAATATAGCAAGGTTTTCTGCTGCTTAGCACGCCTCTAGAGTTTACTAAACTTTGATTGTGAGTTAGGTGTGAAGCTAAAAATTGGTATTTACGATTAACTCACAGCAAACTAAACGATGGCAACCTGGTCACCCTCTAATTTTTCCTTATTGATTCGTAGCAGGTTCTTTGCTATGGTTATGAAAAGAAACCTCATCAGTATACTTTGATAGGTGAGTATTATATATGATAATATTGATAACAAATGATGATGGTTTTGAGAGTGAAGGAATAAGATTACTTAAAGAAATTGCACACAATTTTGCATCGGAAGTATGGATAGTAGCACCAGATACTGATAGGAGTGGAGCTGCAAGGTCTCTTGACTATCCAGTAAAGCAATTTATTAAAATAAGTCAACATAGTGAAAGGGAGTTTAGTGTGTCTGGTACTCCCGCAGATTGTGTCATTATCGCGTTAAATAAAATTATGAATAAAAAACCAGACTTAATATTATCTGGAGTAAATATTGGATCAAATGTCGGCGATGATATTTGTTATTCAGGCACAATCGGTGCTGCAATGGAAGGTGCTGCAAGATCTATACCTTCTATTGCGCTGAGCCAAGTTTATCATGATAAAATAGACTGGAACAATACAAAGATTTTTGCACCAAAGGTTATTGCCAAGCTAATGAAAGTTGGTTGGCCTAAAGATATAGTGATGAGTATAAATTTTCCTGCTACAAAAAAAGTGAAAGGGGTCGAATTTGCTGAACAAGGTGAATATAACATTGATGGTGATTTAACTTTTACTGAAAACTTAAATGGTTCTTTGAGCTTAAATTGGTCTCGGGAACACTCAGGCAGTGGTAGTGTAGATAAAATAAAAGGAGGTTTTATTACTATTACACCGATAAAATTAGATTTTACAGATTATGATATATTAAATGCTATGAAAAATTCTTGTGCAGAGGAATTTTCTTCTATAGCTAACACTCCTATTGCTTCTGATTAGATATTTTCTACGGTTTTATCGCGAGCAATCATTTTTTCTTCACCCGTGTCCATATTTTTAATTTTTAAAGTTTTACTGCTTAGCTCTTCATCACCAAAGATTAATACAACTTTTGCATTTGCTTGATTTGCTTTTTTCATTCGGGTTTTTAGAGTTCCACTATATTCGTAAATCACATATAAACCATTTCTGCGTAATTCACTTGCAAGTGTTAGAGCATGTTCTTCAGCTTCTCCACCGATTGGAATTATATAAATAGGCCTCTCTTTTTTTTCAGCATAGTTGATTAATTCCATTATACGCTCAATCCCCCCTGCAAATCCTATTGCTGGAGTGTGTTTTCCACCTACTGAAGATACTAGATTATCGTATCTTCCACCGGCAAAAACTGCTCCTTGTGCACCTAAATCTTCTGTGACAAATTCAAATACTGTGTGACAATAATAGTCTAGACCTCGAACTAATTTGCTATTTACAGTGTAAGGTATGCCAAGAGCTTGCAGTCCATTTAACACCTGGTCAAAGAAATATGAAGATTCTTTTGTATAATAATCACTGATTTTTGGTGCGTCAGAGATTATTTCTTTATCTGTCTTATCCTTAGAGTCTAATATTCTGAGTGGGTTTTTAATCAATCTATTTTGACTATCTTCTGATAGGTCATTTTGAAACTTTTTTAAATACGATATCAAAGCTTCTCTATACTGAGTTATTGTTTCACTATCACCCAGAGAGTTGATTTCCAGCTTTACATTTTTATTGATGCCAAATTCAGTTAGTAAGTGCTGAGCGAGTGATATCAATTCAATATCAGCTTTTGGATCTTCTATGCCAAAAACCTCAAAATTTATCTGATGAAATTGCCTTTGTCTTCCCTTTTGCGGTCTTTCATAGCGAAATGCAGGCCCTATTGAAAATAATTTTATCGGCGCTTGTAGTTTTTTTTCAATGAGTAACCTAACAATAGCTGCAGTGAACTCAGGACGCAGAGTTATGCTCTTTCCCCCTTTATCAATAAAAGTATACATCTCTTTAGTGATAATATCTGAGCTATCACCTAAAGTCTTTGTAAAGACTTCTGTGTATTCAAATATCGGAGTTTGAACAGGTAAAAAGCCGTATAAACTTGAGATTCTGCTTGCTGTTTGCTCTATGTGTTTAAACTTGTACCATTCATCAAACAGGAGATCTTTTGTTCCTCTAACTGTTTGATTAGTCATAGCATAGTCTCTATACCTGAAACTTCTGGTATGTGATAGCTTAGCATATTCTGCACTCCTTGTTTTAAGGTAATTGCAGCACTTGGGCACCCAGAGCAAGCTCCTTGCAGTTCAACGTAAACTATTCCGTCTTTATAGCCACGGAACTTGATATCACCACCATCTTGAGCAACTGCAGGTTTAATATAACTTTCCATCAATTCTTTTATTCTATTTACAATTTCTATATCATTTTCATTAAAGAATTCTTCCTCTAGCATTTTATTATCACTTACTCCTTCTTTATCAAATGCTTTTCCACCAGAAGTAAAGTGATCCATAATTGTAGTTAAAATTTCCACCTTTACTATATCCCAATTCATTCTATCTGATTTTGTTACCGAAATAAAATCATGACCAAAAAATACTCTTACAACATGTTCTATTTGAAAAAGATTTACTGCTAGTTTGGAGTTCTTTATTTCATCTGCATTTGAAAAATCAGCTGTTTCTCCTTCGCTCAGAATTTCAAAACCAGGAAGAAATTTCAGCGTGTTTGGGTTTGGTGTTTCTTCAATCTGGATAAACATGTTATTTACCATGACAATTATAATTGTTACTATTTAATCATAAAATGATAAAAAAATATACATGTCATTCATCTTCTTCCTTTTTTTGATATTCACAATAATCACGTTTGTTTTACCTAGCGTTGTTGTATTTTTTCTCTTTTTGGCAAAGAGAAATAACATAAGTTTTATGATGCACTCTATATTAAGTAAGTTTTTGAACGAATTTAACAGCAGTAAAAGTTACACCAAAAATTACACTGGTGATAATATGTCCAAAGATGAAGCATTAAAAATACTGGGGCTGAATTCCGAGGCAAGCCAAAATGAAATCAATAAGGCATACCAAAATTTAATGAAACTGGTCCATCCAGACAAGGGAGGCTCGGAATATTTTGCACAAAAGTTAAACGCAGCACGTGATAGGTTGATGAAGACCTAATTTTAACTATTGTTTTCTCTGTAAATTTTGCTTGTACATATTAAGTTGCATGATATAAAACCGGAAACATTATTCTTTAGGAGGTATTTGATGAAAAAACTTGAGAGATTGAGAAAGAATTTATTTGCGGCTATAGATGAGCTTAATATTAATAAAGTTAAAAGATATGTTAAAAAGGCAAGATATATAAATAAAGAAAAAGAGATTATTAATGGTAAAAAAGATGGTATGGCACCTATACATCTTGCTGTTTATAGAGGTAGCTTAGAGATAGTGCGGTTTTTGCTTAAAAATAATGCTAATATTAATGCTGTTAGTGATGGATGTCTTGTTCCTTACTCGTACGTTACTGCCATGAATAGAAAAGCAGAAATAAAAGAAATGATATATCATTGTACTAGTAGTACCACTTCCCAAGTAATGCAAGGTTTTACAGCTTTACACTTAGCCTTTTTTTATTGTCGATTAGATATCGCGAATCTTCTGCTCAATAATAACACTATTAATATTAAAAATGCAAATGGCAAAACGGCATTTGAGGTTATCCCTGGTTATGAAAGTCTTTGCAGTGATGGCTGTGACATAGAAAAAATATTCTTAGCTGTGTTAAGATTTCATAAAAATAATTGTACAGAACTATTACTTTCTGCTAGAATAAATACTAAATTAGAGTTAGAAGCTGGTGATACTCCAGATGCAGCAAGTAGTATAGCAAACCCTTTCTCAACCTCCACCAGGGCAAATACTAAGATAGGATTGGAAGCTGGTGATACTCCAAATCCTGCACCAAGCAGTGCAGTAAAACCTTTTTCTTTTATTAATAGTATATTTAGTTGGGTAACCACTGCCACACTCAATGGCTTATTCAGCAGTGCTCCTACTTTACTTCCTGCACAGCAATTTGTTGATCACTTAGCTGGTAGCCCAATTGGTTCTTCACAAGTTGATTTTAATGCAACAGCTCTACTAGTTGATGTAGTGGTCAAAAAGTTCACAGGGAAAAAGTATTCAAGACTACTGGACAATCCACCTCTGACAAAACTTGATATTATAGAAAAAAAAACTCGAGACGGCAATTAGTAGTTGTGAAAAACTTTATCAATGTCCTGAAAGTTCATTAAGCAATTTAACGATATCTAAAAGTATGCATCAAAAGTCCCTTCAAATCAGTTAAAATAAGCTCTCTAATTCGAGTGCTTATTTACAAAACTTATCCCTTATTTCCTCTTCTAAAGCAGATTGCTTATTATCAAGTAATAAAAATTATGAATTAGGGGCTTAAAATATTTTGCAAAAAAGTTACGTGATAGATTGCTGAAGACCTAATTTTTAACTATTGAAATTTTTCTCTGTAAATTTTGCTTGTATATATCAAATTGTGTGATACAAAATCGGGAACGTTGTCTTTTAGGAGATATTTGATGCAAGGGATGCAAAAACGGATAAAAACTGAGAACTTTGTAAATGAGTTATTTATTGCCATAAAAGAGCATAGTCTTCTAAAAGCTAACATATGTATCAGAAGTGCAGTGTACATGAACCTAAGAAAGCAGATTTTTATTGGTGAAAAATACGGTATGAAACCTATAAGTTTTGCTGTGAAAGAAAATAGCTTAAAGATATTGAGGTTTTTGGTTAATAACGGCGCCAATGTTAATGCTGCTAGTAGTGAAAGCTTGAGAGTTGCATTGCACGTTGCTGCTGAATATGGCAGAGAAGATGCAGGACAGCTTCTACTTAGTCGTTATGCTAAGATCAATTTGCAAGATATAACGGGTAAGGTGCCTTTGCACTTAGCGTCTTTCCATTGCCAAGTGGCAATGGTGGAACTTCTTATCAAGCATGATGCTAATATTTATATAAGAGATGCGGGTGGTAGAATACCACTAGATGTTGTTGGAGATGATCCAAAATCTATATGTACTAGTAATACAAGGCAAAAAATAATATCTACATTAAAATGTGCTGATAAAGAAGTTAATTGTCAGACATTAGCTTCTAGAGCAAATCCTAAGGTAATAGAAGCTAGGAATTACTTTAGCTATCATGATAATAGTACAAATGCGTTAAGCAGCGCAGTAAAACCTTCTTCTTTTATTAATAGTATGTTTAGTTATGTGAGAACTTCAATTACTGCTGTACTCAGTAGCCTATTTCAAAGTACCCCTGCTTTACCTCCTGCACAGCAATCTATTGCACATTCAACTGGAAGCTCAATTGGTTCTTCACAAGTTGATTGTAATGGAATAATTCTGCTAACTGCTGTAGCAATAAGTAAGTTCACAGGGAAAAGATATTCAATGCCACTGGATGATTCACTTTTAACGATAAGACAGGTTAAAGAAAGAAAACTTAATTCTCTAGAAAGAGATGTCAAGATGGCACTTAGCAAGTGTGACAAGCTTCATCAGCATCCTGAAAGCTCACTGAGCAACTTCACAATATCTAAAGGCGTGCATCATCAAAAGCACCTCTAAATCAGTTAAACTAAGCACTCTAATTCGAGTGCTTATTTACAAAACTTATCCCTTATTTCCTTTTCTAAAGCAGATTGCTTCTTATTAAGAGCAAAAAAATTTGAATAATGAAGCTCAGCATATTTTGTACAAAAGTTAACGTGGTAGGTTGCTGAAGACCTAATTTTTAACTATTGAAATTTTTCTCTGTAAATTTTGCTTGCACATATTAAGTTGCATGATATAAACCCGGGAGATTCTCTTTTAGGAGGTATTTGATGGAAAAACAAAAAATAATTGAGATTTTAGGAAGAAAATTAGTTTCTGCTATAAGCAGAGGTGATTTTCAGAAAGTTAAAGAATGTATTAAAGAGATAGAGTATGAACAAATAAAAAATGAAGTTTTGAATTATGAAAGATACTATATGAAACCTATACATCATGCTACTCTCTTGGGTAATTTAAAGATATTAGAGTTTTTATGTAACAGCGGTGCTGATGTTAATACTACTATTAGTAATCGATATTTGAGTACTCCCTTGCACATTGCTGCTAGACATGATAAACTAGAAATAGCAAAGTTTTTACTTGATCGTGATGCTAACATCAATGCTACAAATTATAAAGGCTTTACACCTCTGTACTTAGCATCTGACCACTGTCATTTAAATATGGTAAAACTCCTACTCTGCAAGGGTGCTGATGCTAGTATTCAAAGTCAGTATGGCAAAACAGCATTAGATGTTGTTGGAAATGCTAGAAAAGATGAATGTAGTAGTAGTGAAATTCAAAAAATAGAATCTGTATTGAGCAGTTCTACTGAAGCTGACTGTGAAGCAAAATTAACTTCTATAAAAGCAGGTATTAAAGACGCTAACGACAGCACAGATTTTGTAAGTAGTGCAGCGAGTCTTCAATTATCCCCTACCAAAGCAATTAAGATAGAATTGGAAGTTAGTAATACCAAAAACTTGGCAAGTAGCACAGTGAACTCTTCCTCCACTCCTACCAGAGCAGATTTTAAAGAAGCTAGCAGCATCACAAGCGGTGCAGTAAAACCTTCTTCTTCTATTAATAGTATATTTAGTTGGGTAACCACTGCCACACTCAATGGCTTATTCAGCAGTGCTCCTACTTTACTTCCTGCACAGCAATCTGTTGACCACTTAGATCGTAGCCCAATTAGTTCTTCACAAGTTGATTGTAATGGAATAATTCTACTAACTGCTGCAGCAATGAGTAAGTTCACAGGAAAAAAATATTCAAGGACACTGGACAATTCACTTCTCACAATAGAAGAAATTAGAGAAAGAAAGCTTAACACTATAGAAAAAAACTTCGAGACAGCACTTAGTAAGTTTAAAAAACTTTATCAATGTCCTGAAAGTTCATTAAGCAATTTAACGATATCTAAAGGTATACATCAAAAGTCCCTTTTAATCAGTTAAAATAAGCACTCAAGCTTGAGTGCTTATTTTCGTATAATCCTCTTTAAGTTAAAGCTCTTATATGTTGAGAATAAGCTGCTAAGCAATTTAAGCAAACTAAGGAGGCTTATGGTGTTTTGTACAAAAACTAAATGTAGCACGTGATCAAATAACAATCTCTTACGTTGTAAATTTTTTTTAATTTTACATATAAATTTCACTAGCATATTCCCAAATTATGTGGTATAAGGGCAAAAATTTTATCCTTTAGGAGGGTTATGGTTACAAAAACAGAAGTTGAAAAATGGAGAGATGGGTTACGTTCTGCAGTAAAGGAACGTGATTTTCAAAAAGCTGAGGAGTATATTAGAGAAGGAAAGACACATACTACTAATGTTATTAACTCTAAAGATAGAAATGGTAACTCACCTTTATCGATTGCTGTTAGTAAACAAGATTTAGAAATGATGAGGTTTTTAATTGAGAATGGTGCAGATGTTAATATTGAGGACTTTTTTCGTGTGCCTCCTATATACTATGCTGTTACAAAGGGCACCAAAAAAATGATAGAGCTTCTAATCGATAAAAAGGCTAGCATTAGTGGTTATTTTTCATATGCTGGTGAAAAACGTACTCTTATAGGCTGGGCTATAGATAAAAATAGTTCGGAAAAAGTAGAGGTCCTACTTAAACATGGTGCTAGTCCAGATGGCAAATTTGATTTTAATGATTCTTCACAAGATTCGTGTCTACATATTGCCATTCAGAAAGATTACCAAAAAATAGTAGAGCTTCTTATTGAATATCATGCTGACGTCAATGTTCAAAACAGACGGGGGCACACACCTATATATTTGGCTATTAGTTTAAAACGTCCAAAAATAATGAAGCTGTTATACGATAGTGGTGCTGATATTGATAATGTTAAGGATATAAGGAACGAGACACCATCAGATTATGTTAAGTTATTTTATCCCGGTAAAACGATAAAAGAGATTGTTGCAGAAGCAGAGAGTGCCAATGTAAACCCAGGTGATACTACTCTTGCACCAAGTAGTGCAGTAAGACCTTCTTCTTTTATTAATAGTGTATTTAGTTGGATGGGAACTTCAACAACTGCTGCACTCAGTAGCTTATTTCAGAGTGCCCCTGCTTTACCTCCTGCACAGCAATCTATTGCACATTCAACTGGAAGCTCAATTGGTTCTTCACAAGTTGATTGTAATGGAGCAATTCTGCTAACTGCTATAGCAATCAGTAAATTCACAGGGGAAAGATATTCAATGCCACTGGATAATTCGCTTTTGACATTGGAGCAAATTAAAGAAAGAAAGGTTAGTGCTATAGAAAGAAATGTCAAGATGGCACTTAGTAATTGTGAAAAACTTTATCAATGTCCTCGAAGTTCATTAAGCAATTCAACAATATCTAAAGGTGTATGTCATCAAAAGTCCCTTTAAAACAAGCACTCAAATTTGAGTGCTTGTTTTTGTGAAATCTACTCTTTAAACTTAAACTTTTTATTGTTTATTAGCGTTAAATTGTTACAATACAATGAGTTAAGATGACAAAGTTTTAAGTTATGGAAGATGATAGCAAAAAAGAAATAATAGAAGAAAAAGGTATATTAGGTTGGATAGAGTACAGACTGCCTATATTTTCTTTTCTAAAACATACTGCTTCTTATCAAGTACCAAAAAATTTAAATTATGCTTGGAATTTTGGTTCTTTAGCTGGTATAGCGCTGATTTTACAAATAATAACAGGTATATTTCTTGCCATGCACTACACTCCGCATGTTGATCATGCATTTAATAGTGTGGAGCGTATAATGCGTGACGTAAGTTATGGATGGCTGATACGTTATACTCATGCTGTTGGGGCGTCGCTCTTCTTTATGGTGGTCTATGTTCATATCATGCGTGGATTATATTACGGATCTTATAAGAGACCGCGAGAAATGGTATGGTTTATTGGCATATTTATATTTTTTGCAATGATGGCAACTGCCTTTATGGGATATGTTCTTCCATGGGGACAAATGAGTTTTTGGGGTGCAACAGTTATAACTAATTTATTCTCGGCTATACCTTTAATTGGTGATAAAATAGTTATATGGCTATGGGGAGGCTTCTCTGTTGATAATCCAACGCTTAATCGTTTTTTTGCGCTGCATTATCTTATGCCTTTCATTATTATCGCTTTAGCTATGTTGCATGTTGTTGCTCTGCATAGGTTTGGCTCTAATAATCCAAGTGGAATAGAAGTCAGGTCAGATAAGGATACCATTCCTTTTTATCCTTACTATATAGCAAAGGACTGCATAACTTTTGGTTTATTTTTTATAATTTTATTTGCATTTGTTTTTTATGCCCCTAATTATCTTGGGCATCCTGATAATTATATAGAGGCTGATCCTATGGTAACTCCAGTACATATAGTGCCAGAGTGGTATTTCTTACCTTTTTATGCGATGCTGCGTTCAATTCCAAATAAACTTATTGGTGTACTTACCATGTTTGGATCTATTTTAGTGTGGTTTCTTTTGCCTTGGCTTGATAAATCAAAGGTTAAAAGTGGTTCCTACCGTCCATTATTTAAGAAATTTTTTTGGGTTTTTGCAATAAATTTTGCATTTCTTGCCTGGCTTGGGGGACAAGAAGTTAAGGAGCCTTACATTACTTTAAGTAGGCTTTCAACTCTTTATTATTTTTCATATTTTGTGATAATTTTACCTTTACTTAGTAAGTATGAGAAACCAAAAAAATTACCAAAAACAATAAGCGATTCCGTGCCGGAGATGAAGTGATGCTATTGGTTAAAGTTGCTGTGTTTTGTGTATTATTTTTCGCTAATTCTCTATCTGCAGAGGAGTTTAAACCTTTACCAAATAAGAAAATTGACTGGAGTTTTAATGGAATTACCGGATCTTTCGATAGAGAGTCAATTCAGCGTGGCTATAAAGTATACAAGGAAGTCTGTGCTGCTTGCCATTCAATGAATAGAATAGCGTTTCGTAATTTGCAAGATGTTGGTTTTTCTGAAGAGGACGTAAAACAAATTGCAGCCTCTTATCAAGTGAAAGATGGTCCAAATGATTTGGGTGAAATGTTTGATAGGCCGGGAGTGTCTTCGGATTATTTTATTGCACCTTTTGATACAAAAGAAGCAGCTGCAGCAAGTAATAATGGTGCAATTCCACCAGACTTATCACTCATTGTCAAAGCAAGGCACGATGGTGCAAACTACGTCTATTCACTTTTGATAGGCTATCAAAACGGCGAGCAGGATGAGAATGGTTTATATTTTAATCCATATTTTTCAACAGGTAGGTTAGCTATGGCCCCACCTCTTTCTGAAGGAATGGTAGAATATGATGGTACAAGGCAAGCCACAGTTGAAAATATGGCATATGATGTGGTAAATTTCTTACAATGGGCAGCAGAGCCAGAACTGGAGCGCCGACATAAACTTGGGCTAAAAATAGTGACATATTTTATAATTTTGACGGTGTTTTTTGTATTAACCAACAACAGGATTTGGAGCAGGCTCTATAAAAAGAAAAAATAGAGTTTTTTATGTTCATTCTTTCATACCTTATTTACACTAGCAAATGTATTGTATAGTAATAAATACATTATGAAAATATAAAGGTATGGAATTTCAAATAGTTACACATTTTCAGCCAGCTGGAGATCAACCACAGGCAATAGACAACTTAGTTGCAGGGTTAAATAGTAATAAAAGAGATCAGGTTTTACTTGGAGTAACTGGCTCTGGAAAAACTTTTACTATGGCAAATGTTATTGCAAGAACAAACAGGCCTGCGTTAATTATGGCACATAATAAAACTTTAGCGGCGCAGCTTTACGAGGAGATGAGAGGATTTTTTCCTCACAATGCTGTTGGATACTTCATTTCTTATTATGATTATTATCAGCCTGAGGCTTATTCACCACAAACAGACACTTATATTGAAAAAGACTCTTTAATAAATGAAAGAATTGATATGCTACGCTATTCTGCTATATGCTCTCTTTTGGAGCGTAGGGACACGATTGTAGTTGCGAGTGTTTCTTGTATATATGGTCTTGGTTCGCCTGAGAGCTATCTCAGCATGACCTTGACTTTAAGTGCTGGAGATAAGATTCATGTTAATGACTTTCTGAATAATTTAGTTAATCTCCAATATAAACGTTCTGATGTCAGATTTGAGCGAGGATATTTCAGAGTGCGCGGCGATATTATTGATATATTTCCTGCCTATTATGAAAATAAAGCTTGGCGTTTATCATTGTTTGGTGATGAAATAGAGGAAATTTCTGAGATTGATGCCATGAACGGCAATATTATCAGATGCATAGATACAGTCACCATTTTTCCAAATAGCTATTACACTACATCACGTGAGACTCTTTTGCAAGCAGTTCAATTGATTAAAAAAGAACTACATGAACGCCTGGATTATTACTATTCACAGAACAAAATTGTTGAAGCAAAACGCCTTGAGCAGCGTACTAATTTTGATATTGAAATGATGATGGCAACGGGAGTGTGTAAAGGTATTGAAAATTATTCGCGTTATCTTTACGGAATGAAAGCCGGAGATCCACCGCCTACATTGTTTGAGTATTTACCTAAAGATGTAATTTTATTTGTTGATGAAAGCCATGTAACCGTTCCCCAGATAGGTGCAATGTATAGCGGTAATGAAGCACGTAAAAAGAAATTGATAGATTATGGTTTTAGGCTACCTTCTGCTTTTGATAACCGTCCATTAAAATTGGAAGAGTGGGAGGCAATACGGCCACAGACTATTTACGTTTCGGCTACTCCAGGAAAATATGAATTAGAAAAGACTAATCACGCATTTATAGAGCAAGTTATCCGCCCAACAGGACTGACAGATCCCATCTGCACCATAAAACCAACAGAGAGTCAGGTTGATGATGTGATTCACGAGGCGCAAGTAACAATAAAAAAAGGATTTTGTATTCTAATTACCACATTGACAAAAAAAATGGCTGAAAAGCTAGCTGAGCATATGAGTGAGCTCAGTATGAAAGTAACTTACCTACATTCAGATATTGGTGCACTGGAAAGAATTGAAATTATATGCAAATTAAGATCTAAAGAAATAGATGTTCTTGTTGGCGTTAACTTGTTGCGGGAAGGTCTTGATATTCCCGAGTGTGGATTGGTTGCAATTTTAGATGCTGACAAAGAAGGGTTTTTACGATCAGAGACTTCGCTCATTCAAACGATAGGTCGTGCTGCACGAAATGTTGAAGGCAGAGTAATTTTATATGCAGACAAAATTACTAATTCTATGGATCGTGCACTGAAAGAAACTGAAAGGAGAAGAAAGAAACAGACAGAGCATAATACACTGCATAATATTGTACCAAAAACTATAATAAAGCCTATATCAAATACTTTACAGGAAAAAGTGGTAGTTGAGAATTTTAGCAAGGATGATCTAAATAGTTTGAAAAAGCAAATGTTGAAGCATGCTGAAAATTTAGAGTTTGAAGAGGCGGCGAAAATAAAAGGTATTATTGAAAAATTTAATAACAGACCCGTTACATAACTAGAAAAAAAGATAAATAATTAATAGTTAAGCTGACTTTGATTTACCAAGGATTTGAAAAACTATTATCTAAGAACATATCTTGAAAGGACTTAAGTGGTTAAATATTAAAGAGTTCTTGAAGTAAGGAGAGCACACTCATACGTCAAGCAAACAACGTTTACCTAAAATTCTGTGACATTAGCAGCTTCCTTGGCCCGGTTTCAGTAAACAGTGATTTTGTAATTCTTCTATATATTAGAAAAATTTTTATTTTAATTAGCCATAGGCGCCTATTGTTTTTTAGCTAAAGTAAAGGTCAAGTATCTGGAATTCTGGACATAAAATCCCCCTGTGTAAAAAAGATTAGAAAAAAGTGCAGCGCACATACGACAGAGATTAAGCATATGTGTATGCGCTGAAGAAGATACGCTACATTTTTTACTTAGTTTGATTATTTAATAGAAAAGTCTGCAGACAAAGATAGATTTTGAGCTCTTAAAATATCTCTAATACCAATTCCCACTATGCAAAGAACAGATAGACAATAATGGGAAAGAAGTGATAATAAAGTAGATAAAATAGAGAGGTATAAATGGCATTAAGGTCAAAACTATTAGACGAAAAAGTTGTAAATTTGGCGAAAGAAATGTTAAAAAAGGTCAGAAATAACGCATATGTTTCAAAAAAGTTACAAGCGGTGATAGCAGGAAAAGAAAGTAGTATAAGCGCTGTGGCAAGAATATGTAAAATTTCAAGGACTGCTTTGACTGAATGGATAAAGCATCTAAAATTTGGTAGAGTAGAAAGATTATTTGCCCCGTCTCAGCGGCGAAGAAAAAGCAAATTAAAGAAAAATCAACGTGAGCAAATTGAAATATGGGTAGAAAGAAATCCAAATATTACTATTAAGGAAGTGCAGATAAAAATCTCAGAGGAATTTGGCCTAAACATTAGCAAATCAACAGTGCACCGTGAGATACAAAGGATGAAATTTTCTTATATAACACCGAGGCCAATGCACCATAAACAAGATAAAAACAAGCAAGAAGAGTTTAAAAAATACTTCAATAAAATAGTCAATTCCCACCCTGAAAAAGAGGTGTTTTTTTGATGAATCACGATTTGGAACTCATTCAAAAATCGGACACGGATGGTTTAAAAAAGGGGTCAGAACGCAGGTTAAAATGAAAATTGGTAGACAAAATTTCTATATCTACAGTGCGGTAAATCCAAGAAGTGGTAAGAAAATCAGCCTACTTGCTCCATATGTAAACACTGATTGTATGAATATATTTCTGGAGCAGATGTCGAAAGATTTAGGCACGAAAAAAGCCTTTCTTGTAATGGATTGTGCAAGTTGGCATAGATCAAAAAGTTTGAAATTTCAGGAAAACATTACCATTATATACTTGCCTCCTTATTCACCGGAACTGAATCCTGTTGAGAGGTTGTGGCAATATATCAAATACAATACTTTACGTAACAGAGTCTACGATACCATAGGCTTACTTGCAGATGTTCTGTGTAATTTTATTGTCAGTATTTCCAGCACTACTATTAAACGAGTTTGTAATGTTTCTTATTTGTTCGATTAGTAATGGAATTTGGTATAACTGTGATTATAATCAGATTTAAAATATATGGAAGCAATTTTTTACGTTAATATTTTAAATTAGGCCTCTTGCATAACTATATTAAACTCCCTCATTATATATTTTATTGCATTAATAATTGTTATCGCCCCTTGTGCAACATTTGGCCTTGTCACTTATATCACTTAGATACAACTCACCTTCCTATTTTTTGCATCTTATTCTTTTCTTTTTTCCCTTTCAAGACAGGTTCTGAGTGGCAAAACATAGGTCCACTTTAATGTGTATTAAACAAGATTTTATAACTCTAATTGTCTTTGCTTGTGCTGTTCAACTGTGACATCAACCATTACATTCAATGGAAGATGATCTGAAGGGTATCTCTCTTGTTGGAATTATATCATCTTTACCCAGGCCTTTCACCCTACGCTGTATACTCCTTTATAACAGGGGATAAAAAGCAAAAATCTATTCTTTTTTTGAGATCATATACAGATTCTAACAATTAAAATCTCACAACAAATTTGTTGTTTCATAGCTTTTATATAATCTATAATTGCAACTGTTTTAACATTAATCAGAGACTAAAAGAGGCTTGTTATTAATGGATTACTTATAAAATCTTATGGAAAGTAGAGCTTGGTTCATTTGGCTGATCAGCAACTTAATTGTTATATTCAGCAATATGCAGATAATCTACACCTTTATAAGTGTGAATCTTGAAAAAGAACTTGGGCTCACGATTGCGCAAGTTGCACTAGCTAATTCAGCATATACTTGGACTTTTGCTATCTCACAATTTTTTAGTGGGGCAATGTTTAATGTTTTTTCCAGCAAAAAAATTTATTTTTTCTCGTTGTCAATCATGCTCTTTGGTTTTTTTGTCCTTATCAAGAGTGACAATTTTGCCCATTTAATTTTATCTCAATTTTTGATCGCAATTGGAGCATCGTTTGGTTTTGTTGGCGCTGCTCATGTAAGTAGCACATATTTTCCCCTTACTCAATTTGGACTGATGTTCTCACTAGTGCAGACAATTTCAAGTCTTTCTGCTTTGATGATTCAAATGTGCTTCTCTAGCTTGCTTGCCGAAGGTGCAGATTGGAAAAATCTTATTGTATGCGTAATATTATTTGGCGTATCAATATTCGTACTTATGTTTTTTTATCCGAAAGGACTTTCAAAAAAAAATTTGGGGGAATACACAATAAAGAGCTCTATAAAAACAGTAATATGTTCTGTACTAACAGTGCTAAAATTAAGAGATATCTGGATAACCTCAATAGTGGGTGCTATTACTTTTGGAACATTTTTAGCGCTTAATATGCTGTGGGCACCAAGGTTACTAAGCAACTTAGAACTCAATACAATGGAGTTAGGTGTGGCAACTGCAATATTGTGGCTTGGTCTTGCAGTTGGTGCTCCAATTGCAGATCTAATCTCAAATCTATTTAAAAATAGAAGGCACGTAATCTCTGCTTTTGCCACATTGCAAAGTATTTCAGCTATTATTTTACTATGCGGTAATTTAACAGTTCATATTATATACTTTTGTATGTTAATGTTTGGTTTTTTTGCAGGAGGACATATGCTTAATTTTACTGTTGGTAGTGAGATTGTTGAGCAGAAGTATATTAGCACATCATCATCCATTATCAATGGATTTATGTTTGTTATGAGTGGAATTTTAGTGTCAATTTTAGCACTTTTTTCAGATCATCAAATGGCGCTTTTCACAATATTTGCAATGTTAACATTTGCTAGTATTTTTAATTATGCTACAAAAGAAACATACTATAAAAATAAAGTAGCTGAATCTTGAGTCGATTGTTATATTATATTAACATACTGTAATAAATTATGACAACAAAAGACACAACAGTAACTAAGGCAACAATAGCTGAATGTATAAACCAGGAAATTGGATTATCGAAAGAAGACTCTATTGCAATAATAGATGACATATTGGATGAGATAAAAACGAGCTTAGCAAAGGATGGAATAGTAAAAATATCTTCATTTGGAACATTTTTGGTTAAAAACAAGAAAGAAAGACCAGGAAATATACCAAAGACATCGGAAAGGGTAGTAATTAAAGCGAGAAAATCAATTTCTTTTAGACCTTCAAAAATGATGAAGAAATTAATAAACAACCGATGAATAAGGAAAAATTATTTTACACAATTGGAGAAGTAGCTGAAGAACTACATTTGGAGCAGCATGTTTTAAGATTCTGGGAAAGTCAATTCCATCAAATTAAACCCATAAAACGGAAGGGAAGAAGACTATATGATCATAAGTGTATAGAGGCAATAAAGAAAATAAAATATATGCTATATGACAAAGGATATACAATAAAAGGAGTACAAAAGGAATTTGGTAACGATGTAAGAATTGATCATTATTCAAGAAATTTGTTGAAAGAACTTACCGATTTAAGAGACTATTTGACTGATAAAATAAATGAAGAAAGTAATAAATAGACGAAAAACACTATAAAGTTTTGTGAAAGTTGATATATCTAGAGATAAGTGTATGTGTCGTATAGCCTTGTTCTTTATATTATCAGCAATACTGATAAGCTGTGGCCTGCAAAAACCTGCACCTGTACTACTTAAAGGCGAAGAATTTTATGGGAAAAGAGACCTAGAGTACACAAGGGAGTATCATTTGATTAAAGAAAATGTTGATTCTTCGCTGCGAAAAGAAAGTAGAAAAGCCTTTGTAGATAAGGTATATAACAATAATGCACAAAGCATGTGTAAATTTGTAATACCGGTTAAAGGTGCAGTTACCTCTTCTGATAAAATATGTCAAGATGGCATAAAAATTACTGCTCAAAGTGGAACAAAGGTTATTGCTTCTGCACCTGGCAAAGTAATATACGTAGGCAAAGGCCTGAGGTGGTACGGAAATTTAATTATAGTGGAACATAAAGATAATTACATGACTATGTACTCCTATTTAAAAAACATACAAGTTGAAATTGGTGATAAAGTAAAACAAGGTCAAGTAATTGGATCTGCAGGTAAATCAAGCACACAAGATAAAGATCCGCAGATGTGTTTCACAATAAGACATAATGGTCAAGCAGTCGATCCTTTAGTACATATAAACTGTGATTGAATTTATGAAATATGATTTTAAAAACGTTGAAAAATTCTACCAAAATAAGTGGGATTTTTCTGTAAGCAAAGATAGTAAAAAGAAGAAATGTTACGTGTTGGAAATGTTTCCATATCCATCTGGTAAGATTCATATGGGGCACCTGCGTAACTATGCAATAGGAGATGTTATAGCACGTTACAAGAGAGCTCGTGGATTTGAGGTTTTGCACCCAATTGGCTGGGATGCGTTTGGATTACCAGCTGAAAATGCAGCAAGGGACAATAACATTAACCCTGCAGCATGGACACAAGATAATATAGATAATATGCGCACGCAGCTAAAATCTATAGGTCTTTCATACAATTGGGATCGTGAGCTCTCCACATGTGAGCCTGATTATTACAAACACGAACAGAAATTTTTTCTGGATTTTTTAAAGCATGGTCTTGCCTATCGAAAAGAGTCGTGGGTTAATTGGGATCCAGTGGACCAAACAGTGCTTGCAAATGAGCAAGTGGTTGATGGAAAAGGATGGCGATCAGGTGCAGTTGTTGAAAAACGTAAGTTATTCCAATGGTTTTTAAAGATTACTGATTTTGCTGAAGATTTGCTTCATTGTTTGCAAAGTTTAAAAAATTGGCCAGAAAAAGTCAAAACTATGCAAGAGCGCTGGATAGGAAAATCTGAAGGGGCAACTATAGATTTTGAAATATTTGGCTTGAATAAGAAGTTAAAGATTTTTACAACTTCTCCTCATACTTTATTTGGAGCTTCTTTTCTTGCAGTAGGAGCAGAGCACCCTATTGTACAAGACCTTAAGGACAAAGAAATAAGAGACTTTATTGGTAATATGAAGGCAAAGGGGGAGAATGATGAAAAAATAGGAATTTACACTGGATTAAACGTAAAACACCCATTTCTTGATAAAGAATTACCACTTTATATAGCGAATTTTGTGTTGATGGAGTATGGAGAAGGTGCGATTTTTGGTTGCCCTGCACATGATCAGCGTGATTTTGAATTTGCACAGAAGTATGGTTTACCGATTATTCCTGTAGTTTGTGAAGAGAGCACAGAGATCTTAAAAGAACCGTACTTCGGTGATGGAGTGATGTTCAATTCTGAATTCTTAAACGGACTAATGATTAATGAGGCAAAAAAAGTAATCATAAAAAAACTTGAAGAAAAAGGAATAGGTAAGAAAACAATAAACTATCGTCTACACGATTGGGGAATTTCAAGGCAACGTTATTGGGGATGTCCTATACCTATTATACATTGTAAAGATTGTGGAATTGTTCCAGTTCCAGAAAAAGACCTCCCTGTTGTTCTACCAACGGATGTAGAATTTACAAGTGGTGGTAATCCCCTGGATAAGCACCCAACCTGGAAATTTGTTGATTGTCCAAAGTGCGGAAAGCAAGCAGAACGTGAAACTGATACATTTGACACTTTTTTTGAATCTTCTTGGTATTTTGCTGCATTTTGCAGTGAAAATAAATCGATTAATAAAGATACTTGTAATCGTTTTATGCCTGTTGATTATTACATAGGTGGAATAGAACATGCAATTCTACATTTGCTTTACTCAAGGTTTTTCTGCCGTGCTTTAACTAAATGTGGCTATTTTGACGTTAAAGAGCCTTTCTCTACTTTAATCACTCAAGGAATGGTCTGCCATATAACTTATAAAGATGAGAATGGCAAATGGCTCTTTCCCGAAGAAGCAAAAGAGTTGATTGCGAAGGGTGCTAAGATCCAAGTTGGAAAAGTCGAAAAGATGAGTAAGTCAAAGAAGAATACAGTTGACCCAAACTTTATCATAGAAAAATACGGTGCTGATACTGCTCGTTTGTTTGTATTATCTGACACTCCTCCGGAAAAAGATATGGAATGGTCTGATGATGGAGTGGAAGGTTGTTTTCGCTACATAAATAAATTGTGGCGTATGGTAGTGCAACTTAGGACCGTAAACATACACTATGATAATGAAAACATTGTAGGTAAACTCCTAGAGTACAGAAAAAAAATCCACAAACTCTTACACGGACTTACAGATGACTTGGAAAACTGCAGATTAAACTGTGTGGTAGCAAAGTTTCGTGAAATGACAAATTTAATAGCTGAAATAGACGTAAAAACTGGAAAATCTCTTATTGATGAAGGTATATGCATACTAATCAGAGTAATTGAGCCATTCATGCCACACCTGGCTGAAAATTTATGGCAAGAAATAGGAGGTGAAGGCATGCTATATCTAAAGCCTTGGCCACAAGCTGATGAATCACTACTAATTGATAATATGGTGACTGTAGCAGTGCAGATCAATGGAAAGTTACGTGCGACCATTGAAGTGGCAACTGATTTACCTCAAGAAAAATTGAAGAAAATAGCAACAGATTCTGTATCTAACAAAATCGATCAAAGCAAAATTCGCACTATATATGCTGTACCAAATAAGATAGTAAACATAGTTATATAAAAATTTTGAGTAGCATGTCGCTAATTTCGTAGGTATACTTTTTTTGATATGAGGTTATATCTTTTTTAATATAAAGGATATATACTTGTGCATTATATATTTTTTTGTATGGGTAGTTATATGAAAATAAAAGGATTGTGTGTTTTAGCTGTGTTGCTCACTTCATCTCTAGCAGGTGCAGCTAGTAATAAAGCAGCTAGTAATAGTGCAAAAGAGCAGTACTACGCAGGTTTAAACTTTGGTGGTGGATGGGGTGCTGGCTTAAAAATAAAACCTGGCTTAGTTTTTGGTTATAATTATGATAAAAGCTCTAAGTTTGAACTTGAGATTCTCACTGACGTAAGTGATATGTTTGGTGCAGAAGATAAGAAAATGGGAGCTAGTTTATTAGCTAATTACCGTTATTATCCTGACGTTGACATTGATCCTGTGAAACTATATGTCAGTGGAGGTTTAGGTGGATATCTCCAAGTAATACCTTTTGGCTCTGGTACAGCTGAAAATAAACCACCTAAACCTGAAAGTGCAGAATCTAACCCTAAAACTGAAGTTATAAGTTCAGCTGATACTCAAAGTGAAACACTAGATAAAATACTGGGTGCTATTTCGTACAAACTGAAGGTTGGTGTTGATTATGAAGTTGCTCCACAGATAGTTGGTACAGCTGCTTTAACCGTAGGCGGGCAACTGAGTGGTTTAAAAGCAATGACAGTACCGGATATTATGCTGGAAGTAGGAGTACGTTATAGTTTTTAATGCTGGATGGCATTGTGTACATGTTTAGGTGTAACCATAAGCAATGCTCAAAACTTGCTGCTAGCATGTTTGAACACTTATTCCAGTCTGTTTTAAGGAAGTAATGTGTATGAATTATATGAGAACGATGAAAGTGTTCGCTGTGTTGATTGCTTTAGCAAGTACAGCTAGTAATGGTACAAGTGAGTTAGAAGATCAGTACAAAGATCGGTATGAAGACCAGTACAAAGATCAGTATGAAGATCAACACAAAGATCATTGTGAAGATCAATACGAAGATCGATATGAAGATCAGTACGAAGATCAGTACTATGTAGGTTATGTAGGTTTAAACTTTGGAACTCGATGGGGTGAAAGCTTTCAATTGAAACCTAGCGTTGTTTTTGGTTATCATCATAACCAAAATTCTAAGTTTGAACTTGAGGTTCTTGCTGACATAAGTGATATAACTGATAAAGCAAAAAGAAAAGTAGGAGCTAGTTTATTGGCAAATTACCTTTACTATCCTGATCTTGAAATTGATCCCATTAAATTATATGCTAGTATAGGACTGGGTGGATATATTCGAATATTGCCATCTTTTGGTCTTGGTGAGGATACAAATGCAGTTAACACTCCAAATTCAGCTGCAACTGTAGCCGCAGCCGCAGGTCAAAATGAAACACTAGATAAAATACTGGGTACTATTGCCTATAAAGTAAAGTTAGGTGTTGATTGTGAAATTATTCCGCAGATAATTGGCACAGTTGCTATTGCTGCAAGCGGTCAATTAAGTGGCTTTAAACCACCGATGAAAAAACCAGATGCAATCATAGAAGTAGGTATACGTTATAATTTTTAAGCTATGAACACTTTGAATCCCTATACACAGTTGTATGCTTGGTGCTATATATGTGCTATTTGCAAAGGTATTCTGTTTATGCTAACATTAAGCTAAACCTTAAGCAATAAAATCAGAAGGATCAACTCCCTTCTGTAAGCAAGCAGCAACTAAAGTGTTGATCATAAGAAATGCTATTGTCATCGGGCCAACTCCACCAGGCACTGGAGTAATAGCTTTGACTTTTTCTTTTACTCCCTCAAAGTCAACATCACCCACAAGCTTACTTTGACTTCCTATGTTAATGCTATTTATGCCAACATCAATCACTATTGCACCTTTTTTTATCCAATCTGATTGAACAAAATTTGGCTTTCCAACTGCTGCAACTACTATATCCGCCTTAGAGCAATAATCAGCTAAATCCCTACTTTGTGAATGCAAGATGGTAACAGTGCAATTTTCTTGCAACAATAGGTGAAACATTGGCTTACCCACAATATTTGATCTGCCAATGATTACCGCATTTTTACCGGACAGATTATTTTCAACTGACTTAATTAAATGCAAAGAACCTTTGGGAGTACAAGGTATCAGACAATTTTTTTCACCTTTAACTAACCTGCCAACATTTTCATCATGAAAGCCATCTACATCTTTTTCAACACTTACTGTATTAATTATTCTGCTTGCACTGATGTGCTTTGGTAAAGGTAACTGCACTAAAATTCCATGCACAGATGAATCTTCATTTAATGTATTAACTTTTTCAATCAATTCGTCTTCTGAGATACTATCAGGCAAAACAATAGTTTCAGAACTTATGCCTATTAATTCTGCTTTTCTTTGTTTATTACGAACGTAGACCTGACTTGCTGGATTGCTACCCACAAGAATTACTTTAAGACAAGGAAAAACATTATACTCTTTCTTTAAAATATCAATTTTTTTTGATAGCTCCTCACAGAGATCATTTGCTATTTTTTTACCGTTAATAATAATTGACATTTCCTTGCCACTCCTTGAAGTCAGGTAATGCAATATCAAATAAATTCAATACTTTACCAACAGCATGATTTACAATATCATCCAAAGATTTTGGTTTAATATAAAAAGCAGGCATCGGCGGAGCAACAATTGCTCCCATCTCCGTTAGTTTTAACATATTTCGGAGATGTCCAAGATGTAGTGGAGATTCTCTCACCATAAGAACTAATTTTCTTCTTTCTTTTAGAGTTACATCTGCAGCCCTTGTTAATAGATTGGAAGTCACCCCCGATGCTATTTCAGACATTGTTTTCATAGAACATGGAGCAATAACCATACCTGAGGTTTTAAACGAGCCGCTTGCTATTTTTTCTCCTATTTTTTCCTCAGAATAGTAAAAATCTGCAAGCGATATAATATCTTCAAGTTTTTCTTTAATCTCATGAGCTATAGTTATTTTTCCAGCACTGCTGATCACTAAATGAGTTTCATGATTGGTATTTTTTAGTGCCTCTAGAATCCGTACACCGTAAATAGAACCAGATGCTCCACTTATTCCAATTACAATCCTACTATTCACCTTCGTAATTCATTCCCAATGCACGTTTGTAGGTATCAAGTAATATTTCCTGTTCCTCCCTGTCATCATCATCCATCTTTCTTAGCCTAATAATCTGTTTCATCACTTTTATATCCCAACCTTCATCTGCAGCTTTTGCATATACATCACGAATGTGATCTTGCACATCCCTCTTTTCTTGTTCAAGTTTTTCGATTCTCTCTATATAGCTCTTCAAATCTTCAGCCGTTATTTTTACTGTATCTTCCATAGAACCCAACTAATTAATTGCTACTACAGTATTATCAGTTTTTACTTGTACTTCAATCATAGTAATAATATTTTTATCTTTTTTTAAAATCTTAAAGTAAAAACCGTACATGGAAAACTCTTCATTTTCTTCAGGAATGCGCTCTATCTCGTTTACAATCATACCTGCTAGAGTTGTAGCTTCTTCATCAGGAAGATCCCAATGTAACTGTCTATTAATATCCCTAATAGTAGATTTTCCTTCTATGTGATACATATTATCGGATATCTTTTTTATAAAATTCTCTGTGATCAAATCATGTTCATCTGAAATTTCTCCAACTATTTCTTCCAGTATATCCTCAAGAGTTACGATTCCCTGTAGTGCTCCATACTCATCAATAACAAATGCAAGGTGTTTCCTGTTTTTACGGAAGTTGTGAAGTTGTACACTGAGTGGCGTACTTTCTGGTATAAACCAAGGCTTTGACATAACTTTGGCAATCTCTATTTTATTATCCTTTTCACGCAAGGCATTTATTAGATTTTTCACGTGAACCACTCCAACAATATTATCTGGTTCTTTTTGCCATAAAGGTACTCTGCTATGTCTACTGGTTAAAATCTCTCTTATTAAATCCTCTTTGTTTCGATCTATATCAAGAGAAAATAAGCTTCTCCTGTGAGTCATAATCTGTGATATTTCTGTCTCAGCCAAATCAAGTATACTACTTAGCATATCTAAATCCTGTTGTAACATAGTTCCTTCACTGCGATGAAGAGTAATCATGTTACGCATTGCATCTGCTGCAGATATTACCTCCCTATTCTTATGAAGCCCACATAACTTCAGAATGAGATTGACAATAAACTGAATGCCTAATGTCAATGGAGAAAGAATCTTGACAAAAAACAGCATAAAATAAGAAGAAAGCAATGTAAATTTTTCAGGATTTTGCATGGCGTAAGTTTTTGGTAAAACTTCACAAAATAGCAAAATACAAAACGTCATCATGAATGTTGAAAGAAAGATGCCTTCACTTTCAAAGAAATGTATAAATATTGCTGTAAATAAAGCGGAACAAGTAATGTTAATAATTGTATTGCACAGTAATATTGTTCCTATTGTTAATTCTTTTGTATTCAACAAGCGTTCTATTATCTTAGCTCTTTTATTGCCATCTAGCTTTAGTTTATTAACTCGGGAGCGGCTAATTGAGGTTAACCCTATTTCTGCTCCTGAAAACAAAAACGATAAGATCAACAAGAAGAAAATTGCTGACAATACTGAAATCAATAACCAATCCATTAAAGTATGATGTTATTGCGATATAGAAACAGAGTTGATTTTATATGTTGTAAGAAGCATTTGCAAGTCTATATATCTTTAATATAAAAAAATAAATCATGAAATATATCACACACTGCATTCACATGCATACTCTCAACAACAAGTGGAGGAGTTATTCTTATTACCTTATTATTTAAAATATTAGTCATTATTAAGCCTTTGTCAAGAGATTGTTTAACAATTTTATCAGCCAAAGGTACTCTAAGCTCTATCCCTATCAATAAACCCTCCCCACGAACTTCTGAAATGATCTTCGGAAATTCTTCAGTCAAAGGCAACAACTTTTCTTTTAGATATTTACTGACCTTCTTAACATGGTCAAAAAAGCCTTCCTTTAGCATTACATCGAGTACTGCATTACCAACAGTCATGGCAAGTGGATTACCTCCATAAGTTGACCCATGAGTTCCTGGAGTGATTGCTTCTGCTATATAATCTTTTACTAAACATGCAGCCAGAGGAAATCCATTACCCATAGCCTTCGCACAAGTGAGCATATCAGGTTCAACTCCTATATTTTGATAGTAAAATAGAGAGCCAATTCGTCCATATCCGCATTGCACTTCATCAAAGCATAAAATTATTCCTTGAGCTTTTGTTATCTCTCTTACTTTTTTAAGATACTCTACGTCCAATGGATGTACTCCGCCTTCACTTTGTATGGGCTCTAAAAATATGGCAGCTGTTTCGCTATTGATTTTCTTTTCTAATGCTTCAATGTTATTTCTTGGAACTTTATCAAAACCAGAAAGGAGTGGAGCAAAACCTTCGCGTGATTTTTCATTTCCCCCAGCTGAAATTGCAGCAATACTGCGGCCATGAAAACCTCCTTCAATTGTAATGATGTGACTGCGCTTTTCTTGTCCATTTAAGTAGAAATAGCGGCGAATAAATTTAATTGCAGCTTCTGTTGCTTCAAGTCCACTTGAGCAGAAAAAAACTTTATCGGCAAAGGTAAGTTCTGTTAAACGCTGAGCAAGCCTTTCCTGCTGAGGAATAGTAAAAATATTAGAGCAGTGCCATAATGAATCCAGTTGCTCCTTCAGTTTATCTGTAATGTATGGATGACAATGCCCTAGAGAGGTTGTAGAAATTCCTGCAGCAAAGTCTAAATATTTTTTACCATCCTTATCGAAGAGATATACTCCTTCTCCTCTAACTATAGAAGCTTCAGATCTATTATAAGCGTTAACAACATGATCCATTTTAAATATTATCTATACTGTGCATGAAAAAGCTTTCCCTTAATATTGCTTAAACTAAAAATTGGGCTAGTATTATACAGTTCAACATAAAATTCAGAAATTTAATATGTAAAAAGGTAAAACTACACCAATTCACATTCAGCAAAAAAGAAAGCTATTTCTCTATGAGCATTCTCTAGACTATCAGAACCATGCACTCTATTTTCACTAATATCATTAGCAAAATCACCCCTAATTGTACCTTTATCTGCCTGTTTTGGATCTGTAGCACCCATGATTTGTCTGTATTTACTGACTGCATTTTCACCGATTAAAACTTGAACTATCACAGACCCAGAAGTCATAAATTCCACCAACTCTCCAAAAAAAGGCCTATCCTTATGAATTTCATAAAACAGCTCTGCTTGTTTTTTTGTCAGCAGCATCTTTCTCTGTGCTATAATTTTTAGTCCAGATTTTTCAATGTAAGAATTTATACTGCCTGTAATATTATTTTTTACTGCATCAGGTTTTAATATCGAAAGTGTTCTCTCAATTGCCATATCATTCCCTTATATTAAGATCGTATATTTACTTTATTGTGAATTTTTGTTCCATCAAAGAGATTTTTTATTTATAGTCAAGAATAAAACATCAAGGGGTAGTTTATGGTTTACTGTCGTAAGAAACTAGTGAATAATCTTAAATCATCAATTTTCTGCGGAACAAAAGGTTTTTTAACCTTTAATTTGGCATTTTTAAGTTATTTAGAGTATAGCTTACACAATAATACAAAATTAAAAGAAGGTGCCGCTTTTGGGATGAAAAGGAACGTTGTTCCATTTGGTGAAATGATTGCCATACCGCTGTTTTTTTGCTTTGTATTACCAGCTATGGTAGGCAACATAAGCCTTATCGAGTGCGCACTTATATGTGCTGCACTGATGGTTGCAACATGTTTTGTTGTAAGAACCTTTCACTTGCGTGAAAAGTTATTGAAAAAAATGACTAATAATGAAAATTATACCAAGAAACAAATAGAGCAGGAATTTAAGAAAGACATTATAAAATTTCCTATCTTTGATAAAAACAGACAGCATATTGAGTATAATTCTCCTAATCAAAGACAACTAATGAAAAGTCCTCCCTCTCTCTTTGTTAGGGTTTTACTTTTTCCCCTTACGATTTTTCTGAAGGCTCTACAAAGCTGTATAATGATATCTTTGGCTGCTGTTGAACTTTTTGAAACAGTGCCAAGTTTTTGTGTTGATGTGGTTTTTGATAGAAACTTTGTATCTACACAGAGTAACGTGAAGAGATCTGGCCATCTATTGTATGCTAGTGTGAGAAATTTAGTGCCTGTAACTAAACTTGATGAGTGTGTAGCTGATTTTATAGGCAAACCTGAAGAAAGGTGCTGTCAGTGAAGAAGGCAGTAATCTTATTTAACCTAGGCGGACCTGATTCACTAAGTGCGGTCCGTCCTTTCTTATTTAATCTTTTTTACGATAAAAGAATAATAAATCTACCAAATCCTTTTCGCTTCCTTTTAGCAAAGTTTATCTCCAAAAGGCGAGAAAGTACTGCACAAGAAATATACGAGCACATTGGAGGTAAATCGCCAATCTTGGAGAATACGAAAGCACAAGCTGATGCTTTAGAACTAAAATTAAATGAAAATGGAAACCATGTATATAAGATATTCATCTGCATGCGTTATTGGCATCCATTTGCTGATGAAGTTGTTAAAAGCGTAAAGCAATTCGACCCTGACGAAATCATTCTGTTACCACTATATCCGCAATATTCAACCACCACAACTCTATCATCCATCGAGAATTGGCAAAAAAATGCCAAACTGGAATGTAACACAAAAACAATTCACCATTATTATGACAATGAAGACTTTATTGAAGCTCATGTTAATCTGACGTCTAAATATTATAAATTAGCTAGCAAAATCGGTAAGCCAAGAGTCCTATTCTCGGCTCATAGCTTACCTCTTAGTATCATTAAAAAAGGCGACCCTTACGCTTCACAGATAGAAAAAACAGTAAAATTAATAGTAAAAAAATTGAATATTGAAGATCTTGATTGGGGAATATGTTATCAGAGTAAGGTTGGCCCTGTAAAATGGTTGGAGCCTAGCACTGAAAGTGAGCTATCACGCGCAAAAGACGATAATATACCTGTAGTTTTATCACCTATATCTTTTGTTTCTGAGCATTCTGAAACACTGGTTGAACTTGATATAGAGTATAAAGCAATTATCAAAGACGGATATTACTTTCGCGTACCAACTCTCAGTACTGATCTCTTATTTATCAAGTGCTTGGCCGATTTATGTTTAGATCACTCTCAAAGTACTGATTTATAGCACTTTTCTTTTTAGATTTTTATAGTATAATATTAAAAAGTTATTATTTTATTATCTACTTATGCCAAAAGGTAAGCCAAATACATTTATAGAAAATATACATGATGCTCACAATCATGATATTAGAAAGATGTATTGTATTGCAGTAGGTTTAACAGGCATATTGTGTAAAATTTCATTGCAATTCTGTTGCGAGTTTATTGATAACAACAGATCCAATATTTGCACTGTATTAGATATTTCTAAGTTCATAAAACTACCAACATCAATAATATTTGCTCTTCATTTTGGTCTCAATTTAGCTGGATATAAATCTAAAAAACTTCAGAATGGTAAAGGGGGAAATGAACCTGAAAAACCAATACAGGTTGTGGGTAGCTTAGCCTTCTTGGCAAACTGTGTCATAGGAATATTGATGCAGACAAAAATCATTCATTTCTTAGCTAGAAACAACAAGGATGTAATAAGTTATATTAGCTTAACATCAGCAGTTCTATTTCTATTTTCAGAATGCATAAACTGTTATTATACATGGAAGAAGTATCTAGATAATAAGGATTCTGAAAAGTCTGCTAAATATGGCAAAGAAGTTATTTTTAGCACATTCACTTTGTCATTGGGCTTGTTAAGCTTCATATTAAAAAGAATGGAACTTCCAACCATACCAATAGACTTGGGTGGTGGCATAATCTATAATTTCAACTTAACTGTTACGGTTAGTTTGATACTAAGTATAGCATATCTAGTATCAAACATCGATAAGTTTGTCAATCAACCTAATAATGGTACTGATCCTTCTACTGGACTTGATGACGCTCACCATATTCAGCATAATGGCAGCATTGTAGAAATTAATTATTAGAGATGAAAAGACTTAATTTCTACTGCCAATGCTAGCACTGCTAATTTGCTAACAATATTCCAAAGTGGCAAAGTTTTATTTTCTTGGCTGATGTCATAAAATTCACAGTCAGTGGAATTCAAGCTAGAATATACATCTTTCCTGCTATTACATCGGTATAAGTAACATGTTGGAGTATCTCCTATATAGTATATTAGCGGTTCTGCAGAACTACTTTTAAATATGTCAATAGTTGGTACACCTTCTTGTATAATAACACTATTGATTGCTATTCCTTCTTTTATCTTTTTCATTTTATGACGCTTTTTTTTATTGAGATTTAATATTTCCTTTCCACTTGTTGCTGTTATAATGCCCATTCCATATGTGCCATTGCTTGCTTTGATAAAAACGTAAGGTTGTGTTTTTATTTCATATTCCTCATATTTTTTTTGCACTAGAGATAATATTTGGTCAACTTTAGTCGCTACTGCTCCTAGTGATGAATCATCATTAAAGTCAACTCCATTACAGCTTTCTGTAAGCACAGAAATAAGCCATGGGTCCATTTTAAATTCGCCACAAAATTCGGACACTAATTTTTGATAGATTTCAAAATATTGAAATTTCTGCCTACTGTGCCAGCCATATAATGGACTTGGCACTATCTCTTGTTTTACGTTTTCTAGCGTGTCTGGAATGTGGCTCGTCATATCACGGTTCAGTATAATAATATCAGGCACAAATCCTGAAGTTGTCTTCAGCAAAGAGTTTTCTTTCACAACAGTTTCATACTGTTCTATTAAATTGTACGTTTCATTATGAAAGAGGCCAATTCTAGTTTCAAAACCTGCGAGTTGCAGTACCTTTTCTATAGCAAATACATTTTCTATATACATTTTATTTCGTGTGTAATTCTCCGGTATTATAAGGGCCTTTTTATATTGTTTTGTTTCGAAGTAGCTTTTTATCAATTTTGCTGCTATCGCTTTTGATACTTCACTTAGGTTATTAAACCCTGCAGGAAATAAATTGGCGTCTACTGGAGCAATTTTGTAGCCTGAATTCCTAAGATCTATGGAGCTATAAAATGGTAATGTAAAACCATTAAATTTTGTTTTGAACCAATTATTTATATCTTTTTCCAGATTTGGATGAATTATGTTTTGCATCTACACTTTAAATGTTATAAGAAAAGTACTATATTATAAGTTATAATCTTAATATAATATAACGAATTAAAATAACAAAAAAATGATTCATCATGACAGCAGTAAAATGTATGGTACTACTATACTGTCAATTAGAAGAGACAAAAATGTAGTAGTAATAGGTGATGGGCAAGTCTCGCTAGGCCATACCGTTATAAAATCTGGAGCAAAAAAAGTTAGGCGTCTTTCTGGTGATTCCGTAATTGCCGGTTTTGCTGGAGCAACAGCTGATGCATTTACTCTCTTCGAAAGGCTAGAATCTAAACTTGATAAGCACCCAGGACAGTTAATGAGGGCATGTGTTGAACTTGCAAAAGACTGGAGAATGGATAAATATCTAAGAAAATTAGAAGCTATGATGATCGTGGCAGACAAGTCCATTTCATTGGTCATTACAGGAACGGGTGATGTTCTTGAACCTGAAGATGGCATTGCAGCCATTGGCTCTGGAGGAAATTTTGCTTTATCTGCAGCAAAAGCTTTGATTGACGTTGAAGGAATATCAATAGAGGAGATTGCAAAAAAGGCTATGAAGATAGCTGCTGATATATGTGTTTATACAAACCATAATCTAATTATCGAAAAAATAGAGGAGTAATATGTCAAGAACTTTGTGTGCCAATTTTTCTAGTCAATCTGTAGTGGGTCAATTTGATAATAATGATGACTATAATGAGAAAAATAGCCTCTATGAAAATGAAGGTACAGGAAGTAGCAGCATTCAAAGCTCACAAGCTTTATTAGATGATCTACCACCACAGAAGATAGTTAAAGAATTAGACAGATTTATAATCGGGCAGAATGATGCAAAGCGCGCTGTTGCTATTGCACTCAGAAATCGTTGGCGTCGAAATAAAGTCCCACTTCCACTACGTGAAGAGATTATACCTAAGAATATACTCATGATAGGCCATACGGGAGTTGGTAAAACTGAAATAGCTCGCCGTTTAGCAAAGCTTGCTGGTGCACCTTTTATAAAAGTTGAAGCAACGAAATTTACTGAAATAGGATATGTTGGACGTGATGTTGACTCGATAATACGTGATTTAGTTGACGCAGCAATAGTTTTAGTTAAGGAAAAAGCACGTAAAGCCTTAACTAAAAAAGCTTTAGGTTTGGCTGAAAAGATAATAGTCAACTCCATGGTTGGTGAAGATGCAACCGAGGAAAGCAAAAAAGTTTTCAGAGAAAGACTGAGAAATAAGGAATTTGAAGATGGAGAAGTTTCTATTAACGTCAGGGAGAGCAAGGGTATGCTACCCACTTTTGATATACCTGGTATGCCAGGTGGGCAAATTGGCGTGATGAACGTAACAGAAATAGTGGGTAAGATGTTTAATGGGAACAAAAAAACAAAAACTATTACAGTTAAAGTGAAAGAAGCACGTGAAATATTGATTAATGAAGAAAGCGAAAGGTTAATGGATGAAGACAAGATAATCAAAGAAGCGATTGATCTTGTTAGCAATGAAGGCATAGTGTTTTTAGATGAAATAGATAAAATTGCAGCACGTACAGAAATAAAAGGTGAAGTCAACAGAGAAGGAGTGCAGCGCGATCTGTTACCATTACTTGAGGGAACAACTGTTTCAACTAAGTATGGCCCCGTAAAAACAGACTATATATTATTTATTGCATCTGGTGCTTTTCATTTATCTAAGCCATCTGATCTTTTACCAGAATTACAGGGTAGATTGCCAATTAGAGTGGAACTTAAGGCGCTTACTCAAGAGGATCTAATAAAAATATTAAAGGAACCAGAATCTAGTTTGTTAAAACAGTATATAGCGTTAATGAAAACGGAAAATGTAACACTTGAGTTTACTGATGATGGTATAGAGACTATAGCTGAAATAGCATTTACAGTTAATAGAGAAGTGGAAAATATAGGTGCAAGAAGACTTCATACTGTCATGGAGAAGCTTTTGGATGAAATAAGTTTTATCGCTTCTGAAAAAAATAGTGAAAAATTTGTTATAGATAGCAAATATGTAAGAGATAAACTAGAGTCAATTTCAAAGCAGCTTGATTTATCTAAATTTATACTTTAGAGGAAGCCTACTTTAAGTAATATAGAGCATTCAAGAGGTTTTATTTTTTCTTACTTCGTAATTCTTCAAGCTATTTTCCAATAGTAGAATTCAAGCTTAAATCAATTATTGCAATATCACAATCTATGCCTTTTGTTAACACATCAGTTAAAAGATCAGGTGAAGAAAGAACTGTTCTTTTATTACCAGCTCTCATTCCCACAACTCCAAGTTCTATAGCAAGTGGTATTTTTTTGTCACCAACCTTAAACTGCACTATTTGATCTTTGATTATATACTCACCATTATGTCTCTTTATGCTATATTGAACTGATATCTCATCGCCACATTTTACTCGTTTTCCAGTTTTGTTAATTAAGTCATTAAAAATCATTAGGTTATTTACTGAATCAGGATATTTATCTTTTACTTCAATCAGTTTGATGTAATAAGAGTTAAAACTCATTTTGTTGTCATCAGCGGCAATAGTAACTACACGCTCTCCACCTTCTTTCATACCTATTACCCCTAAACTCACTTCTTTTAAGTAATCCTGACCTATTTTCAAATTGACATCAGTCGGAAGTAGCGTTGCTAGGTTGTTGGAGACTTTGTACATTTGTAGCAGAACTTCTTGGCCACAGAAAACTTTACTGCCACTGCCTTCAGTAATTTCATAAAAGTTTATCATCTCTTCTTCTTTTTGCTGTGTTATTTCTTCTAAATATTCTGCTAACCCATGCTTTTCAATATAACGATCAAGAGCTGATTCAAGTATCGGCCTGACCAAATAACTTGCTATCATCTGTGTCAAACCACCATGTGTAGCATTTATTTCGTAAAGCTTTTCCCTTTTCTCTGGTTTATCTTTGTTTATATAAACAATCGTAATTATAAAAGCAGAAGCTAAAGTGAGAATCATTACTACAGAGATAAACATTTGTAATATAATTTTTCTAACCATCTTTTTTTACTTGATTCAATAAATCATATAAGTCACTAGTATTCCCTGAAAGCGTAATTAAATTATCTGAGGCCTGTTTAAAGAGACTATCTATATAGTTTTCCATTTCATTTTTTCCAAGCACGGACATTAAATTGTTTGTTTTATCTTGCTCATAATCTTCGATATCATCCTTGGCTTGAAAAATAAGCCCTAGATTTATTCCATAGTTATATAATGCTTCCCGCTCCTTGTCTGTAGCGCCTCCTATTATAGCCCCTATTTCACATGAAGCTGCAAATAGTTTTGCAGTTTTCATCAAATGAATTTCTTTTATTTTGCCAAAATCTGCACCTATATCTAAAATCTGCCCTCCCACCATTCCCTTCATTCCTATTGCTTGAGAGAGCACTTTTATGATCTCACAATTTAACAAAGATAATACCTCAAAAGCCAGGGTAAGTAATGCATCTCCGGCCAGTACTGCTGTTGCTTCACCAAATTTTTTGTGGCAGCTTGGCTGGCCTCTGCGGGTGTCACTGTTATCCATACATGGCAGATCATCGTGAATGAGGGAGTAAGCATGAATAAATTCAATTGCTGCTGCTGCTGTTATTGCTTTTTCAACCTTTATGTTGAATATCGACGAAGATGCTATAACTAAAAAAGAACGTATATGTTTTGCAGGAGCAAGAAGTACATAACGCATAGCTGATATAAGTTTATTCTCGCTATTTTCAGGTAAGAGCTTATTCACTTCTACAACAAGCAAATTTTTTGTTGTTTCGTCTAGCATTTTTAAATTTATTAACTATCGAGTGCTAAGAGATAGGAAGTTTTTAATAGTTTATATAATCATAAAAGCTATTGCAAACATCAAAATTTCTTATAACATCAGAGAATAGGTTATTTTTTAGTAAGAAATGAACGAATTGGCAAAAAGCACTAGAGAAGATATAGAAGAAAAAGTAAAGAAGATTATACTAGAGCACATCAGTAAGGATGTAGAGGGATTTAGTAGTTCTTCAAAGCTTTCAGACCATGGCACAGATAGTTTAGATGCAGTTGAAATAATCATGGCAGCTGAAGAAGAATTTGGTATAGAGATTCCTGATGAAGATGCGCAAAAAATGGAAACTATGGAACAGATAGTTGAATATGTAGTAAACAAAGCAAACAATTGATGTTGAATGAGCAAAAGAGTAGTAGTTACCGGTGTTGGCTTAATTACTCCACTAGCAGCAGATGTTAATAACACCTGGTCAAAGCTGAAAGAAGGTAAATCTGGCATCAAAGCAATCAATACAGATAGGTTCGACTCTTCTGATCTTGCTTGTCAGGTTGCAGGGCAGGTGCCTATGCAATCCGATAACATTGAGCATTATTTTAATCCACCAGATTATATTTCTGAAAAAGACCTAAAAAGAACAGATCGTTTTATTCACTACGGAATTGCAGCAGCTGTTCAGGCAGTAGAAGATTCACTAATTTTGGAAAATAAAAATATTAATAAAGAGCGAATAGGTGTAGCTATTGGTTCTGGTATAGGTGGTCTTCCGTCAATTCAGGAAAATGTAATTACCATGCAGGAGAAGGGGCCTAGACGTGTTAGCCCATTTTTTGTTCCTGCAAGTCTAATAAATTTGATATCTGGTCATATTTCTATTAAATACGAATTTATAGGTCCAAATGACTCAGCGGTAACTGCATGTGCAACAGGTGCGCATGCGATTATAAACTCAGCAAGAGCTATAAAACTCGGTGAAGCTGACATTATGATTGCAGGCGGAGCAGAAAGCGCGTTATGCAGAGTTGGAATTGCAGGTTTTGCATCGATGAAGGCGCTATCAACTAAATTCAATGATAAGCCTGAAGAGGCCTCAAGGCCATGGGATGAAGAACGTGATGGATTTGTCATGGGCGAAGGAGCAGGTATATTAGTGCTGGAAGAGTATGAACATGCAAAAAAAAGAAAAGCAAAAATATATGCGGAACTCACTGGATATGGACTCACAGGAGATGCGCACCACATCACAGCACCACATCCAGAAGGAAGAGGCGCACTTAAGGCAATGGAACTTGCTTTAAGGAGTGCACAAGTAAGCCCAAGTCAAATTGGGTATATCAATGCACATGGGACTTCAACAACACTTGGGGATAAAGTTGAAGTAATAGCAATGAAGCAGTTATTCGGTGACTATGCCTATAAAATACCTGTTTCCTCAACTAAATCTTCTATAGGACATTTACTTGGTGCCGCAGGAAGTGTTGAAGCAATATTTAGTATCCTTGCATTAAACAATGGAATTGTTCCACCAACTTTAAATCTACACAAACCTTCAGAAGGGTGTGATTTAAATTTTGTACCACTTAAAGCTCAAGAGCATAAAATTCAATATGCGCTTTCTAATTCATTTGGTTTTGGTGGTACCAACGCGTCTCTCATCTTTGGAAAGGTGTAGTTAATTATGCTATTTTGAATCGACTACGAAAATGTTATTCGAGTAGCTGAAACTAGAATCCAGTTAAATTGGTCAGCATAAAAGTAATGTTGAAATATAACATTTTGATGATGATGAAGAAATGGATCCCAGTGTCAGCTACTCGAATGACTGAAGAAGAAAAAGCAAAATTTTGCCTTTTACCGCTAACCTATTATACTTACTTGATAAGTTCTATCGCTTGATTAAATGCATAAAATATTAGTAAGAAGTAACCATAAGCCCTTGATTGGAAAAATCAAGATTAATGGTTCAAAGAATGCAGTCTTGCCAATAATGGCGGCAAGCTTGTTTAGTAATTCTTCAATAACTTTGCATAACGTACCTGATTTAATTGACGTGCATTTGATGTCTGAGCTGCTTAAGAGTCTTGGTGCAGAAGTAAATTTTATATGCAATAAAGACTATAAAGCAAATCATACTTTGGAAATTGACTGTAGCAATATCAATAACCATTTAATATCACATGAAATTGCAAGCAGACTGCGAGCATCTTTTTTAATGCTAGGTCCAATGCTCAGCAGATTTGGTAGAGTTTCAACAGTATTTCCTGGTGGATGTAATATTGGAAAACGTCCTGTTGACATTCATATCAAGGCACTTGAAGCAATGGGAGCTAAAATTGAAATTGATAGCTGTAATATAACTGCAACAACAAAGGGAAAATTGCAAGGCAAAGAAATAACATTTGAAAAAGTAAGTGTTGGCGCAACAGAAAACATAATCATGTCAGCAACACTTGCAGAAGGAGTAACAACAATAAACAATGCCGCAACGGAGCCGGAAGTTCTTGATTTAATAGAGTTTCTGAAGATTATGGGTGCCAATATTGAAGTTAACAACACAAAAATCACAATAGAAGGCGTTGATGAATTAAACGGATGTGTCCACACAATCATACCAGATCGCATAGAGGCCGGTACTTATGCTTTGGCTGCTATCATTACCGACGGCGAGCTAAAGTTAGAAGGAGTAAGTTTGTCTGATATAGAATGTATTGCAAATGAATTGAAGACTATAGGAGCCAGAGTTGAGTTACATGATGATGGTATTATTATTTCTAGAAAAAATGGCTCTATTAAATCTGCTCACGTTGCAACAAATCCATATCCCAACTTTCCCAGTGATATGCAACCACAACTAATGTCTGCTATGTCAATTGCAGGTGGAATATCAATCATTGAAGAGAACGTTTTTGAAAGTAGATTTGCACATGCAAATGAGCTAAGAAAATTAGGTGCTAATATCAGCATCGAAAAAAATAAAGCTACTATAAGTGGAATAAAGAGCTTATCTGGAGCTAATCTGCATGCTAATGACTTAAGGTCAACAGCAGCTTTAATTCTCGCTTCTTTGGTAGCTAAAGGAGAAACTACAATAAATAACTCACATCATTTATGGAGAGGCTATGAAGCAATGGACGAAAAACTCAATTCATGCGGGGCTGATATTTTCGTTTCATCTTGAGGATATATTATGAATGAGACAACTAAGCGAACTACAGTAAAAGAAATAGATGACATTCTATACGAAGAACATAAAGTATTAGATCATGGATTTGTTCGAGTGATTGATTATATGGGCTCTGATAGCGCCATAGTTCAAGCTGCTCGTGTTTCTTATGGAAAGGGAACAAAACAGATAAATCAAGATGAAGCGCTTATAAAGTATTTGATGAGGCATCATCATACAACTCCATTTGAAATGTGTGAAATTAAGTTTCACGTGAAACTTCCAATTTTTATTGCAAGACAGTGGATAAGACACAGAACTGCAAATGTGAATGAATATTCCGGAAGGTATTCGATACTTGATAATGAATTTTATATACCAGAACAGGTTGCAAAACAATCTGATAATAATAAACAAGGCAGCGGTGAAGCTTTTGACTCAAGTACTTCAAAAGAAATAATAGATTCTCTAATAAATGATTCTAATTTAGTATATTCTCATTATGAGAAATTTATTGAACAGGGCCTTGCAAGGGAAATTGCCCGAACTAATCTAACACTTAATTACTATACTCAGTTTTATTGGAAAATAGATTTACACAACCTTCTTCACTTTTTAAGGCTTAGAGCTGATCAGCACGCCCAATATGAAATTAGAGTCTATGCAGAAGTTATGTTGGACATAGTAAAGAAATGGGTCCCGCTGGCCTATAATGCTTTCATTGAATACTCCTTAAAATCAGCCTGTATTTCAAAAACTGGTCTTGAAATAATTCGCAAGCTAATAAAAGGAGAAAATGTTGCGAGAGAAGAAAGTGGCATTGGTAAAAGAGAATGGAATGAGCTGATGTCTATACTTGGTAAATAGCCAAAAAGATCGAGTTATGTCCTTTCACAGACTTGCAGGTGTGAGCAACAATTTATTCATACCTTTATCAACTGATATATCAATTATTTTTGAATTTGTTCTTTCTGTTGTTTCATAAAGTTTTTCAGCTTTCTTTGAAATCAGTGTTGCATTTCTAAGTCCAATACGAACTTCGCAATAATCTGCAAAATTTTCAACATACATATCATATGAATAACGGTTTACAGCAAGTTCCATTACCCTACAAACTTCCTCTAATGTAAAATTGGCAGCTCCTGTATCAGGACAAAAGCCAACCGCTCCTTTATTAGGGTCAAAAAATATGTATTTATCATTCTCTGCTTTATACACCAACATAGAATGCCCCTCATCCTCAATGACATCTTCTTCATTACAAGCATAGCAAAAATAACTAAATTCTAAGTAGCATCCTATCTTCACATCATTTAAGAAACGTTTGATTTGTTCTTGGTTAGTATAGACCCATACTTTTGTTGAAGATAGATCGTTACATAATTGCTTATATATTATCTCATCATAATAAAATGGATCTCCTTCTCGCTTTTCAATGCTCTGAATATCAAGAATAGGTAAGAATTGCGATAAAAACTGCATCATTAATAACTTTTTCGTTTGTTCTTTTTTTCCATCAATATAATTCATAAAATCTTGTTCAGATATAATATTATCAGACTCGAGAAATCCAACAAAATCTTGCCTATTCTCTAATTTTAGAAAAGTAACAAAGTAATTTAATGAGTGACATACCCCTCTTTCGAGAGAAAAACCTAAAATTTCTTCAAATCTATCTTTTAATTGTACAATTTTAGATATACTATCTGACATAAAAGTATTCAAATTAAATTGAATAGCTTTCTCACTTTCAAATAATTTATTATATTGTTCTTCAGCTGATAAATCCGGTGCTTTGTATACATATCTACCATTTTCTCTACGTATACCTTCTATATCTTTAATTATACCTTGTTCTACATTTTTACTGATAGAAATTTGGTGCTTTCCTTTATTGGCAAATTGATTTAAAAACTCCGCAATTTCCTGTTTTGAGAGTCTTGTTTCAACTTGTCCATCTTCTCTATCTTCAGTTTTATAAAACACTTTAACTCTAGGATGTTCCTTATCAGTATAGACTTTTAATACAATAGATTGAGCAATGCGATTAACATATTTTGGCATATTGATTATTAAGATATTAACTATATATCTTAATAATAGTATAACCCACGCCACCTGTCAATTAATAAATTAATATTATTTGTTATATAAAAAAGTAAATTGCATAGTAGATTCCAGTGCTTGACACTGGAATCTAGGAATTTTGATTCTAAATTGGGTATTGGTCTAAAATTAAAATAAACGTTTGTGATGAGATTATATGAACACTGGATCCCAGTGTCGGGGCACTGGGATGACAGGAGAAGGAAACGCCGGAATGGCAGGGGAAAGAAACACTGGGATGACAGTGAAAGATCTAATTCCTTATATCAATTAATTCTCATCCACCTTTTACATTACATAAACTCATCACTTTTATAGAACATCTCATTAAAATCATTCAAAATTCGGGAACGTTCAAAAAAGTGTGTCAAGCCGCATTTTTAGTTCAACTCAATTTTCAATCTATCTGGAAAGAAAATATCAAGTTGAGACATAGTTAAAGCCCAATTAGGGAGAGCCATAATCCACCTTTGCTCTACCTTTTTTATAGCACAATATACCTGTTTGTACAAGGCATTTGTACTAGTAAATGAACCCTTAGTTTTAGTAAATTTCCTGATTTGTCTATGCAACCCCTCAATTGGATTAGTGGTGTAAATCAGCTTCCTAACTGGCCCAGAATACTTAAAATAACTGGATAAGTTTTCCCAATTGTTCTGCCAGGATTTTATAACTAAAGGATACTTTTCTCCCCATTTTTCTTCCAGCTCAAGCAGATAATTCTCAGCAATTTCTTTACTTGAAGCACGATATATTTTTTTCAGATCATTCATGAAAACTTTTACATCTTTACTGGATACATATTTCAGAGAATTTCTTATTTGGTGTACTATACATAGCTGCACTTCTGCACTGGGAAATACACTGTTGATGGCTGCAGGAAAGCTTTTTAGCCCATCTACACATGCAATCAGAATATCTTCTACTCCTCTTTCTTTGAGGTCATTTAAAACTCCCAACCAGAAGTTAGCTCCCTCACTTTCAGCCAGATAAAAACCTAATACTTCTTTTCTGCCATTTTGATTTATACCCAATATATTATACATGCATTTACTTACGCAATGTCCGTCCTCCTTGACCTTAAAAAACATGCCATCCATGAACACTATTGGATACACTGATTGCAATGGACGGCTGCGCCATTCATTGATTATTGGTAGCAGTTTATCAGTAATATTGGATATCTCTGCTGCTGATATTTTATGGTCATATATTTCCTCAACGTGTGAAGCTATGTCTCTGTATCCCATGCCACTGGCGTATGTACTTAAGACCTTTGCTTCAAGTTCTGGATGTAGGCTTGTTTGCCTTTTTTTGACTATTTGCGGTTCAAAGCTTCCTTCTCTGTCTCTTGGTGTTAATAGTTCAAATGAGCCTGAACTTGTACGTAAAGTTTTTGCATTCCTTCCATTTCTTCGGTTATTTTCTTCACTTTTAGCTGACATGTGGCTTTCTATTTCACCTTCCAGACTTGCCTCTAGCAGCCTTTTTATAAACGGTGTTAATGCTCCATCTCTTCCTGTCAATGGTCTTCCTTCTCGTATAGATGACAGGATATTTGTTTCTAATTCTTTATAATCTACCAAACCAGTAGTTCTATTTGCTTGACTCATATCAAACCTCCATTTTTTATATCAATTTATTACTTTTTTTTCGGTTTGACACACTTTTTTGAACATTCCCCAAAATTCCAAAATCTTGATTTTTAATAAATAGATGCCCATCTGCAATATAGGACTCAGCAAGAGTAAATGGTTCATCATGATGCTGTGATGCTGGCCTAACAATTTCATTGTACAAAACCATTACTTGCTCATAATTGTATCCACTACCATCATGATATTTACCACGTATAGTGTCATAAAAATTTCTTACATCATCATACGTAACTTGCAGTTCTACCTTATATTTCCCTATTTCAACAGCCTCACCCACTTTGATTTTTAAAGGATGTTGTTTCACATTATCTATAACAATTGTTTCCTCTTGCTTCTCTTCATCTCCTCTTATCGATCTTTTACTCCTTTCTTCACTCGCAGGTTGATCTGCTGGCATTTGGTCTATATCGTTAGATTCTTCTTCTTGCATAGTAATTTTTTTGAGATAGCTAAGCATATCCTTTCCAGCTTTTTCCCAAGTTGCAGCTTCTTTTGAAAGCTCACGATAATAAGAATCATTACCGCCTTTGCTATCTATTACATCTCTTGCTAGTCCTTTCTCTTCTGCCCATAACTCAGCATGTTCAACAAGTGTCCTGCCATCTTTGCCTACAACGTCAACGTCAGCTTTGTTTTTTATTAGATATTCTATTGTATCTAACTTTCCATGCCTCACTGCATGAACTAAAGGTGTCCAACCATCATTATCCTGAGCATTAATATTCGCACCTTTTTCAACTAACTGCTCTATCATCTTCTTATTCCCAAGATCAACAGCAAGATGCAAAGGTGTTAAGCCGTAGCTATCCTGAATATCAATATCCGCATTATGCTCTATGAGATATTTAACTACTTCCATATTTTTCATGTACATGGCAAAATGTAGTGGAGATTTACCAGAGCTAATATCACGGGTATCAACATCTATACCACGATCTATTAAGTATTTAGCAATTTCCGTATGTTTTAGCTCAATTGCATAGTGCAGCAGTGTTTGAGCTGACGTGTTTTTGATACCAAGATCTGCGCCATGCTCAATTAAACTCTTAACTATTTCCGCATTCCCTAGCTTAATAGCAGCAAGTAACGGAAAAGTATAATAACTTTTACTATTAGGATCTGCGTTATGATCTAATAGATACTTCACTATTTCTGTATTACCTGAATAAATAGCACTGTATAATGGCGTTTTGGAATAAGCATCTTGAATATTAGGATTTGCACCACGATCTATTAAGTATTTAGCTATCTCTATATTTCCAGACTCAATAGCATAGTGTAAAGGTGTCTTATAATACACATATTTAGTATTAGTTTTCTGATAATAATTGTCATGAACATTAAGATTTGCTCCATGATCAATAAGATATTTTGCTACTTCCGTATTTCCTGACTGAATGGCATAATGTAGTGGCGTTTGTCCATTATGGTCTCTTGTATCAGTATATGAATTGTGTTTTAGTAGCATTGCTACTTTGCTTAAATCTCCCAATGAAGCAGCAAAATGTAAACTCGTCGCACCTGTTACCTTATTTATCTCGTTTACTTTTCCTATAGTGTTTTCTACATTATTGTCATCAATATTCACCTTTAAGAAAGGCTGTTTATTATACTTCATAACTTTTGTTGTAACAGCTTTTCCTTGTTCGTCTTCACTCACTTTTTTAGCAGGTTGCATAGAATCTTCTCTACTGACACTTTCTATCTTGGTTTTATCACCACTTACATTATGTACTGGGCTATAACCATATAGACCCTTGCCTGCACTTTGTTGGCTTGTTGAACTTTCAACACTGTTAGATTCAACAACATTATATTCCATATGTTGTTCACCACTCAGCTCAGCCTTAACCCATTGTTTAAATTCTTGATCATAACCTTTCAGCTCAGTCAAAAAATCCTCAAATAATTTATTACCTTGAGACCTATTTGCACCAGATTTAGAAAGGCTCTTGAGCAAATTATCAATCATATCTGGATGTTTATCTTCAAGAAATTTGATCACTTGTTCAGCATCCGAATGATAATGTTCCCCTTTATTACTCCAAATATTATTGCGCAATATTTCATCTGGTTTGAGACCTTTATTCTTTATTGCAATCAAGGCCTCTTTATCTCCGTGGTCATTGACATGCCGACCATCTTCTAAACTTGCCATATAGTTAGCAACCCCTTCATGCATGGCCTTAGATAAGACATCACCTGTACCATAATAGGAATTAATGATAGTTAAGGCGTGCCCCAATTCGTGTTTTAAAGTTTTACACGAGTCATCAAATTGGTCTTGTAGATAAAAATAAACATGAACTTCTGAGCCACGCCCTTGAACTGTTAAGCCAGAAGCGCCTTTATAGTTAACGTTCAACTCCTTAAGATAATTTTCGTAGTCACTCTTTGTATTAAATACGAAAACATTAACTTTATTTGGTATGTTGTGCCAAGGCTGAGAATTATTAATGCCAAATGCTGAATCAAAATCTTTTATAGTACTCTCGATGGCATTTTTTACACTACTCAATTTGCTCTGAGTTAATTCCTCATCATCATATTTTATATTTATTTGAAGCTTGTGTTCGCCAAAAGTCATAACTTCACTATCTGGCACAAGATCTGCCACAATTTTATCGCCACTTTTTACATCCATCCACTGCTTAAATTCTTTTTCAACTTCTGAGTTATTCAAAAGATGTTTGAATTTTGATATCGCTTGTACTCTATCGAAGGACATTTCAGTAAGCAATTGCTTTATGAATTGAGGATGTTTTTCTTGTAGGAATGTCACTAAGCAATCTGATATTCTATAGTCGTTAGACATACTTGCTATTTTATATGGTGTATCATGCCCAGATTCATGCATTTTATTGTATGCTTCTTTTGTATAATGCATATCGCGAGTGCTTTCTTTTTTAGCTGCATCATAGCTCCACATGAAAAGCTTCATACCGGTACGTAAAACTTCAGGTACTGTATCCATATTACCGGTAGAGTACTCAAGAAATGCATCGCTCATTTTTTCCATTAAAATTTTAGATTTTGCACAAAGTAAGCCATTTACATCTCCAACAATAAAAGTCTTTGCTATCGTGCCGTCAGCTTCGTGTGCTCTTACTGTTCCACCACCCCATAATTCTCTATGGTCCTTACCACCTGAAAGTTCCTTGATGTGAGCTTTGTAATCATCGTAATTTTTCAGCACATAAAGCTGCAATTTTACTGGACCAGAATGAACGCTTTTTTGTGAATAGAAATTATCAGACCAGGCTCCGTAAGCATCTTTTACAGTTTGTTTTATATACTCAGGGGTATAACTAGCTAATCCCCCATATTTTACTTCTATTGTAAGCTGATCGTTTATTACTATACTTTCTTTATTTGGAAATAATTTTTTAATCAAAGTTTGTGATTTATCATATTCAGAATTTGTTTTAAATTTCATATCCACCTCTTAAAAATTTTCACTATAAATAAGTCTTGAGAAAAATGCGTTAACTGTAGATTCAGCCTTTACCTTGTTTTTGCACAACTGCTGAGATAGTTGATCATCGCTGAAAAGCCGATTCTTAGTATCGAGATATTTAGCATAGTTGCCAGCAAGTATTGAGTAGAAACCGCTTTCAAGTTCAAGATAAGAGCTGCTATTGAGAACAAAAAATAAATCGCTCTGGTCAAGCAGTATGTCATAACCAGAGCTCGTACAATGTAAGTATTCATTGCCTTCATACTCTGCTATGTAGTACTTACTTGCATCAAGATCACCATCAAGCTGCAAAATTGCCGCTGAACATCCATTCCCAATACTATGGCCTTTTATTACTTTAAGTACTTTAATCTCATCATTTTCTATGAGTTCCCTTAACTTTTCATTCTTTTTATTTAATTCTTCCTCTGCTTTTCTTCTGTCTTCTTCTAATTTTGTTTCTTTTTCAACAAGCTCATTTTGTATTTGCAAAAACATATCTTGAACGGTTAAGCCATTTAGAAAGTAATCCAATACAATTGACACAAACGGCTGCAATTCACCATTATCTTCAAAGCTCTTTTCCTGCTTTTTGTCATATTGAGTGGGGTTATAGATTGCATACATAGGATAAAAGCCATAATTCACCTCGTCGAATGATAACTCTATCGAAAATCCGCTCTGATCAAGTGGAAGTTTAGTAGCTAAATATCTACCATTATTATCTCTGACATACAGCTCATTTATACCATAGTGCCCACTATATTTGTTGTAATAAATATAAAAATTCTCAGGATTAAGATTAAAGTAATCATCTAAATTGTTAGGTTTACCGAGCTTTTCACGTAGAAAACTCTTGCTCTTATCTGTAAGTTTGATGCGTGTAGAGAAGTAACACCGATCTATTCGGTCACCTTTTTCTATTTCACAGTCTAGGACTATTTTATCGCTAAACATACAGAATTTCCTCACATTTCCAGTATTTATGATTATAAATTGTGTACTATGAAAAAAGCATTAAGGCTTCTCTATGTATCTAAAAACAGCGCTAACTTATGACAAGAACAGTTGACGTATTACTGCCACTTCCAATTGATCAGCTATTTTCATATGCAGTTGAGGAAGATACTGAAGTTTCAATTGGAGATTACGTAGTGGTACCATTTGGCAGAAAGCGTTTGATTGGAATAGTTTGGAAATATAGCGGCAAGAGTGATCGAGAATTAAAATGCATTGAACAAAAGATCGAGTTACCGAGTATCAGACCAAAACTGATCGAATTTGCAGAGTGGGTTGCGCAGTATAATGTAATACCTATCGGTATGCTTGCCAAAGTAATAATGGGAGGAGTATTAAAGGTAAATCAGATAGATAAGTTAGTTTTCACTAAGCAAAAGCAGGAAATAAGTGAAATAGATTGCCAATTAAGCCCTGAGCAGCAAGCAGCTCGCAATAAGATAATAAGTAATTTGAATGAGTATTCAGTGACTTTGCTTGACGGTGAAACCGGGTCTGGAAAAACGGAAGTTTATCTCTCTGTGATTGCAAGGTTAATTGAAATCGTAAACGATGCACAAGTCCTTATCCTTCTGCCAGAAATTGTTCTAACTTCACAATTGGTAAATCGTGTTCACAGTCAGATATCTGGAAATATAGCTGAGTGGCATTCAGGACTTACTCCAAAAGCTCGCCGAAATAATTGGCTCAATATAGCAAATGGAAGTGCGCAGATCATTATTGGGGCAAGGTCATCACTTTTTTTGCCTTATAAAAACCTAAAATTAATTATCGTCGATGAAGAGCATGACTCATCCTTTAAACAAGAACAGGGGATTATATATAATGCTCGAGATATGGCCATTATCTTAGCCAAGCTCGAAAATATTTCGATTATTTTATCATCCGCCACTCCGCTGCTTGAAACAATTTATCATGTTAAAAAAGGGAATTACAATCATGTAAAATTGACTAAACGATTCGGTGGTGCAGAATTGCCACAAATAAAAGTAGTAAATAATAAGCAATGGATTTCCAATGAACTTTTCGAAGGAATAAAACAAACCATAGAGAAAAAACAGCAAGTTATGCTCTTTCTAAACCGCAGAGGATACGCACAACTTACAGTTTGTAAAAAGTGTGGATACAAAATTTCCTGCTCAAATTGTGCTGTCTGGCTTACATACCACAAAAAGAAGAACGTCCTTTTGTGTCACCATTGTTCTTATCAATCAAAACTTCCAGAAAAATGCTCGAATTGTCAAAGTCAGCAGTCATTATCCCTTTGTGGTATAGGAATTGAGAGGTTACTTGAAGAAATAGTAAAATTAATACCAAACGCAAAGACTGCGATTATTAGCAGCGACCAGAAGTCGCTTGGTAGCGTAATTGACTCAGTGCTCAAAGAAGAAGTGAATATTATAATCGGTACACAAGTGATTGCTAAAGGGCATAATTTCCCTAAGTTAACTTTGGTTGGAGTGATAAACGCAGATTTAGGCCTTGAAAATTCTGACCTCAGGGCAGCAGAAAAGACATATCAATTATTGCATCAAGTTGCAGGAAGGTCGGGAAGGTTTAATGAAAAAGGAATGGTAATAGTGCAAACTAATAATCCTGAAAGTTTGATAATAAAAGCATTGCAGCAGCAAAAAAGGGATTTGTTTTATGAAATTGAACTTGAGTCAAGAAGCAAAGCTAAAATGCCCCCATTTAGTAGATTAATAGCGCTTATAGTTTGTGGTAAGGATCAATTTGCAACGCAGAAAGCAGCAAGTGAGTTAACAAGCTTTTTACATAATCAATTTTCAACTACCTCTCAGCACTTGACATTGAAAGAATTTGAAATTTTTGGCCCATCACCAGCAGCAATAAATTTCTTAAATAATAAATATCGGTATAGAGTGTTACTCAAAATACACAATAAACATAGTTTATCTATAAAGAAAAAGCTAAAATATTGGATTAAAAATTACAACTTGAATTCAAATATTGCAGTAACAATAGATGTTGATCCTGTGAGTTTCTTTTGAATTTATTTGACATTTGTAGGAATTGCTAATAAGTTCTATTAATTTTTTAATTAAAAAACTTGACTTTTATTAGAATTTATTGTATTATTGATATAATTAGAATGGGTAAATAATATGACTACTTTACTTGAAATCGTCTGTAAGAAAGGGATAGGGTATGAAGACAAAACTAGAGAATTGAAGGGGTTTCTTGGTGAGAATAACGAAATATTAATTAACAAAGAGTTATTTAAATCAGCTTTATCTATAAAGGATGCTGTAGATATAAGAAAAAAGATGGTGTATCTTATTTTGCACCACTGCATTGAATACAATAGTGCAATATCTGAGAAAAAAGAGAAATTATCATTTCAAGACGTGATGAAGATTTTAGATGAAACTGTGAATAGGTTTATTACTCCTCAGTATTTCTACAAATTGATAAATTTTCAAGATCAAAGTAGTAAAAATACATTATTACACCAAGCTGTTATAAGTAATAACACTGAGGCAATAGAAGCCCTTTTAAAATATGGTGCAAGCCCTTTGATAAAGAATAAAGAAGAGAAAATCCCATTAGATTTAGATCAAGAAGAAAAAACAAGAGAAGCACTCATTAAATCTATGAAAGACCAAGCTAAATCGAAAAAAGAAAGTGCTAGATGTAATAGTTTGATTGGCATTATACCTGGCGTTTTTCTTGGCATTGGACTCGGTGTTGGTAGTGCTTTAGTCCCTTCAATGACTATTATATTATGCACACTCGCAGTATCTGCTCTTGTTGCTGGAATAGCAGTTGGAGTGGCTATATATTTCCTAAGTCAAGACTATAAACAGGCTAAATCAATAGAAGAAGCTGTTAATCCTCAACTCTCTTCTGTCAAGTATGAAAAGACTGTAGATAATAAAGCAGTACTAGGATAACTGTGAGTTTTTTAACATTAGATTTCTTGCATAACTGGAATTCGAAAGTTCCAGCGCATTTTTCTTATTGGATCCCAGTGTCAAGCACTGGGATGACATCTTATTATGCAAGAAATCTATTCATTTAAAACTTATTTGAGAAAACGTAGCTATAAAAACCGCAGGTACCAGTTGGTTTTTATTAGCTAAATTAAAGGTCAAGTATCTGGAATTCTGAACATAAGATCCCCCTGTATAAAAAAGATTAGAAAAAATGCAGTGCACATACGACAGATATGCTCTGAAGAGGATACGCTACATTTTTAGTGAGTGTGATTTAAAAGTCTGCAGACCGAAGATAGATTTTTGAGCTCAATAAATATCTCTAACTGTAATTGTAATCAGATTTAAAATATGCGGAAGTAATTTTTTAGCTATAAAATCTTCTAAAAAATTAACACAGAAGTTAGTTTCATAAGTATTTTTATCAAAAACTATTTTAAAAAAATTTAAATAGAGTTGAAAAATTTTAAAGATGAGATACCCTACCTGAAATGCAATCCCTGTAAAATAAAGAAATATGAAAGGTGAAATAAACACTGCAGCAAATTTTCAAGCAGAAGACCTTGAGTCTAAAAATGCTACAGATCTTGATTGTTTAGCTAACTCTCTAAATTCTTTGAATGCAAAGAGTGCTGAGATTAAAGATAAAAGGAACGATGTGCCTTTTTCCAGTAGAAAAAGCAACTCGCATGTTTTAGAACTTTTTTCTAGTGAAAATGTTGAGATTAACATTCCAGATGAAACACCTTGTGCTGCTCGGAGTGAATCAGGTATAGCTGTAATATTTAGAGGTATAGCTGGGTTGTTTAAAGGTAGGAATAGTATGGACGTAACCCTTTATCAATCTAAAGTGCAACGTAGCTCTGCAATTGATTACAGTACTACAGAAAGTATAGGGTTACGGCTACTAAATATCTGTAAAGGAGAAGAAGATATCTCTTTTGATCAAGAGATTAATTTTTTATATAAAGAGGGTTATTTGTATGATGTCTTATTGTTGCAAGACGAGGAGAATCATGACACACCTTTACATGTAGCTATAAAAAGAAATCGTACTTGTTTTGTAGAAAAACTTTTGTGTATTCTTAAGGAACCATACTGTTCAAGTGAGTTTTACAAACGCAAATATTTTGAACATAAGCAAGAGAATGAAAAGCCGCTTTTCAAAGTTATTAATACTAATAACAAGGATGGAAAAGATGCAATTACTCTGGCTATTGAAAGCAATAATTCAGAATGCATTTCAGCTCTTTTTAACTACTTAACTCGTGAAAATATTAACAGAAGAAAAGATGTTGAAAATGAGTACACACCTCTACACGAAGCTATGCTTCTTAACAAAAATGAAGCAATCAAAGAGCTTCTCAAATCAAAGGATATAGATACTGAACTCATAGATAAGGAATCTTACAAAGCATATAATTATGCTAATAACAAAGAGGCCATAGAATTGTTTATTCAGCACTATAGTAGTAAAATTAGTGAGTTGCGTATAAAATTAGAAGATAATAATAAAAAACTAGCACGAATTAAGTGCGTCCTAAACAAAACAAAACTTACTTGTGTATGCTTAGCAGCCTTCGGCTCTTGTTTTAGAATGTATAGAAATTCCCATGACATAATAAATGAAGAAGTGAGTGAAGATATGTTATATTATTCTCTTGCATTGCTTGCCAACACTACAGGTCTAATATTATTTTTTAATTATTTGATCGATACAATACTTTCCAAGTATGAAGAAAAAAATTCTAGTTTGAATAAAGAGTCAGACAGTTATGTAGAAGAAAGAAATATGTTGAAAAATAAATTACGTCATTTTCAAAAAAGAAGTACCGTAGTAACTACGCAAATGTGTGAGATAATTTCAGTTATACCTGAATCAGAGTTAGGTTACAGTAGATTGTGATTACATTAATTTTTTCAAGACAGTTCTAAAAAAAGTGGGAAATCTTTTTCATAGCCAATCAAACTAAGCTTTCTTTACGAAAGGTTTGATGTTATCATTTTATAAACTATATCCTGAATTTGTTAAATGAACATTAATATAAAGAATTTAGTTCATGCTTTTTCTAAATTGCCAAGTTTAGGTCCATCATCATCACGAAGATTAGTTATACATTTGCTCCAAAATAAAGAGAAAGTCATGCTACCGCTTGCATCTTTGATTAGAGAGCTAGCGGATCTTATAATAGAGTGCAAAATTTGTGGAAACCTAGATACTAAATCGCCGTGTTCTATTTGTACTAACCCAAAGCGTGACACCAAGTTAATGTGTGTAGTAGAAGAATTGGGTGATCTATGGGCATTTGAAAAAGGGAATATATATTCAGGTATGTATCATGTTTTGGGTGGAAGGCTATCAGCAATAAATGGCATAGGTCCAAAAGAACTGAATCTTGATAACATTCCCAAAAGAGTTACAGAATTTAAAATTGAAGAGGTCATTATTGCAATCAATCCGACATTAGAAGGCCAAGTTACTGCGCAATATATAATTGAATTGCTAAAGAATTCGAATGTAAAAATATCGCGCCTTGCTTGTGGTATACCGATAGGTGGAGAAATTGACTACCTAGATGAAGGGACTCTGAAGATAGCGCTTACTTCAAGACAAGAGTATGAGTAAATACAAAAGAAGGTATGTGCTTAAAAAAACTTATATCGCTAATAACATTAAAAAAAAAAGAAGAGGAGCAATTGCCTAAGGTAACAACTTGGGAGAATGATTGCTTAGGCTATAAACAAGTTGCAAGTAGATTTAGTAATATAATTAAGACAATTGATCAGTTTTTTTCGATCGTATCCTTAGAAGGATATGATAAGTGGGGTAAGACATTTTTTTTGAAAGAATGGGTAAAGGATCTAGAGCAGCAAAATGAAATTGCAGCTTATTACAGCGCATGGGATATTAGTGCGCTAGATCAACCATTGCCTTCTTTTTTGCATTTCTTGTTTGAGGATCTATTCGCATCATACAAAGTAAAAAGGAGTGTTATACAGCAGTTCAAAAACATAAACCAAGAACTATTTTCTCTCAATACATTAGGAAAGCTGATCAGTAAATCTCCACTTGCTATGCTTTCAGTATTTCTCGATGCTGCAAAAGAGGCTGATAAGAAAGACATTGGTTTTGTCTTGGGTGAGTTAAATCTTCTCCAAAGGAGAAAAGAGAACATTAGAGATTTTAAAATACAACTAGCAGATGTGGTTAATAAAATCAGGAAAGACAAAAACATTTATATAATGGTGGATGATCTTGATATATGTCGCCCTAAATTCATTGTCGATTTTTTAGAATCCATAAAGTACATGCTTGATGTTGAGGGACTGGTTTTCATTATCTCTGTTAGCCAAGATAAGAGTAATGTGCAAAGAGCAATTAGCACAATACTTGGACCAAATTTTAGCCTAAAATCTTTTACTGATCTCTCTTTGCATTTGCCAAAACAGCCAACAGAGCAGTTTATAAGAAAACTGTTTGAAAGTTCTGAATTACCGAAAAAATCAAAGAGCTTAATTATAGATAGCTTTATATTTTATGCAGAAAGCTTCTCATTATCACTGCAGGCAATACAATACTGTATAAGAAGAATAAAGCTATGTTTTTTGAACCATGCAAAAGAAGAATTACTTGATCCGAATTTATTTACATTTTTAGTAATACTACAGTCAGTAAACACTGATTTGTACGAGGAATTATATTCATCACCTCAGAAAGTACTGGAGAAGATTGAGAGTGATTTAATGCCAAATGGTCAAGAAGAATGGAAAAAGCTTAAAATCTCTCTTGAGACTACTTTTAAAAAAAAAGAATCAAAGACTAACAAATCTTTGAAGCAAATAAGAGATATTATATTCTAGCACTTTCTTCTTAATTTGCATGACACAATGGTTGTACTTATTCCAGTTTAGCATTGGAACCATAAGTTGGCCCACATAAATTTTAGCATGTGTGACCTTGAAAGATCGCAGTGCAATACTTAAATTATTAGAGTAGTAGGCTAATAATGGAGCTCAAAATGCACAACATACAAGAAACTGAAAGTTTAAAATTTGACGCTGAAGTAGGCAAAGTACTAAATATAGTAATTCATTCACTTTATACTAATAAGGATATTTTCTTGCGTGAGTTAATATCAAATGCATCAGATGCATGTGATAAATTGCGCTATGAATCACAATTAAATGCTGATTTATTAGATTCAAGTGATGAGTTGAAGATTACTATTAGCTCCAATAAAGATAAGAATGAGCTGTATATAACCGATAATGGAATTGGAATGAACAGGCAAGATTTAATAGATAATCTTGGCACGATTGCAAGTTCTGGTACGCAAAAATTCTTGGATGCAATTAAGAATAATAAAGATTCGAGCCAAGCTGTAGAGCTGATTGGAAAGTTTGGTGTTGGTTTTTATTCAAGCTTCATGGTTGCTTCAGAAGTTATAGTAGAATCAAGGAAAGCCGGAGAAGAAGAGTCTTGGGTGTGGAAATCTAAAGGAGATGGAGAGTATTCAATCAGCAAATTAGATGGTCAAATCTCTCGTGGCACAAAAATTACGCTCATCATGCGTCCTGAAGAAAGCGAATTTTTAGACAAATTCCGTATTGAAAACATCGTTACTACTTACTCTGACCACATAAATTTTCCCGTTGAGTTTGTAAATGAAGAAGGAAAAAGTGAAAAATTAAATAGCAAAGCTGCAATTTGGACTAAGCCAAAAAATGACGTTACTCCAGAAGAGCACAACGACTTCTTCCGTGGTGTTGCACATGTGGGCGGTGAGCCTTGGATGATATTTCATAATAAAAATGAAGGTGCAATAGAGTATACGAACTTGCTTTATGTTCCTTCTATCAAGCCTTTTGATTTATTTCATCCAGATAGACGCTGCTCTGTAAAATTGTATGTAAATAAAGTGTTTATCACTGAAGATAATGTGCAGATTATACCGCAGTACTTGCGTTTTTTGAAAGGTGTGGTTGATTCACCGGATTTGCCTCTCAATATCAGCAGAGAAACACTGCAGAACAATCGCGTTGTTGAGCAGATTAGGAAATCTTTAACTAAGCGCATAATATCAGAGCTCGGCAAAAAAGCAAAAGAGAATTTAGAGGAATATACAAAATTCTGGGGCAATTTTGGTGCGGTGTTAAAAGAAGGTCTTTGCGAAGCTATGCCAACTGATGAAAGAGAAGCATTGCTTTCCATTTGCAGATTTCATAGCACCAGTGATGGTAAGCTAGTTAGCATTGATGATTATATAAGCAGAATGAAGCCTGAACAGGAACATATCTACTATCTCACAGGTAATAGTCTCGATTCAGTAAAAAACAGTCCACAACTTGAAGGATTCGTCAGCAAAGGATTGGAAGTGCTTCTATTTGTTGATCCAGTTGATGATTTCTGGACTAGCGTGATTCATGAATATAAAGATCAAAAATTTAAGTCTGTTACCCGCGCTGATGTTGATTTAGAAAAATTTTCTTCAGAAGAAGGCAAGAAAGATGAAGAAAATAAATCAGATGAAAACAAAAGCGAAGAAAACGCGGATTCTATACTCGAATACTTCACCAAGGTTCTTGGAAGCTTAGTAAAAAGTGTAAAGATCTCTAAGAAATTAACCGATAGTCCTGTGTGTCTAGCAGTTGATGAAGGAACTATGGATCTCCGTATGGAGCGTTTTTTACGTGAACAGAAGCAGCTAAATTACCGCACGCCAAAAGTACTTGAAATTAACATTAAGCATCCTTTGATAAGAAACATAATGGAATCTCACGCTAAAAATGGTGAAAATCCAACACTTGGAGATATGATTTACTTATTGTTCTATCAAGCTTGTATAGTGGAAGGTGAAGAGATGGAAGACGTAAGTCTATTTGCTAAAAGGCTCAATAACTTGCTTGGCAAAATTTCTATTTAATGCTATACTTAGTTTAGCTAATAATTAGGGGGTAAAACATGGGGTGGAATTTACTTGGTGGGCTCATGCCGCCAGCAGTAGATACTGCAGAAGAAAGGGAGCGTCGCCATTCCAGAGATTCAGGTGCTGAAGAAGAATTTGAAGTTTTAGAACAAGAAGAAATTAAGGAGCATCGTCATTCTGGAGATTCAGGCAATTGTTCAGAGGTTGAGGAAGGACAAAATACTAACAGAGCAATTGAATTGGAATTTCAGCTAACACAATCTTTGCTAAGTCAAGTAAAGGCAGGTGAGAATAATAGGAATGCAAATTCTGGCAAGCAAGCACAACTTGATTTGGAAAGAATGGATTTTGTAATTAATGGGCAAACAATAAGCAAAGCGTATGTTCACGAGTTATATTGCCAGCACAATCACTTAATTTCGAGTGAAAATGCAAATTACCGCCTGTTTGCTAAGCAAGTTTTCACAGAAATGTTTAAATATGCTAAGGCAGAAACTCCAAATGACAATATATTAGAAGAGTTAATTACTAATTGCAATCAGGCTGGGTATGATGGCTCTTTGTTAATGCAGCTCTCTCCTATATTCTCTAAGCATAAACTAAGCTTGCCTCATGCCAACGATAGAAAGATAAGTATTGTATATAATAGCCAAGGTTCTCTCAATATTCAGTATTGTCCAAGTATGCCTGTTAGAGAACTTGATACAAATAAGGAAATATGCAGGGTTGATGCTATTTTAGAGTTCACCCTTAAGTTTCGAGATAGTAAGGTAGAGTATGAAAACGGCAAAGTAACACTTGCTATTCCTGAACAATTAGAGAATTACAAAGTTGATGGCAAAAGTTTGTTAGATGAAATAAATAGGCATTTCGAAGATGAGGATAATAGAATTACAGAGACTCTTGAGAAAAATATGAATGAAGGACCTAAGTCATTTGCTGCTGAAGACTTGTCTATTACTGAGAGTTCATCTGATAGTAGTGAAGTAGCAAACAAAGTAGTTACTGATCCAGGCATTTTAGGTAATGTTGCGAATGTATTGGTAGGTGTTGCAGAAGTTACAGCAGTTGTAGCAACAGAGTTATTTTGGCCTCAAGATCAGGTTAATATAGAACCAAGGCATAATGAAGAAGAATTTACCATTACCCCTAAAAATTTAACCTTTGATGGATTAATAGACGTTATAAATAAAGCAAAAAATTATGGTGATTATGCAGATTTAGATAAAACTATAAATAATATAGAGGAAAGCGATAGATTTATTACTGATTTAAATTGTGGTAATTTGAAGGATTTTTGCTCTCAACAGCTTAATTTGACTGATCATATGCACAATGTGCTGTTGAATAATAGCTATGATGAAACAAATGGTTATTATAATTATTCAGTAAAAGAGCTTTCACTACTAGCCATTGCAGCTAATGATACGCTTGTGGAAAGATATGCAGAAACGCATAAAAGTATATTATTTACGCAAGATGAAGAGCTCGATAGGCCACTTATTGGTGTTGGTGGACAATGCTATATTAAGTTTTTATTAGAGCATTTGGATAAGCCGAATCATACTATGTTTTTGGATGATATATGTAAAAAACTTGAAAGGGCATCTTTTGTTGGTAATCAGAAATGCGTGGAAGTGATACTAAATAGGTTTAAGAATACTGAGGCTGAAGGTAGAATTATTTTTTCATCTAAACTTTTGCACTATGCTATACACTTAGCTCCTGAAAGTAAAGCGGCAGAGGTAATTGTTAATCGTAAAGTTGTTGATATTAATAGTATAGATAATTCTGGAATTGCACCTTTGCATTGGGCTGTGGCACGTAATAATTTAGAATTAATGGGCTTGCTTATTGGAAATGGCGCTGAGATTGATATTCAAGATGAGAGGCATGGCAGAACAGCTTTACATTGGGCTGCTTACCATGATAAATTTGAAATAGTAAAATTACTTGTAAACAAGGGAGCTGATTGGAACATTCAAGATAGAGATGGCAAAACAGCTTTAGATCTGGTAGGAACGAAAAGTTTATATTTGGTAAGGGAAGAAAACAGGGAAAAATCTTCTAGTGAATCAAAAATCACAAAATTTCTTGAAGGTTTAGATGATAAAACACCTTTGCATTTAAATATTAAAAAAGATCCAGAATCCAAAAATATTGATAATCAACAGCCGCAAAGAAACATTGTTGATAAAGTAGAGAATATTATGAATAATGAAGAGGCTTCAATAGAAGAAGCTATAGGTAATAATTGTGAGGAGGGTAAAATGCCTGGAAATGAAAAAATTATAGGAGAAAAATTGTCTAATGCTGTCGATAGAATCAATCTTACTCGTTTGATACATTTATTAAAGAAATTAGAAGTCAGCACATATGAACCTACTGTACAGAAGCTCTTGGACCAAGCAAATGACAAAATTACAAATTTGGAAGAGGGTGAGCAAAAAGAGGCTCTTGAACAAATAATACTATTTCTTGAAAATGAGCTCAAGCACACTGCTGCTACATTACCAGTAGACAACAATGTAGAAGCTGCTGCAAGTAGCCAAGAAGCTCCTTTGGTAGAGTCTAAAGAAAGCTCACCATCACTGAGTTCTGAGGAGGATGATTTTTCTAAACTTGAAGGTAATAAAAGTGATTGCTCTGCCGGAACTTCCTCAGACTCTAATAGTAATTCTCCATTTGAAAAAATTAGTGAAGAAGGTCATGAAACAAGAATATCTGTAATTGACACAGTGGAAGCTGAAGCAACAGCTAATGGTACTGTTTCTAGTAATTCTGTTCCTTGTACTTTAAGAGTAGAATTAACAAGTGATGATGAAGATGAATTTCTTTCGATTGAAATTGAAGATGTTAATAATGATATTAACGTTAATCAACCTACTGAGCATGTAGAACAAGTTGCTAACGGAAATGGACAGCCAAAAACAGAATTGCCAAGAATTAATGAGCAAAGCAGCAAAAGTGGCCTCAAAAAAAATCCACAAAATACAAAGAAGTATGTTGTAGCTGCTTCTGCGCTTGCAATAGCCGGTATTGTTTCAGGGGTGGCTGTTGCAGTTTACTTGGAAATGTTAGCGGTAGGAATAGCAGTTGCAGCTTGTTGTCTTATTGCAGCTACAGTTACATACTGCTGTAGACCTAAAAGCTTAATTGAGAATGGTGAGCCTGCAGAGATTGTGTTCAAGGAAAGGTCTGTATACTAAATATAGTAGTCTATTATTTAATAATTTATTATAATTATATTGATTATTAATAGATAAAAACTTGGTAGACTACGAAGAGATGCTTGCTAAGTTGACAAAATTGCCATTTAATGCTACACTTAGCTTAGCTACTAATTAGTGAGGAAAAACATGTTAGGTTCAGATTTTGTATCACAGGAATCAAACAAAATTTTAAAGAAATCAGATTCTAGGGATTCGGGAACTGAAGAAGGGTTTGAAATTTTAGAACGAGAGGAAAAAGAGCGCCGTCGTTCTGAGGATTCAGGTAATGAAAGTCAAGAGGAATCTGGCGTTAATAATTCTGATACTAAATCTAGTGCAGTAACTACGTTAGAATTTCAGCTAACACAATCTCTGCTGGGTCAAGTAAAGGCAGATGAGAATAATGAAGATGTAAAGTCTGGTAACACAGCTTATCAAGACCTATATAGAACGGATTTTTTTGTAATCAATGATCGCACTATAGATAATAGTTTCATTAAAGGGTTATATGATAAATATAATGAGGGAGATGATAAACGTCTGTTTGCAAAGTATGTTTTTACGGAAATTTTTAAACATGCTAAAGCAGAGGTTCCAAATGACTATATACTGGAAGAGTTAATTACTAGTTGCAATCAAGCTGGGTATGATGGCTCTTTGTTAATGCAGCTCTCTCCTATATTCTCTAAGCATAAACTAATCTTGCCTCATGCCAATGATAGAAAGATAAGTATTGTATATAATAGCCAAGGTTCTCTCAATGTTCAGTATTGTCCAAGTATGCCTGTCAGGAAACTTGATACAAATAGGGAAATATGCAGGGTTGATGCTATTTTAGAGTTCACACTTAAATTTCATAATGGTGAAGTAGAGTATGAAAATGGTAAAGTAACACTTATCATTTCTGAGGAATTAAAAGCTGGTAGGGAAAGTTTACTAGACGATATTAATGAACGTTTCACAGATTATGATAATGATGGATTTATTCATTTACACGTTGCAGCACAAAAAGGTAATGTTGAGCTTGGCAGGCATTTACTAGAATGTGGTGCAAATATTGAGATTAAATCAAAAACAAAAGTAGGTGGTGACACTGCACTTCATTTAGCTGCCAAGAGTGGTCATAAAGATTTTGTGAAGCTTTTACTTGATAATGACGCAAATGTTAATTCAGTAAGCAGTACAGGCAGCAGAGTAACTCCTTTACATGAAGCAGCATATAGTGGACATTCAGATGTTGCAGAATTGCTAATAGAGCGTGGCGCAACAGTTGATGCTAAAGAACGATATAATCTTACTCCTTTGATGTATGCTTCTGCAGAAGGTAATTCGGCAATGGTGGAATTACTTTTAAAAAAAAAGGCAGATCTTTATTTACAACATCATAATGGTGAAACTGCATTGCACTTAGCTGCTGATAATGGTCATTCTGATGTAGTTGCCATTTTGATAGGTGCAGCAAAAGATAAAAAAAAGTATGTTAATACACAAAGTAGGGATATTGGTACTGCGCTACATGTTATAGCTTATAATCGAAAAATAAATGAAGGGCATAAAAAATCTGCAAAATTGCTAATAGACAATGGTACAAGCCCGTATTTAGAAAACGATCCAATTATTAATAAACCATCAGATACTCTTTTGAAAGGAAGCTCTTTAGATATGGCAAAAAAGCGAGGAAATAAGGGATTTTTGGAATTTATGTCATCTTTAGGCTATTCAGCAACCGTACCAAGCAATTCAAAGAATGATCCACAAAACACAAAAAAGTATGTCGTAGCTGCTTCTGCGCTTGCAATAACTGTTATTGCCTTAGGAGCAGCTGTTGCAGTTTACTTGGAAATGTTAGCAATAGGAATAGCAGTTGCAGTTTGTTGTCTTATTGCAGCTACAATTACGTACTGCTATAGGCCTAAAAGCTTAGTTGAGGATAATCAGGTCACAAAGGTTATGCAGACAGAAGAATGTCAGTCTAAGTAATAAATATAGTAGTCTATCATTTAATAATTTATTATAATTATATTGATTGTTAATAGATAAAAACTTGGTAGACTACGAAAAAATATTCTTAAATAAAATCAAAGATATAAAAGAAGAAGGGCGCTATCGTGAATTTACGCATTTTGCGTCATTACCTGGCAAACTTCCCTATATTATGGATTATGAAAGAAATAGAGAGGTTATTGTCTGGTGCAGTAATAATTATCTGGGAATGTCACAAAACGATAGTGTCATTGCTGCTATTCAAAATTCATCTGTTGGTGCTGGAGGAACAAGAAATATATCAGGTACAACAAAGGAAGTTGTTGAGCTCGAGAAATCTTTGGCTGACTTGCATCAAAAAGAAGCTGCTTTAACTTTTGCTTGTGGCTATCTTGCCAACCAAACTACACTTAGTACTTTATCGTCTGTTATTCCGGGCGTGGTAATTTTTTCAGATGAGAAAAACCATTCTTCAATGATAGAAGGTATAAAATCAGGAAAAAGACCGAAGCACATATTTAGGCATAATGATGTTGATCACTTAGAGCAGTTGCTAAAGTCTATAGATATAAAAACGCCGAAAATAATAGCACTTGAATCTGTATACTCAATGGATGGTGATGTAGCACCGCTTGAAGCGATATGTGATCTAGCAGATCAGTATAATGCAATTACCTATTTGGATGAGGTACACGCAGTTGGCATGTATGGACCGCGCGGTGGCGGAATTGCAGAAAGAGAAGGTTTGATGGATAGAATAACTGTTATTCAGGGTACATTATCAAAGGCTTTTGGAGTGATGGGTGGATATATAGCGTCTTCAAAGAGCTTGGTGGATGTAATAAGAAGTTCAGCCCCAGGATTTATTTTTACTACTGCTATGTCGCCCGTTTTAGCAGCAGCAGCAAAGGCAAGCGTTGAGCATCTAAAATCAAGCAACATTGAAAGAGAAAAGCAGAAGCAGGTGGTTGAGAAAGTAAAAGACTCACTGAGAAATGCAGGAGTGAATTTTATGCAAACAGAAACTCATATAATTCCAATCATAATTGGCGATCCTGAGTTGTCCAAAAAAGCATCAAAATTGTTATTTGATGAGTATGGAATATATGTACAACATATAAATTACCCAACAGTTTCAAAGGGGACTGAGCGCTTCCGTATTACTCCTACGCCTTACCATACAAATGAAATGATAGAGCATTTAACAAAATCTCTTGTAAAAGTTTTTGAGAAATTATCTGTTTGTGTCTGTTGTTGAGTTTAAAGTTGCCAAGAATAAGGTATCTATTTAAAAGCATGGTTAATGTACAAAATCAGTGCTTTATTTCTTGTCATGAAAGTAGCTAACACTGGGATCCAACTAAGTTACTTTACAACATTTTTTGTGCAAAAGGACTAGATGCCATTGTCACACACTGACTATTTGTTCCTATAGTTGTCTTTTCTCGTCTATCTTATTTTGCTACCCTGCTGCAATGAGGGGTAGGTAAGACCATTTATTATTTTCACTACGTGACTTTTGCTCTTTTGAATGAACTTTAGTTTATATCTCCAGCAATGACAAGCGCGTTATCTTCCCTTAATCTCCCACCGCTTTCTTGCAGAAAAAGCCTACCGAGTGAAGTTTTATATTTATTAATTCCAGAGTAAATTATTCCATTGTATCTTCCGGCAGCAAGATATGCAAAACCTAGTACCGTTGAGCCAAGGGAGCGTAGATTATTATTGTCAAGTGGTAATTTATTTAACAAATTACCACTTATGTCTATTATTCCCCCTTCACGAGCTTTCATCCGCATTTTTACATGGCGAGATTTGAAATCTTCAAGAAAAGCTCCTTTCTTTTCCTCTGCCCAGAAAGTTTCTCTAAGGGCTGGAGCATCAATCACAGCTGCTACAACTCTGTTTTTATGAATGAGACAAACTGATACTGCAAAATAAACCATACAACTAAAAAGGTTTTCCTTGCCTTCTATAGGCATAATAAACCAAGTATAACCGCCGTCTTTTAGATCTTGGCCCACATCGTCTTCAAAAATAAAGTCATAGTTCTGGTTGTAGTTTTTCAAGCAATCGTATATAAGTTGCTTGGATTTTGAATAAGTTTTATTGATAAAGTCTGCTGACTTAACGCTTGAAATTTGCAATTCATTAAAATCACGTATAAGCTGCTTGGAGGCACTGCGTACAGAATCAAGCATCACATTGATTCGTGGTGATGAAATTGCCATTTACTCTTTCACTCTTTCGTAATAGCTGTTATCAGGAGTATGTACTACAATTTTATCACCTTCTTTTATAAATTGAGGCACGTTAACGCGTATTCCGTTTTCCAAAATTGCAGGCTTATAAGAAGCAGTAACAGTCTGACCTTTGATAACAGACTCTGTTTCTTTTACAGTTAGTGTAACGTGATCAGGCACATGTGCAGAAATTATTTTATCTTGATAAGTTACTACTTTAATTTTCATATTATCTTGCAAATAAGACTTCTTTTCTCCTAATAAGTCTAAATTTATAACAATCTGCTCGTAATTACTTGGATGCATAAGATTTACGATATTCCCTTCAGTAAAGAGATAAACATATTCCTCTTCATCTAAAATTGCCCTTCTGATTGTTGCATCAGAGCGGAATCTTTCATAGTGCTTTGCTCCAGTTTTGATATTTTTCATTTCAGCTTGTATGTAAGCACCACCCTTACCAGGTTGAGTATGCATAATACTTATAACCGAAAATAAACCACCGTTATGTTCTAGTACCTGACCTGGCCTGATATCATTAGCCCTTTCTGCCATAATTACACTTTTAATTTGGTCTGATTATTATAAATAACTTTATACAAATATCAAAATTTTTATTGGCCAATGAATTCTGGCATGTTGATTACTATATACCTTTCCTTCATGTTGATGTATGGAAATACTTCTTTAGTAAAAGATAACATAATGTTTTTTTTTGTGCTGATAACCAAAATTTCTAATATATCCCCCGAGCCGAAATTATTCACAGACTTCACATAGCCATATAATTCATTACTCTCTAGTCTTACTTCCATATTCACAAGATCATCTTGGTAAAATTCATCCTCATCATTTAACTGTGGTAGCTTATCTCTTTCTATATATAACTTTTTATTTCTTAAAAGCTCTGCTTCATTACGGGAATTCACACCGCTAATTGTTGCTATTACTAAATTATTACTGACAACAGACACCAAGCTTATTTTATAATTTTCACTTCCGATTATTAGTTCACCATATAGGAAAATATTTTCGGGCTTTTCAGTAAAGGTTTTTATTTTGACAGCTCCTTTGATTCCATGAGGAGAAGTAATTATTCCGAGGCATATATTCATATTAATATGATAGTTGAAATCAGCTTTTTGTCCATAGAATTGACAATTTACTGAATTAACATACAATTAATATTGTAATAATTATAGCGGGTAATGTGTGAGTTCCATCAGCAATCAAGAAAAGCAAAGTATTATAAGTAGCTTAGAAAAAATCAACTGCAAGCTAAAAGGTGAATCTATAAAACTTGATGATACAAAGGAATCTATAATAGTAGCACGTCGTAAACCTGTTGTTGAAGAGGCATTAGAACATTTACGCAACCCTTCTACTACTAACTGTAATGTTCTGATCGATGCAGAAACTGGGTTTGGCAAGACTTACGATATTGGAATGTGGAGCCATGTACTAGCCCAAGCAGGGTTTCATCATCTGGTTGCAGTACCAAACAGTGATCTAGTAAACCAAGCTAAAAAAATGATGAGTAGTGCATTTACTGTAAACATTAGGACACCCAAAACTGCTGAGGAAATTAAAAATGCACTGCAGGAAACTGAACCTACAATAATTATAATAACACATGACCTGCTATTACAGCAAGAAAATGATCGGAAATTAAAAGACCAAAATACCAAGTTGTGGATTAGTGTTGATGAAGCAGACAGTATTAATAAGCAGCAGGATTTTGAGAACATGTGCAAGCTTGATGAGAAATATCCTACGACTTACCTCACTGCAACACCAAAGAGAAGGATTTTAAATAGATGCGGAAAAGTTATCAGCCCGACAAGATTGAGTAGACGTTGTATTGCAAACGCTATCGAAACAGCAAGTGTTATTGCAAAAACCAATAGAAGAGCAAATTTCAATCAAGCGTTTGCAGTTAATGTTACTACCTCCATAATATCTTTAGCTATATTGTTTCCTATTATAAATAGTAATGTTGCTGCCGTAATTGGTCTCACTTCAGATTATTGGCTGTATTCTGCTTTGATTGGAAACTTATATTATACAATTTCTATGTTTATATTTGGTATAGTAATGTTGCCAATTTGGTGGGTACTAACTAAAGCAACTGGTGTAGAGTCAAAAGAACTGCTTTCTAGATTTCTTGCTAACGTGCGTAGCTTATTTACTAGAGAAAAATCGAGCCCAGCTCATGAATATGTTGAAGAGAGCGAAGAAGTTTTTAATTACAATAAGCTTGTTGATACCGATGATTTATTAACTTCTATAAGATGGAATGTGCAAAGCCCAATTGGAGAAAGTGCTCTGCTTTTAGCTGATGATGTAAATAGTATAGTTAATCTTAACTTTGCGTTGCAGGGTAGAGATAATTTAGTATATGAAGGTAGTACACGTTATGAAGTGTATAATAAATTTCAGCCTGAAGGGATGTCTTATCAAGACTATAGGCTCAAGTTACGCGAAGCGAACTTTATAAGCTGCGTTAAAAAGCAACATCCTAGTCTGACAGAAGAGCAGATATCTGAATTAAAAGAAAAGGTGGATTTCAGTAGTACTGCTGAATATCTAAAATATAGAGTAATGCATTCAATGATCGATCTTACTCTCTCATATTTAATGAAGTGTGATAATATTACTTTAGATAAAAAAAGAAGAGAAGGTTTGAGTGAATTGATAGAAGATGTTAAAAAGAATGTTAGCACCACTAATGATAACAATATTATAAGCTACCTAGAGAGAAAAGGCTTTAGTGAGCAATTTGCTAGAGATGAGCTCTTACTGCAAATAAAGACAGTAATTGAAGCACTGAGTAAAAGTGATAATGAGCAATGCAGCTTAATAGTTGATAATTGGCGCTTAAGCAAAGAGCTCCATGACCTCATGGAAAGAGAGGAAGGTATACTACATAGTCTCATTGATTTCTGCAAACAAAATAAATGTATCTTTGCAGGAATTGGGAAAAATGATCTTGGTATTGGAGAAAATAGACCCTTTTCAGCGATAATACGTAATCAAATAGGTAAATATCGAACTATTTATTGTGATTATGAAAAAAGAGATTTTGATTCATTGGCTAAATATGCGTTGACAACGGTTATAGATGGATCGAAAGGTCGTGGATTTGATAGTGAATATAATCATGTTGCATCAATATTTGCAGATTCGGTTAGTCAGTTCAATAATCCATCTGAAGCCCTACAGAATCTTGGAAGAAATAGAGAGCGTAATGAGAGCAGACAATCATGGTTTTTCGCTGCTGCAGGTGAAGAAGTTGAGCTATTTGTGAATAAGATCTTAGCAAATTTTAAAAAGGAACCACAGAAATTTTGTCAGAAAGTTTTGTTTCCAGCTACTAATAAATACAATAAGTTGCTAAAAAATAGAATGGGAGAAGAACTTGGAAGAAAAATAGAAATCTATATTAGTAAAAATATTGATGCATTAGGAAATATTGATGATTCAGCTCTGAAGAAGTTTTCTAGTGATTTGATAAAAGAAACGTATGAAAAAGTTCATGATATAAATGATTTTGATGTCAAAAAGACAGAACAAGATTTACATAGGATTTTAAAAAGTACAGAGGCATACCTTCGTTCATATGAGAACAGAATTAAAAACAACGGTAAATTATCTTGCACACGCTCAGCTTTATTTTCTGTGGGGAGTGCTATAACAAAGGTAATGTATTATCTTTGGGCAGGGTTTGACTATTTAGTCTTTTTGGCTAAAGCGTACAATATAGATAAATCTGGAGATACCAGTGCAAGAGCGTATGTACACATAATCAGAAACTGTCACTGTGAAAGTAGTGTGAAGGCGCAAAATGTATTGGTTCATGCATTAGAAATTGCCAAAGAACATGACAGCAGTTTCAAAAGAAATAGTTTGTACGAAGGCAATGAGGATAGATGTAAAGAAAAAATCATCTCATATTTTCAATCCAAGCAATATATACGTGCATTAGATAGAACAATTGCTCAAATTGAAAATGAACACTTAGCAGCAATTTTGAAAGCTGTAGGCTACAGAGGTGATACTGATAAAATGGCACAAGAAATTAAAGATTTTTTATCTGATTTAAAGAAATTAGACTGTGTGAAATTTAGAGAAAAGTATTATCAAGGAGATTTATATCAAGAAAGCAAATTATGCAAGATCAATGATCGAATTAGTATGGTAATTAATGAAGTTGTAAGGTGCCATAAGTGGCGTCATGGAATAGAGAACTTGGAGCTCAAATTAAAAAATGGCCATAATATTTTTGACGTAAGAGTCAATAATGATTTTTCTAAGTTACGTGAGAAAAACTTTAACAAACGCTCTAAAGAAAGGACATATCTAGGTAGAGCTATGTTACTTATTGGGTTTATAATTTCAATGGAGCTTATAGGTAGAATATCATCAGGTCAGACCATGCAATTGCCTTTACTTTGCGGTTTTATAGTATTTGGACCACTGGCACTCTTGTGTGGTGCATTGTTATATGAAATAACGACCTATTTAGTGAGAGGAGCATTTTTTATTTTTGGAGTGCCAATTCTTTTAGGAGAACTGTCTAAATGTGTTTTGAGAAACGGCTCAATGAAAAGTTTGTTAGATATGACATTATCGCTTGGTAACTCGGCTTTTCTCAATATTCCGAAAGACATCGTGCAATCGTTTATATTTGAGGATATAACAAAATTTGACTCACTAAGTGATATAAATGAGCTTACACTGATAAGAGAACAGGAAAAGGCAAAGTGTACAAATGAAGTAGCTGATAAAGTTGTATCTACTGCTTTATCTGCAATTTTGATACAGCCAACAACTAGTGAGCAGGAAGGTTTAGTTTTTAACTAGAACTTTTCAGATAAATACTGAGTGAGGATTTCAATGCCTTCATCAATCTCTTTTTCAGTGATAATGAGTGGAGGCAAGATTCTTACAACGTTATCTGATGTTACTCCAACAGTGAGTAAACCACGGTGACTTAGCTCTTCTGCAAATTTTTGGTTATTCATTTTTACTTTTATTCCTAGCATCAACCCTTTTCCTCTCACTTCTTCTATCATTGGAAACTTGCTTGCTAAGTCCTCTAGTTTGTTTTTTAAAGACTTACCTCTAACTTCAACATTTTCTAAGAAGCCAGGGCCGAGCAATTCATCCAATACAGCATTACCTACTGAAGTTGCAAGTGGATTACCACCAAAAGTAGAACCATGCATACCGACCGCCATGTACTTAGCAACCTTTTCAGTTGCAAGACAAGCCCCCAGAGGGAAACCTCCTCCTATTCCTTTTGCAAGAGCACATATGTCAGGCTTAATTCCTATGTGTTCAGATGCAAATAACTTTCCTGTCCTGCCAGCACCGCACTGAACGCAATCAAAAAATAGCAGTATGTCGTTTTCGTTACATAGTTCTCTTAGCTCTTTCATGAAGACTTCACTCATTACTTTAATACCACCTTGTCCCTGTATTGGTTCTATTAATATAACACCTATGCCATTAGAAATTGCTTTCTTTACACTCTCAATATTGGGCTCTATGTTATCACACCAGTCAATATAAGGATTCAGTAATTCAGAAAATTTCTGTCTATCGTTTGTTGCACAAGTTAAAAATGTCCTTCCATGAAATGCACCATGAAATGTTAGAATTCTATAGCGATTTTTATTACCTTTTCCATTTTGATAGGCCCTAGCGATTTTAAGTCCACATTCCACTGCTTCTGATCCAGAATTTGCAAAAAATACAGTATTAGCAAAGCTGTTGTTTATTAAATTTTCTGCAAATTTGTTGGCAGTAGATATATTATAGGTATTTGATATATGCCATAGTTTTTCTCCTTGTAATTTTAGGACATCAGTTAATCGTGGGTTGGCATGACCTAAACTGCTAACAGCTATTCCAGAGTGAAAATCTATATAGCGCTTATTATCGATATCATACAAGTAAATACCTTTGCCATAAGAAAAATTTATGTTAATAGGAGAATAAACTGGCAAGATAGGAGAAATTGTCATAAAAGTATGATATGCTAATTTTTTATTAATACCATAAAAGACGTTATTTCACAATGAGAAGAATATGTATAAATTAAGTAAATTAATTTTTACTACACTAAAAACAAATAGATATACAAAAATTATCTCGCTATTCTTATTAATTTTTGTGGTTTTATTGGGCACAATATACCGCAGTTATTCATTAAAGAATAATTTTCTTTCTTTTTACCGTAATTCAAATGCAAACTTAAAAGATCTATTGGAAAATAGTATAATAAAAAAATATCATTATTTACTAATAGAAAAACATCATATTAAATATAACAGTTTTGATTACATAAACCAGTTGGTAAAATTGCGTGCTGAATTGTTACAATCAGTAAGCAAAGTAAGAAATTTTAGCTTAATACTGTATGATCAAAATGCCAGAGTAATTTTCAGTAATTTTAATACTCAAGGTCATGACTATGACCAGTTGCTTACAAATGATGAAATTGATAAATTGCTAAGCAATCAAGAAATATTTTACGCTACAGGAAATACATTAACTTCTACTTTCCCTATATTTCATGAAGATGACATTAAGCCTTCATTTTTTTTGAAGATCATTCAAAGCTATAATGACTCTTATATTATGGTATATAGTCTATTTTCAATATTAATGGGCTTATTACTGGTTATCTTAATACTAATAATGCTTTATTTGCACTTTTCCAATACCCAAATGCTAGCCAAGCAGCATAAAACTAATATTGAATTACAAAGGGTTAAAGAGGCATTAGAGCAAGAAAATGCAAATAAGATAAAATTTTTTGCAAGTGTTACACATGAGTTGCGTACACCTCTTAATGCTATTATTGGATTTGCAAAGTTGATCAAAAATGAAACTTTAGGTTCTGTAGATCACTCTAAATACAAGGAATACGTAGACGATATATATAATGCTGGTACACATTTACTTGCTTTGATTAATGATGTGCTCGATTTTTCTAAAGCTGAATCAAGTAGTTTAACAGTAGAGAAAGTGAAGTTTAATCTGAATAAGATAATAGATTCGTGCTTAAAAATGTTATCACCTAAACTAAAAGAAACAGGGATTAGTTTAAAGAAAGAGATATCTGATAAACAATTATTAGTTATCGCCGATCCCAAAAGAATGAAGCAAGTTATAATAAATTTGTTATCAAATGCAATCAAGTTCACTCCTCAAGGTGGTTTAATAAGAATGATTATTAAAGAGAATATAGAAAAAAATTTATTAACTATTGAGTTTCATGATAATGGAATAGGGATAATGCAGCAGGACATATATAAAGTTATGTCCGTTTTTGGCCAAGCAGATTCGGGATATAGAAACGAAGGCACAGGTATCGGATTACCTCTAAGCAAGAAATTAGTAGAGTTAATGGGTGGGACTTTCAACATTCAAAGTGAAGCAAAACTTGGTACTACGATAACATTGAGCTTCTTTTATGAAGAGCAAACATGTGAAAAGTTGATTGATTTTTAGTAAAATATATTTGATATTGCACTTTTATATCTAGTACATTCCTAAGTCATACTGACGTGATACCTCTTGGCTAATAATAAGTAGCGGAATGTAAGTAAATTAAACTTTTTTAGCTATACTTCCTGAAAACACTTTATAATTCTTGAGCATAAAGAAAATTCCTTTAATAATGAAGCATGCTAATCAGGAACTTAATAAAACAAGCAACTCAAGTAGGAAATAGTGAAAACGTAATACAATATGTCAAATATCTCTATCAATTTGAGAAGTTTAGAAATACATTAAACCTCACTTTGTCAATAATAAAGCAAACTAGACTCTCGTTTGAAATATATCAAGAAGGATTAGTGGATATGGAAGAGGGAGTGTGTAAGACAATTCGTTCTTCTGGTTTAAATAAGTATGTTATTGTGCTAAGAAGGTCAAATCCTTACATCATAGTACATGAACTTTCACATATGGTTGAAAATGAACTGAACTTAAGCTTAGAGCAAGAATTTCTCTATAAAGTTTATCAGGATATTGAGCAGAACTTAAAGCAGTCAAATATTCTGGTACAAAAAATTATTGGTCAAATTATATTTAAGGAGATACAAGTTTACCAAACTCCAAAATCACGTGCGTCTGAGTTATTCGCACGCTATTTTGAGCTGTTTGCTTGGGCTCAGGAAGTTTATCCTAAAGATAAAGAATATCTAATTCGCACTCAAGATTTAAACAGAGTATTTCTTGCTACTAACCAATGGAAAAAGAGCTACCTGGATCTACAAATAATGGAGAGAATAGATAAAGAAGTAAAGGAATATAGCGATAAAACTGCTTTTAAAGATATAAACAAAGTACAAAGCAGTTGGACTAATAAATTTTCTCCTGGAAGCAAAAAAATTGGTTCTATATTTGAAGATGATAATTAGCTCAGCAGAACAAAGTTCACTTCTTCAACATTTCAAGTTATAGTTCTCGCAATTTAAAGAGTTCAAATATATATGAAAACCATTTTAGCGATTGAAACAAGTTGCGATGAAACTGCAGTTGCGATTGTAAATAGTGATAAGCAAGTGCTTGCTAACGAAATTCTTTCTCAGGTAGAGCACAAAAAGTGCGGTGGAGTGATTCCTGAAATAGCATCACGTGCTCATATGAAGCATTTAAGTGGTTTAATAAAAAGTGCTATGGAAAAATCTAACCTTAACTTTTGTGATCTAGATGCAATTGCAGCAACATCAGGACCAGGACTCATAGGTGGATTAATAATTGGTACAATGATGGCTAAAGCAATTGCACACGTAACACAAAAACCGTTTATTGCAGTTAATCACTTAGAAGCACATGCGTTAGTTGTTAGGCTACTATATGAGGTTGAATTTCCGTTTTTAGTCCTGCTGATATCAGGTGGTCACTGCCAATTTTTAATTGCACAGGATGTAGGTAAATACATCAAACTTGGAGAAACGCTTGATGACTCATTAGGAGAAGCATTTGACAAAGTCGCTAAAACGCTGGGTCTAAGCTATCCGGGAGGTCCATTAATTGAAGAGTTAGCTAAAAAAGGTGATGGTATGAGATTTAAGCTGCCAAGAGCAATGATAAAACGTTCTGGATGTGACCTTTCATTTTCTGGAATTAAAACAGCGGTAAAAAACTTAGCACGAGAATTTGTAATGAGTGAACAGGATGTGTGTGATATGTGTGCTTCGTTTCAAGAGTGTATTAGCGACATATTACTCGATAGAGTCAGAAATGCTATTGGTATCGCTGTATCTTTAAATATTAAAATCAATGATTTTGTAATTACTGGTGGAGTTGCAGCAAATAATTTCCTGAAAGAGAGATTAAAAAAGCACATAGACTTGAACGTGCTTTCTCCTCCAAGCAATTTATGTACAGACAATGCAGTGATGGTTGGATGGACAGGAATTGAAAGGTTACAGAGAAGCTATGTAGACTCTCTTGACTTTGCACCAAGGCCAAAGTGGGAATTAGAAAAATATTACTAGCACAAAAAATTATCTACTATATAATGCGGCCGCTGGTGAATTTTTGTAGGCTTAAAAATTACAGTGGTATCTACTAAAGCCTTACCGGCATTATTATTTATGAGGTACAGTATGTTCAAAAATAAATTTGACACAGTTATTAGTGTTTTCAAAGCTAAATCTAGTACAAGCGCAAAGACACTCAGTTCAGGTTTATTTGTTGCGGGAAACGTTGTTATGGCCAGAGCAATTAGTGAGATAGACCTCTCTTCATTACAAGGCAATTCAGAAGATAAAGTCAATAAGCAAGACCTAATAATCATATATGATTATATTAATAAAGTAACTCAAGAAGAAAACTATAATATATGTACTAATAATCTTGATTGTATAAAAAGCAGGATTTTAGCAGAAAATATAAGTGATTCATTAGCTGAAAAATTTCGTCAAGATGGATGGAATATAATAAGTAATGATGGTTCTTCGCTATTAACAGTGGCTATTGAAAGAATTAGGAAAGAACAAAAGAAAAATAGGAATTATGATATTCATGTTGAAATAGCTGTATCTCTAATTCTTAGTATGGGCAGAGAATTGATTATAAAATTGGAGAATTTTGCAGATAGTAATGATAAAACACTTCTACATTATTTAGCTGAGTCGGGTAAAGAAGATATTTTATGTTTTGTGATAGAAAATTCTAATTTTGACATTAAAGAAGCAGTAAGGAATAAAGATAGAGATGGTAAAACACCACTACACTATGCGGCTAAATCTGGCAATAAAGAATGCTTGAAAATTCTCATAGAAAATGAAGCAGATTTTAGTTGCACTACCAATAATAAAACCGAGTTACACTATGCTGCCAGAAGCGGAAGTCCTAACCTCCTAGAATATTTAAAAGAAATATTGACAGCAAAAGGAATTTTTGATAGGGAGAAAATTAAAACAGATAAATATGGAAATAACGCATTACACTATGCTGTGCAATCTGGAAATGCTGAGTGCATAAAATTCTTCATTGATAATCAAGTACAATTTTTAAAAAATAAATATAATGAGAATCCTTTTCATAAGATTGTAGGTAACTCAGAAACTCAAGAAAATGCCATAAATTTTCTTATAGAGCATCTAAAATTTTTAGGTAGACGAAAAAGTGAAATTAATCAAGAAAATGTAGATGGTAACACCCCATTGCATATAGCTGCAAAACATGGAAATAACCAGCTAATGAAATTGTTTACTCAATCAGGTGCAAAAATTGTTCAGAATAAACAAGGTAACACCCCCTTACATATTGCTATTATACATGGTAATTCATATTGTATAGACCTATTTTATGAAAATATAGGAAATAGCATACTTCAATCCAAAGGTGATTATGGAAGAGATCTTGTACATTTAGCTGCAATGTACGGGAAGTATGATTGTCTAACATCTTTACTCAAGAAATTTCCTGATTACGATTTAAGCACAGAAACACACAAAGGAAATATGGCCCTACACTTAGCTCTATCGAGTAATACAGAAACAGAACTAAGAAAAAAATGTGTGAGTCTATTAATAGACAGAAGCATGCAAGTAAATAAGAGTAATAATGAAGGAAACACCCCTTTACATTTTGCTGCCCAACTTGATTTATCGTTTTTAAGCATGATAGAAAAAAAGTTGGAAGAGAAGAAATTTGACGTTTATCAAGAGGTTTTGCGTGAGAATAGCAACGGTGACACCGTCTTTCATATGGCAGCACGTGTTGGTAATAAATCATGCCTTGAGCACCTTTTTAAAAAAGAGAGAGTGGGAGAAATATTAAGTAAGAAAAATAAGGATGGACAAACTTTACTACACTTATCTATCCTCAGTGGAAGAGTAGAATGCGTTAAGTATTTGGTAAAAAAAAGCCCAAAGGGTATTTTTTTAGAACAAAATACACAAAAAAAGTTGTTATTTGCAGCTATTTTGAGCGGCAATAAGGAATGTCTTGAATTTGTGTCAAAAGAACTTGTAGGTAAAAAGGTGGCTGCTAGCATCAAAGTGTTATATGATGAAAATGACAATACACCGTTACACATGGCTGCTCTTGCCAACGACATAGAATTCCCTCAGTATGTTATTGAAAGTATTGCTAAGTCAACTATTAGGAACACAGTACCACTTTTTAACACAAACAGTCAAGGGCTTATACCTCTACATTTAGCTGCCATGAGCCTTAATGCTGAGTTAATAGAATATTTTATGAAAGATAATCATTACCCCTATAATAAGAAAATGTTAAATGTTGTATCTAAATCTGGAAGAACAGCATTACACTATCTTGTAATGAGTGATAATGATTTTGAAAAAACTATAAATGAGGATTTTAAGCAAGGTCAATTTTTGAAAAAGTTAGTTTTAGAAAAGCGTAAACAAAATGAGCACTTAAGGGAAAAAGCTATTAAAGCCTTATTCTACCTAACAATCAGCACCGGAGAGAAAACTTTAAATGAAAAGATAAATTTTGATATAAAGGATAATGCAAAAAAAACAGCTTTAGATTATGCTTTTAAACATGGTGACACAAATATCTTGAGGTTATTTTTAGATTTCTTTTATGAAATAAGGGAAAACAAAAAAAGGAAATATGATAAACTTAATATGGAAGATCAAGAAAGAAGCAAAAAGCTTCTAGACTACTATAATCTGGCCATGTCAATATCAAGTGTGATTATTTCTGTTTGCATTAAGTATAATAATGCAGAATCTGAAAAGGAAGAAATTCCTACCTGGATTTCCATTGCATTTTCTTCGATATCATTTTTACTTATCTTATACAACTTAGTGATTGGCCTTCAAAAAGAACCTGTTAAACGTAAGATAGAAAACTATACTGAAAAAATGAACAGAATTGAAGAGGCTACAGGAAAGTTAGCTAAGACAAAAGTAGGGGATCATGATTTGGAGGAATACAACTCAATATTGGAACTATTAATAAAGAATGCAGAAGATATTTCACGATTGGAAAATGAACTTTACAAGTTTACGCATGAAACTAGATTAGAGAGTAAAGACAAACTCAATATTTCTCCTCAGAAAATGAGTAGGGGTGGTAGTGCACTACTATGTTCGAATAAGTCTTTAGAAGGTAGAAAAAGTTCACCTGTTTTGAATGATTTAACAGCAAAACTTAGTCTGTGTTCAAGACGCAACAGTAGAGTACAAAATACAATGGACAAGTTAGATAATCCATCATGTGTAATTACTATAAATGAGAATTCAGAAATTAAACCAAAAGCTCCGAAAAACAAATTCAAGAATGTTGCAACTAAGCTAAAAATAGGCAATATCTTTAGTAAGAAAAAAGAAGATCTTATCGCTTCATCAAGCTTATCAGAAGGTGCTAATCACGAGAATATTACAAAAATGAATGAAGAAAACTGTGGGTTGATAAAACGATTTGGTGATACCAATGGGTATTCAATATTTTCGACTCCTTTTAATCCAAGCAGTTCAACCTCAAGAGAAGAGTGTGGTAACAATCATAGTGCAGCGCGTCATGTGAGTTATGGTAGTGCAAATAATCCTGTGAGTGATAAGGAAGTTAGTAAATCTCCATCTCTAATACTTTCTAACTTTGAGGAGGGGATTACTGTTGACTGTTTTAAATTCGAAAGATATAGACCAAGGGTATATTCAAGTCCATCTTGTGTGAGAAAAAGAGCAATTACAGCTAGATCATTGGAATATGTAATACTTCCTGATCATATAGAAAGAGGAAAATAGATGCAGATTGTAGTCACTGACTCTGATAGCATCAACTTTCAGAGGAGTGATAGTAAGAACTGTCATTGAGTAGTAGATAAGAAAAACGTAGAACAATTGGCAAGGCTATCGTATAAGGTTATAGTAGAGAAGAAATTAGATAGCCTTGCTAAATTTCCATGAAAAAGTTTATATTCGCATATCATTAATATTTTATTACATTAATGATATGGTAAGGCAATAACTGTTAATACTTTTGAAATAAAAACTATATATGGTACATATAATTAAATAAAAGGAAGATTGTGGAAATCACTCCGTCAATAAAAAAGGAATTAAAGCAAAGTATACTATATACTTGTCTAGAGAAGTGCAAGAGTGCGTTTTGGTTCATTTTCTGGTTTAGCTCAGGGATTAATGCGTTAATGTTATTTTTGCCACTTTATACCTCTCAGGTACTTGATCGAGTGATATCGAGCGAGAGTGTGTCAACACTAGTTATGCTGACGATTATTACTTTATCTGCGTTTGCATGTTCTGCAATGCTTGAAACTTGTCGATATTTAGCTATGGCTAAAATTGGTGATTGGATTGATAAAACTGCAACACCAGATCTAATAGTAAGGTCAATCAGGTTAACATCAGTACAAAGCTCAACTTCAAGTGGTGAAGCAATACGAGATCTTGGAGTAATAAAAAATTTCATTACAGGAAATGGTATATTTTCACTGTTCGATACTCCATGGTCGCTAATTTACCTTGTTGTGATCTTTATGATACATACCTCTACAGGGTTTATAGCTATTGCCGGGATCATTATATTAGTTTCAATGGCAGTATGGAATGAACTTGCCACTAAGCGTATATTGCGAGAAACCAATGAAGAAACTATACGCAATATTAATGCTATAGATGTTGCAACAAGAAACGCAGAGGTGGTTGAAGCTATGGGCATGTCAGAATTTATAGTTTCTGATTGGTGTAAACGGAATGATCAAAATCGTGCAATGCAAGTTACAGCGCAGAATCGTTCTAATGTAATTACTGGTATTACTAAATTTTTACGTTCAACTCTCCAAATTTCAGTAATTGGAACAGGTGCATTACTTGCAATCACAGCTCACAAAACTGCCGGTAGCATTATTGCTGCCTCGATTTTGATGGGTAGAGTATTGGCTCCATTTGATGCAGCAGTTCATACTTGGAAATTTTTAAATCAAGCCAAGATGTCATATGGCAGGCTGCAAAGACTTATCCTAACATCCCCAAAAAGAGAGCAAACTATGGCTCTACCAGAGCCTGAAGGGAAGTTGGAATTTGATAGGGTATTTTTTACTCCTTATGGGAGCAATAAGCCAACAGTAAAAGGAATCTCATTTGTAATAGAACCAGGGGATGTTGTTGGTGTTATTGGTGCAAGTGCTTCTGGTAAGTCGACCATTGCAAAACTAACCGTTGGTGTTTGGAAACCCATATCAGGTGTAGTCAGACTAGATGGCGCTGATGTATATACTTGGAATCGAGAGAACTTTGGTAATTATGTTGGTTACTTACCTCAAGATATTGAGTTATTTAACACGAGCGTTAAAGCTAATATTGCCCGCATGAGACCAGATCCAAATCCTGAAGAAATAATCAAAGCAGCAAAAATTGCAGGAATACATGAATTAATACTGAGCTTACCAAATGGGTATGATACAACAATAGGAGGACCTGGAGGAGTAATACTCTCTGGTGGCCAAAAACAGCTTCTTGGACTTGCAAGGGCTTTTTATGGTAATACTAAGCTTTTAGTGCTTGATGAACCGAATGCTAACTTAGACAGTAATGGAGAGGCGCGCTTGATTAATGCAATCAATGTTGCAAGAGAGCAAAATACTACCACTGTTATCATCACTCATAAGCTACAGCTACTATCTGTAGTCAATACAGTGATCGTCATGTCAGATGGGGTTATTTATGCTATGGGACCAAAAGATGAGATTTTGAGTAGATTAGTTGCTCCATCACCAGATGCCACAGAAGATAAACGTTCTTCAGCAAGTGGTTAAGAAAGAGAGAAGTTGTCACACTTCTCTTTCTCTTATAGAGTACTATATGCACAGTTTATAAAATCTTAAGCAATTGTTATTCGAAAAATCCAATAATGATTAGCCGCGGAACCTATTTGCTAATTCTCTCACATTAACCTTAGACATTTCTGATGTAGGCTCTTGTGTATATGAGACATCAGATTTAACGCCTTTTTTGTCATGACCTTTAGTAATAGAACATACTACAGTATCAGCCTTTACATGCTTATACCAATTCCCACTATGCAAAGAACAGATAGACAATAATGGGAAAGAAGTGATAATAAAGTAGATAAAATAGAGAGGTATAAATGGCATTAAGGTCAAAACTATTAGACGAAAAAGTTGTAAATTTGGCGAAAGAAATGTTAAAAAAGGTCAGAAATAACGCATATGTTTCAAAAAAGTTACAAGCGGTGATAGCAGGAAAAGAAAGTAGTATAAGCGCTGTGGCAAGAATATGTAAAATTTCAAGGACTGCTTTGACTGAATGGATAAAGCATCTAAAATTTGGTAGAGTAGAAAGATTATTTGCCCCGTCTCAGCGGCGAAGAAAAAGCAAATTAAAGAAAAATCAACGTGAGCAAATTGAAATATGGGTAGAAAGAAATCCAAATATTACTATTAAGGAAGTGCAGATAAAAATCTCAGAGGAATTTGGCCTAAACATTAGCAAATCAACAGTGCACCGTGAGATACAAAGGATGAAATTTTCTTATATAACACCGAGGCCAATGCACCATAAACAAGATAAAAACAAGCAAGAAGAGTTTAAAAAATACTTCAATAAAATAGTCAATTCCCACCCTGAAAAAGAGGTGTTTTTTTGATGAATCACGATTTGGAACTCATTCAAAAATCGGACACGGATGGTTTAAAAAAGGGGTCAGAACGCAGGTTAAAATGAAAATTGGTAGACAAAATTTCTATATCTACAGTGCGGTAAATCCAAGAAGTGGTAAGAAAATCAGCCTACTTGCTCCATATGTAAACACTGATTGTATGAATATATTTCTGGAGCAGATGTCGAAAGATTTAGGCACGAAAAAAGCCTTTCTTGTAATGGATTGTGCAAGTTGGCATAGATCAAAAAGTTTGAAATTTCAGGAAAACATTACCATTATATACTTGCCTCCTTATTCACCGGAACTGAATCCTGTTGAGAGGTTGTGGCAATATATCAAATACAATACTTTACGTAACAGAGTCTACGATACCATAGGCTTACTTGCAGATGTTCTGTGTAATTTTATTGTCAGTATTTCCAGCACTACTATTAAACGAGTTTGTAATGTTTCTTATTTGTTCGATTAGTAATGGAATTTGGTATTAACACTTGGATCTGATTGAAACCCATGCTTTCTTTCCATTTGTGCTTCAAGCTTACTGCTATCATGTGTAACCCTACACCTTTCTAGATTACGGTCACGTTTGTCAGGAGCTACATATCCATCTATATCACTACATAAGAACGGGCGCACTTTGAACCTGTCTGAACTAACACCATTTTCAACACTTGCAGAATTATGAGCTTTTCTATTATTGCGCATTTTATCTACAGCTTCCTTTATTTTTTCTTTTGATGGTTTTGGCAGCAGTGCTGGCTTATATGCACATGCTGGTAGTTCTGGAAATGAGTCCTCCTGAAACAGCAAATGACTTTGGTTTCTCTTACTATCTGATTCTTCAATATTCTTTATTGGTGTCTTGAAAGAGTTTTCATTTTTCTTTCTTAGATCTAACTCATTTAATCCGCTTCCAACATTATTTTTTCTTGTTGTAGTGTGAATAACACCTGGAAGTTTCACTTCATACTTAAATTTTTTACCAATGGTATCTATTGACTCATTAGATGAGGAATCTATTTGAAACCTATCGTTTGAAAATTTTGATTTTGTAGCATCAAAAGATATACTACGTTTTTCTATCTTTTTATCAGTCATATTTTACCTCTAAACCTATTAACTAACAAAAGTATAAACTAAGAGGTATTAATTTTATGCTAATAAGGCTACAGAAGCATCACTGTAGGGTTTTCTATATAGTACTTAAAGGCATTTAAAAATTTTGCTCCGAGTGCTCCATCAACTGCTCTGTGGTCAACAGAGAGAGTAACTGTCATTACCTCTGCTATCTCTATTTTTTCACTTATGACAACTGGTTGTTTTTTAGATGCGCCGACAGCCATAATGCAAGACTGTGGTGGATTGATTATAGCACTGAAAGTTTTTATACCAAACATGCCTAAATTAGAAATGGTAAACCCTCCTCCTTGAAATTCTTCAGGCCTTAATTTTCCAGATCGTGCTCTATTTACTAAATCTTTCACTTCTTTTGATATAGATAAAACACTTTTTTCATCAGCATTTTTTACTATAGGAGTAATAAGTCCATCCTCAAGCGCTACAGCAATTGAGATATCTATATTTGAATATTTTACTATCTTAGTATCTATCCACGATGAGTTTATGTCAGGAAATTTTTTCATGCTGAAAGCCACAGCTTTTATAATTAAGTCATTAATTGTTACTTTATTGTTCTCATTTGCTGAATTAACCTCATTTTTGAGCGATATTAGCTTATCAACGTGGCAGTCTACAGTTAAATAAAAGTGTGGAATATTTTGCTTAGATTCAACTAGGCGCTGCGCTATCACTTGGCGCATATTACTTACTTCAACTGTTGTATTTTCCTCAAATCTCTCATAGCTTTTAGTTTGATCTAAAAATTCTAATACATCAGCTTTGATGATACGACCATATGGACCTGTACCTTTTAATCGCTTTATATCAACACCTTCATTTTGAGCTATTTTTTTAGCTAAGGGGCTTACTTTTATTCTATTTTCTGTTGCTCTATCCTCTTTTTTAGATCCCAGTGTCACGCACTGGGATGACATTGAAGAGCTAGATGAAATCGAAGGGTTGGATGATACTGAAAAATCGGCTTCAACCTCCTTCTCAACCTTGGTATTGATGGCAGAAGCTAAATCAAGTGCGCTTTTATCTTCCCCTTCCTCTAACATTAGAGCTATCAGTTGATTTACAGGCACGCCACTTGTTCCTTCCGACACTAAAATTTTTGCCAAAACTCCTTCATCGACAGATTCAAACTCCATTATGGCTTTATCAGTCTCAATTTCAGCGATTACATCACCTATTTCAACTTTATCTTGTTCTTTTTTACACCACTTTACAATTTTCCCTCCAGTTTTACTCATTGTTGGGGAAAGAGCGGGCATCAATATTTCTATAGGCATTTATTCTGCATTAAAAGATCTATTTAATTTTTAATTTACTCTTTACCCTATGTCAATCTAATCGTAAATTATGATACTTATATCATCCTAGTACGTGATGCTGGAATCTTGGTTGACTACTGTTATCCTACTATTTCTATTGCTTAGTCCTAGACAGAGTACAAATAGTAAGATCATCATGAAAATAGACGAATCTGTTATAATGGAAATAGAAAAATGTAGTGCTTACTATCCTCTCACAAACATATAGCTTGGGTACAGAAAAAATTTATATGAGGAGCTGGTTAAATTGATAAAAGATCAGAATTAATAGTAGTTTCCGAATCTTCTGTAGCAGGCTCTTCATGTGAAGCAGAGGACAGACTAACTTCTTTATCATCTGTTCTCTGTATAGAACTACCACAAAAACTCCTTAACATCTCTTCAGCAGATGAATTTAAAATCTGTATAATAGACTTTTTACTTTGTTCTTTCAGCGATTGATCCATTCTAGAAATCAACTCGGAAAATTCACTACCTTCTTTTCTAGCTTCACTTTCTATCTTATTTTTTATGCTTTCTATATTACTTTGGTTAATTTCTTCTTTCGTTATGTTAAATGAATTAGCAATACCTTGATACTTAATCTCACAATCGCCACAGCCAACTATGCAAAGAGCAATAGAATCGGATATTTCACCTGCAGCCGAATTATGGATAGTGTAAGCTAAGCAATTGTCATGATATTTAATGCCAAGCTGTTGCTCTATCAATTCAGAAATTTCATTTTTTAAAGACATAAAGTACCTCCTTCTTACATTACTGTACTTTCTGATTAAAGTACAACAGCTGCTCCTAAATAGCAATCCATATATGGTTTACTTTAATAAATTATTAAAGTAAGAAGCTTTTACATCCTAAAACATAACTGAGATAAGCCAATGTAAAAAAATTTTTAAACGAGAATTATTGTATATATATTACTTATTTGGTAAAATTATTTTGGCAAAATAGCATATAAAAGTTGAGGCTAATTATGAATATTAAAGAAGGAAAGGATTTACAACAGGAGTTATTAGGAATTGTTTTCAATATACTCATAGAAAGTGAAGATAGCGCCATAGAAGCTATGGAAACAAGAGCAGTAGAGATAATTAAAAAACTAAAGGAACACATTAATGATGATATAGAGTATGGTGGTCAAAAAAAGCCAATTTTAGATTGGGTTATTGTTTGTGATTCTCAGAATAATGTCAGACTAAATAACAAGTCGCTATTAAAATTTGAGAAGGCAATTAAGGATATTGGAGGAAGAGCAACGCTAAATGAAATAGAAAGTATAATAAGGTTGTTAGTAGAACAAGCACAGCTAAATCATGTTAGAATTAGAGGTGAAAGAGAAGTACCACTAAACTTCTTTGAGGAAAACATAATAATGAGAGAACGAAGAAGGGCAAGAGAACAACAAATGCGGCCAAATTTTGTTAGAGAAAGAGAAGCGTCATTGAATCTCTCTGGAAACAGGAGTGAAAATATAAGAAGACCAGGAGAACAAATGCAGCCAAGTGAAGTATCACTAAATCTCTCCGAAAATAGGGATGAATATACAATAATGAGAGAACGAAGAAGAGCGGGAAGGCGAATGCGGCCAAATTTTGTTAGACGTGAAAGAGAAGTACCACTTAGTTCAAAAATAGGACAATTAATTGGTGTAGTTTCATCCATAATTGTAGGTGCTTTCATTGGTATAATGGTTGGTATGGTCATTGCTGGTTTATGTATTGAGCTTTGTGTAATCACCACTGCAGAACCGATTCTTCTCATCATGGGTGCTACTGCTGTTATAGGAGCTATTGTAGCAGGAACTGCTCCTGTATTAAAGCTAATAGAGATGTTTAAAGGTCAAGAACCTAATCTTTCTCCTAGTAGCGGTCTGGAAAGCTCTAATACTGAACATACTTATTTAAATAGGCAAAGAGTTATTTAGAAAAAAATTGGAAGAATGTTCAAAAAAGTCCATTTATAAAATACATCGGCTTAACTATGATCTTATAACTTAAGCTAATTAATTAAAAATTTTTGTTTTAGCGGTTAAATAAAGCCAGATCTTATTAGAGAGAGGATCTTCTTATCTCTTCTTTACCTTCATTTTCATTTCTAACAATTTTTTTTCCACTTAATATGTCTCTTATTTCATCTCCTGTTAAAGTTTCAAACTCCAGTAGATTTTCAGCAATGAGCTCCAAGTCTTTCCTACGCTTGGTTAAAATGTCTTTTGCTTTTTCATAGCAAGAAAATACAACTTTCTTTATTTCCTCATCTATAAGTCTTAACGTATCTTCAGAAATTGTCTCAGAATCATGTGTGATTTGTTCACGATTGTGATATATTGGCCCTATTTTGTCACTCATTCCCCATTTTGTCACCATAGCACGTGATAAATCTGATGCTAGTTTTATATCTGAAGATGCGCCGCTTGTGACTTTATCATAGCCAAAAATTAGCTCTTCTGCCACACGTCCACCCATTGCAACAGTTATATCTGCTAGCATCTTTTCTCTTGTGAGAGACACTCTATCTGTTTCTGGTAGTCTCATAACTAAACCGAGTGCTCTACCACGTGGAATAATTGTTGCTTTGTGTATAGGATCAGAAGCAGGCATATTAACTGCAACTACTGCATGACCAGCTTCATGGTAAGCAGTAAGCTTTTTTTCTTCTTCTGTAATGACTAAGGACCTTCTTTCCATGCCCATCATCACTTTATCACGTGCATACTCAAAATCATCCATGGTAACAATTTTCTTATTTCTTCTTGCAGCAATAAGCGCAGACTCATTCACTAAATTTGCTAGATCAGCCCCTGAAAAACCTGGCGTTCCCCTCGCAACTGTTTTTACGTTTACATCTGGTGCTATCGATATTTTCTTTATATGCGTATTTAATATTCTCTCACGCCCATTTATATCAGGTAAAGAAATAGTAATCTGTCGGTCAAAACGACCAGGTCTAAGTAGTGCTGGATCTAGGACGTCTGGACGGTTAGTTGCAGCAACTATTATCACACCTTCATTAGACTCGAAACCATCCATCTCAACCAGTAACTGGTTTAATGTTTGTTCCCTTTCGTCGTTACCGCCACCAAGACCAATGCCGCGATGCCTACCTACTGCATCTATTTCGTCTATGAAAATTATACAAGGAGCATTTTTCTTACCTTGATCAAACATATCCCGGACACGGCTTGCACCAACACCGACAAACATTTCAACGAAATCAGATCCAGAAATACTAAAAAACGGTACATTAGCTTCACCTGCAATTGCACGAGCAAGTAGAGTTTTACCAGTTCCAGGGGAACCAATTAAAAGACATCCTTTTGGTATCTTCCCACCTAACACTTGAAATTTTTGCCTTTGTTTAAGAAAATCAACAATTTCAACCAACTCTTCTTTTGCTTCATCAATCCCAGCAACATCATCAAATGTCACTTTTTTTCCAGTAGTCATAAGCCTAGCTTTTGATTTGCCAAAGCTTATAGTTCTATTACCTCCTGCTTGCGTTTGTTTAAAAAGGAAAAGTAATAAACCGATAAAGATAAGCGTCGGAACCCATTGAATAAGTAATCCACCAATTATACCTATTGCAGAGTCTCCAATTGAAAAGGAGAACTTCACTTTCCTATCATGCAAACTTTTTATTAAGTCACTATATATAACACCACTTGAGTTAAAGGCTGACCCATCCCTAAACTTCCCTTCGATGCTTTGGTTTCTTATTGTAATATTTTCTATATCATTATCTTCTAGTCTAGTTAAAAATTCTGAAAAAGGTATGGTTGTTTTACTCTTACCTATACTTCCGCTAAATTGAATATAAGCAACTGAAATAAGAACAATAATCACTAACCAGATCAATAAGCCTTCTAAAAATTTTTTCATTTACATTTCTAATTAAATACTAATCAAGCTTACCAAATTTTGTTTTATCGTGCTATTAATAATGAATCGAATCTTATCATCACCGTATTTTTTCGTTATAATTTACATCAGGATAAGCAACCACCTTTCCATTTTTTCACTGTTGGAAAAGAGTAGTAAACTTTAGAAAAATAATTACAAATTTAAAAAGTTGTTTTTCACTGCAATAAGTATATGTGTTATGTACTGGTAAGATGCTGCTGCATATAATTTTCTACAGCAGGTTGTAGTAATGCACTTATTACATTATTACCTGTATTGCTCGCTTTTCTATTCTTGAATTTTTTATGTGTACTATTAAACTCTTCAAGTGCTTTTGTAAAATCACCCATGCTAACAACAGGTTCTTCTATTTTTTGCTCTTGAGTACGCCTTACGGCATTATGCTTGGCCTCATTTACTAAATTAGATAACTCAGCGCCTGAATAGCCTTCAGTTTTTTCTGCAATTTCTTTAAGGTTTAGATCTGATCCAACTGGCACATTCTTCATATAAAGATCTAATATCTTTTCTCGTGAGCCCAATTCTGGTAGGGAAATATAGATATGCTTAGAAAAACGGCCAGGCCTAAGAAGCGCTTCATCTAAAACTTCACGACGATTAGTTGCAGCAATTACTATTACACCTTTGTTAAAATTAAAACCATCCATTTCGGTCAATAGTTGGTTTAAAGTTTTAGCGCAATTTTCACTTACGTGATGACCAATAGAATTGCGCTTTGCACCTATGGAATCTATTTCATCTATAAAAATTATACAAGGAGCATTCTTTTTTGCTCTTTTAAAAAAGTTGCGTACATGATATACACCTTGACCAACATACTCTCCAACAAGCTCAGAGGCCGAAATACTTTCAAATGAGATATTAGCTTCACCTGCAACAGCGCGAGCAAGAAGTGTTTTACCATTTCCTGGTGGACCATATAAAAGGTAACCCTGTGGTGGTTTAAAACCAACTTTTTCAAACATTACCTTCTTCTCTTGTGATATATCATTACAAATCATACGTAGCTCTTCTTTTATTTCATCTGATAAGATGACATTATTAAGTGTTACTTTTTGCTCACCTTGCTCACCTTCTATTACTTTAGATGGTTTCATTAAATAAATAGCAAAACAAATAGCAAGACCTAATACAACCGCAGTGCATATTACTGAACATGTCACTACAGCAGATGTTATAATAATAGGCATGAAGGATATAGTGGCCGCAGCAGCTTTAATTTTTAAAAAAAGAACATACATAAGATAAATAAAAGCAGCGATTGTTAGACATAATAAAACAAATTTAAAAAATCTTGTCCCACTCATTCTAACCCTTAATTAAATATTAGTTAACTTTAGCAAATTTTCCTTTATTATACTAGCGATAAAATATTTAATCTCGCCATCACTAGTGCTCTTACTATTATGTTTCATACATGGATAAGCAAGCATCTTTCCATCTTTTTGTACTGTAGGCAAAGAATAGTAAACTTCAGAGCAATAATCATAATTTTTTAGAAATTCAGGGATTTTTTGTGTTTTCTTTAGTGGAGCAATAGTTACTGAACACTCCTGATCTCCAAATATTGTGCAGCTAAACCTGTTATCCCATTCAATAGAACCATTTAATGGTAAGTGTACAGTAATTTCTTGTATCTTTGACGATTCTCTAATTATTAAGATATTTTCTCCATATTTTCTTATTTTGCACCCAGAAAGTGTACAGTTAACATTACTACCCTTTTGCAATATTTTATTAAATATTACGATAAGGCTGTTGTACCTTGGTTTATAATGTTTGCTGGCAATTGCCATTATAGAGTAAAGAAGAAGCCTCAAGGCTATTTCCTCTGGCAATTGATAAAATTCACTTAGTTTAATTTCAATATAACCAAAATCATGAACATTAACACAATCATCAAATGCAAGGCGTGTGTAGTGCATCAACGCTTTTGCAGCTCTTTTCATATGAAGTGCTGTAAGGCATATTCGCTCTGTTAGAACATCTTGATTATCACTTGCTTTAAGTAAGTTACGGTATAAAGTTCGTCTGTATTTTAAGTCATAATTGCTTCTATCTTCGATCCATCTTAACTGATGAAGCTTAGCATACCTTTCTATTTCACTACGACTAAAATTTAACAACGGCCTAAATATATAAATACCATTTAAGAAAGATTTGTAATCCATTGATGATAATCCATCTACTCCACTACCTCGCTCCAATCTTAATAAGAACGTTTCTGCTTGATCATCTTTGTGATGAGCAACGAGCAAACATTTAACATTATTGTTTTTACACCACTCTGCTAGTAACTTATATCGTGCTTTTCGTGCCTGTAACTGAATATTACCTTTAATATTTTGCTTCTCCCAATTTAATATGAACGATTCCTTTGCTCCAAGTTCTTTTGCATAACTTATAATAAAATCAGCTTCTTTTTGAGACTCTGAACGTAACCCATGATTTACTGTTAATGCTATAGGAAGTGAAAGCTTGTTTTTTTTTGCCCAGTTAGTCATTAAATGCAGTAAGACTATACTATCTACACCACCTGATACTGCAACTGCGATTTGGTTATGGAAAGCAAAACTATTAGCTATATTTTGAAATAATAACTCTAATTTCATTATGTTTCTTGATGGCCAGATAGTCTCCACGTCATACAGCGACTTATTTGTGGTATATATAGATCCCGCTAACAAGCAGCGGAATTGCTCTCTTTTGTCATCCCAGTGCTTGACACTGGGATCCAGGTTTTAATGCAAGAAACTACTTCTTTATTCCAGAAAATGAAAATTCCACTCTACGATTTTTAGCATGCTCTTTTTCATATTTAGAATTTCTAGAATCATCTTTTACATTAACCAAAGGCTCAGTTTCACCTTTAGAAGCAGTTTTTATTCTATTTTCTAGATAAGGTGTACAGCTGACCATAAATTTTTTAGCTGCATCTGCTCTTCTAGCTCCTAGTGCAAGATTATACTCGTGAGAACCACGATTGTCAGTATGACCAGTTAAAGTGACCTTTGCGTCAGGATTATTTTGTAACACTTCCATCACGTCAAGTAATGCATCTGCACTCACTTCACTGATACTAGATTCATCATAACCAAAGAAAACTCTTTTATCACCTATCTGCTTAACAACAGCATTCATTTTATTTGTCGTATTTACTCCTTTTTTAGGGCAAGAACTTACACCAGTAAGCAGTAAACAAAAACAACACATTATAATCAGTCTACTCCACATCACTAAACCTCCATAAATTTAAAATATAGTGCGTAATTTTAATTTTAGTACTAATAATCCCTCTATACTAGAATAGAGTCAAGGGAAATAAAATACTAAATGTTTTCTTTACAATCTTATAATTAATTTTCTGATAAGATGCTCAATTCTTAGCAATGAAGTACAATAAAAGAATAAAAATACAATTTTTTATTGTACTTTAAGCAAATATACTTTTAACTTTATTATTAATCTATTACGATATTAAGCAGATGTTTCAAAGCAATGAATAAAAATGAGATCTTATAAGTTTTTAGAGGAAGTATTACATAAGGTAAGGAATATCGAAAACACACTAAAACTACTAAGCAAAAGCCAATTGAATGTAGAGGACAAAGTTGAACAAATGTGTCTTCTAGAGGAAATCAGACATGAAATTATCTCTCATGATGCAATAAAGGAATCATTAGCGAATGCTCTTAGGAATAAAAAGAGTGCTAATATTCAGCAGCTAAAGTTAATAGAGGGGATACACAAAAGCAGCAGTGCTATTCCTGTTGATTTAGTAAAATCTTTGTCCAAAGCTAAGATTGAATGCCAAAACTTATGGAGGCTAACTAATTCTGAAATTAGTAACTTAGAAAAGCTGAAAGAATGCTTTACTAACCTAATTAAGCTTACTCGTGAAGCAGCTTCTATAAAATCGCAGCAATTAAAGCGCTCAAACTATGAGTCATTGCTTGCTGACTATGACTCTAATATCACAGAAAAGAACATAAAGGAAATATTTCCTAAGCTAGGTAAATTTTTTAGTGAAAATGTAGAGAAAGTAACTCAAAAGCAGAAGAAGGATAAGGTTACTAATATACAAAAAGTTACGGTTCAGAGACAGATTGAACTTGGTTCCTTATTCTTACAGCAAATGAGTGTTACACCAAATGAGATTTCCATTTCTTATTACGATTCTATCGATTATGATGAATCTGACCTTTGTTATGGTTTATTTTTACTTTTACGGCATACTGGTTATGCAATTCATCAAAAATGTTTAGCGCAAAATTCTATAAAGAGCTCAATTACAAAACATATTATGTATGAAACTCAAGGGTTATTCATGGAAAAGATCATTGGAACATCGAGAGAATTTATTGAGTTCATTCAACCACACATAAAGGAGAAACTTTCTACAAAAGGCAAAATTAATAGTAGTGTTGAAAATTTGTATTTGATTTTCAATAAAGTAAATCTTTCATCTTTTTTGAAGAATGCGGATGAATTTAGTTTATTGGCTCACATTATGCTAAGAACTAAATTAGAACAAGATCTAATAAATGGTACGTTAGAAGTTAAAGATCTACACGATAAATGGCTGGAAGGTATGAAGCATTACAAGATTTCAGTAAAAGCTAAAAATGAGCTAGACACTTATTTTCAAGATGAGTATTGGATAAGTGGTGTTATAGGCTACTTTCCTATTAAAGTCATAGCGTTAATCGCTGCTGTGCAGTTTTTTTCTTTCATTAAGAAAAATCATTACGAATTTTTAGATTCTATAGTAAAAGGAGATTTCAGTTTACTTATCGATTGGTTCTCTAAAAATGTATATAGTGCAAATTATGGCTTTTTGGAACAGCTAAAAAAGGTAACAGGTAGGGATTTAGATATTGAGTGCTACACTAGTTACTTATCTGAAAAGTATAATTTGTCTCAATAAATGGTTTTCTTGAGTTGTGTATGAGTTTTGTTCAGAATTTAATCAGAAATTTTTTTACTTTCAAAGGTTTATTTGCTAGCGATATTGCTATAGATCTTGGTACTGCAAATACTTTAGTTTATCAGAAAAATCAGGGGATAGTGCTTGATGAACCCTCAGTTGTAGCAAGAGTAAAAGAAAAAGGAAGTTACGTTCCTTATGCTTTTGGCAAAAAAGCTAAGATGATGCTCGGAAAAACACCTGGAGAAATAGAAGCGATAAGGCCCTTGAAAGACGGAGTTATTGCTGATTTTAAAAGCGCGGAAGAAATGTTAAAATATTTCATACGCAGCGCAAACACAAGATTCACTGTTAATAAGCCTAGTATTATCATATGTGTTCCATCTGGATCTACCCCAGTTGAAAGGCGTGCTATACAAGATGCAGCAGAAAGTGCTGGTGCAAATGAAGTATTCTTAATTGAAGAACCAATGGCTGCAGCAATTGGGGCTGGACTTCCAGTTACCGAACCTGAAGGTTCTATGATTGTTGACATAGGAGGTGGTACAACTGAAGTTGCAATTATTTCTTTAGGTGGAATTGTTTATTCACGTTCTGCCAGAGTAGGTGGTGATATTATGGATGAGGCAATAAAGTCATACATTCGTGAAAATCATAAGTTATTGATTGGCGAAACAACTGCTGAAAAAATTAAGAAAAACGTCGGTTCAGCCAGTCTGCCAGTTGAAAACAACAAAGAGGGAATGATAATTAAAGGCAGGGATTTAGTGAGTGGTATGCCAAAAGAAATGCTTTTATCAGAATATCAAGTTGCAGAGAGCCTAATAGAGCCTGTACATCAGATAATTTCTGCTATTAGAACTGCACTGGAGAGTACTCCACCCGAACTTTCTTCTGATATAGTTGATAGAGGAATAATTTTATCTGGTGGAGGTGGGTTATTGCGCAACTTGAGTAAAGTTATTAGTGAAACAACAAAATTACCAGTTCGTGTTGCAGATGATCCACTTTGTTGTGTTGCCCTGGGTAGCGGAAAAGTACTTGAAAACATGGACTATTTTGGCCATGTTTTATTCAAGCAAGATTAAATTGTTTTTGAAGATCGAATTGTTTTGATGGAATTATGTAATATAAATGAGATCCCAGTGTCACGCACCAAGTAATTTAAAGGCAACTTCCAGCAGGAAGGGGTGTCATCCCAGCGCTTGACACTGGAACTTGACTACAAATAAGTATGCTGTTTCGATGAAATTGTGTAATAGAAACTGGATTCCAGTGCTTGACACAGGTTTGTGTTTATAAATTATATGCTAAAAGAATTTGAAATTGAACCTTTATTAAAAGATAAAGCTCCGCATCAAACTAAGGCTATTGTTGCAATGTCCGGGGGAGTTGATAGCTCCGTTGCTGCAGCACTGCTGTATAACCTTGGGTACGAAGTGATAGGTGTGACTCTTCAGCTCTATGGCAGTGATGGTAATGCGAGAAAGGGTGCATGCTGCGCTGGACAGGATATTTATGATGCCAAATACGTGGCTGAAAGTGTTGGCTTTCCCCACTATATTTTAAACTACGAGGAAATATTCAAAAAGGAAGTAATAGAGGATTTTGCAAATACCTATATGCGTGGAGAAACTCCCATACCGTGCGTAAGGTGTAACCAAACAGTAAAATTTCGCGATCTATTGCAAGTTACAAAAAATCTTGGTGCGGATGTGCTCGTAACAGGACATTACGTAAGAAGATTAGAAGAAAATGGTGAGGTAAAGTTGTGCAGAAGTATTGATAAAAGTAAAGATCAAAGTTATTTTTTGTTTGCAACTACTGAGGAGCAGTTAAAGCTTTTGCGATTTCCATTAGGTGGGTTCTATAAAAGTGATATAAGAAAATTAGCAAAGTATTTTGGCTTACAAATTTCTGAAAAGCCGGATAGTCAAGATATATGCTTTGTTTCCGAAAGCTATAGTAAAACAATAGCTAAATTAGCTCCACAATCTGTGCAGAAAGGTAAAATAGTAGATATTCATGGAAAAGTGCTAGGTGAGCACAGCGGCATAGTAAATTTTACAGTGGGACAGAGAAGAGGCCTCTGCATCGCACACAATGAGCCTCTTTACGTGATAAAAATTAATACAGAAAATAATGAAGTTGTAGTAGGCCCGATCAATGCTCTAATGCAAAAAAAGATATTGGTCAAAGAGTTAAATTGGTTAGAACAACCAAAAGAAGGCATGGAAGTAACTGTGAAGCTTAGGTCATCACATGCAGGAAGCTTAGCGACAATATATTCAACTGACGAAAAGAACAAAGCCTGTGTAATTTTAAACGACGATTACTTTGGCATCAGTCCAGGTCAAGCCTGTGTAGCATATAAGGGCGAACAAGTTATAGGTGGAGGTTGGATATGCTCCTAACTTGGTGGTTTAATTTTTTAATGCAGAATGTAAACATACAATAAAATTTATTGCTGTTTTATCCTATATTCTTTATACTATAAAGATAATTATTATATTGTGGACTAGAGGGATGGTTAAAGAAGTTGAAGAGTTAATAAAAATTGTTGGTAAGGGCAATTTACTAGAAGCCGCATTTATTCGTTTGGGCAGTTTTCAACATGCTGACTTACATCATTGCATGGATTGCAGAAATCATATAGGTCTATTCGAATTCATTAATAAAAAAGAACAAGAGCCATTAGATAAATATTTTAACTTAAAATTTAGTCTACAAGGATTGTTTTTAATTTATGTTCAAGCTTATAGAGTTCTTGCAGAAAATGCTCAGTTCAATACTCAAGAAGTAATTGATAAAATATATGCTGCAGTTGAAAGTAAAAAAATACCTACTCTTTGTGACACTTCGAAGAAACTGCTAAGGGAAATTGTAGATCAAGTAGAATTGACAGAAGATCAAAAAAAACTAAAGCTTTTTAATATTCTAGCAAATCCGAAAGGTGAAGCTCTATTTAACAATAATGATGACTTTGAGAAACAAGTACTCAATAATATTAAAAAGTTACTCAAAATAAGCTATGCAAATGAATTTGATAAAGAGTTTAGCTTATGTAAAGAGGTAATAAATCATTATTACTCGATTCACAGTATAAAAATAGATAAAGACATAGCATTACTATTTTCTAGTTATGGTATATTTTCTACATGTACTGGAAATGGAGATATTTTATCACTCAATCAATATATTAATGAGAAAGCTAGAGTAATCAACACACCACTGTATTACAGTTACATCTTACAGTTAATAAAGGTATTAAGAAAAATTGAGTTACCGTATAGAAATGGATTCACCAAGTATACACTTAATTATAGAGGTATAAGTGAATTGAACGGGACATTTACAGCTGCAAGAGAGCAAGACAGTCAAGATTCTCTATATCCTAAAAATATCAAACGTACTCTAGAGCAACTACTAAAAAACCAAAATAGTGATGCATTTGAACAATTAGTAACAAACCCTGAGAATACGTATTACTCAGTGCCACAAAGTGAATGCAGACTAAACTCTAGTATCAGTAACAAAAAAAACAAAAATCATAAAAACACATTTTGTAAATTAGCTTTAGGTATGTTTATATTGTCTATTGGATTATATACTGCTGATTATTTCTTTATGGAGCAAAAGTTATTCAACTCAATAACAAATATTTTGCCACAAAATAATCTCATCAATTTCATAGTTGCTGCAGTACTTACTATCGTAATAGTATATGCTTTATTTCAACTACTAAAATCACCTCAAGAACCGCCACATTCAACGATCAATGATACAACTATTAACAGTTTTGCAAATGGTCCTATTCAATCATGAATCTCTACTTATGAATGATAAATGTAGCACTTTTAAAGTGTATGCTATATAATATCTTCTCTTGAATAACGAGGTAATCCATGGATTTAAGCAAAGTAACAACAAAACCAGATGAAATAAATGTAGTAATTGAAATAAGTGCAAATGCTGAGCCTGTAAAGTATGAATTTAATAAAGAGCTTGGGTTGTTACAAGTTGACAGATTTTTGTCTACCTCAATGACTTATCCTTGCAATTATGGGTTTATACCAAATACCTGCGCAGGTGATGGTGACCCTGCGGATGTTTTGGTGCTAACTCAATTTCCTTTAGCGCCTGGAGTTTTGATATCGGTGCGTCCAGTAGGTGCATTACTTACCAAAGACGAGAAAGGAGAGGATGAAAAAATATTAGCTGTACCTATCTCCAGTGTTGATAGCTATTATGACAATATAAAAAACTATTCTGATTTATCTAAAAACTTACTAGATAAAATAGCTCATTTCTTTTCTCATTATAAAGATTTAGAAAAGGGAAAAACGGTGACAGTTGGAGAATGGGCTAATGTGGAAAAAGCAAAAGAAATCATTGAAAAAAGTAGAAATTAGTTTGCGTTGATTTAGCCTTAAATTACAGTTATTCGGAAAAATGTTGTTGTTTTTAATGGGTAAATATTGGTATCCGTTCAGGATAGCGGTAAGGTAGTATAACCATAGAGTAAAAGTGAGTTTACAACAAATGGTGTCATCCCAGTGCTTGACACTGGGATCCAGTCCTTTCGCACAAAAAACGTTGTAAAGTAACTTGGTTGGATCCCAGTGTCAGCTACTCTGATGACAAGACAGGTTTCAATATTTGCATGCATCTGGACAGATACAAATATTGCAATTAAAAGCATTAGACAGGCAGTAAAGGTCTTGATATTATAGTAATAATTTGGAAGGGTGGCCGAGCGGCTGAAGGCGGCGGTTTGCTAAACCGTTATACGATTGAAAAGTCGTATCGAGGGTTCGAATCCCTCTCCTTCCGTATATTATTGTTTAGGTATTCATTACAGTAATTTCACCCTCTTTTTTAATTATTAAAAAGTTAGCTAGCGTTTATTCAGTATTTATTATAGAATTAGTTATTAGCTAAATAATTTTATATGCATAAAATACTAATTTTGATATTAATAATGCTGCCGCTTAGGTTACTTGCAACTGAGATTGAAATTGTTGCAGATGTAAATGGTGAGCCAATTTCAAATTTAGATATCGAAAGACGTATAAACTTCATAAATTCATTGCTTGGCACTCAGAAGATTAATCAAAAAGAGGTAAAATCTCAAATTCTAAGACAGTTAATAGACGAAATTATCATTGTCAGCGAAGCACAGAAGATGAATATAGAATTGAGTAACGAGGAGTTAAATAATGCTGTCACGTTATTCTTAACTCAAAGTTTAAAACTTAAGGCTGATGAAGTTGATCAATACGTAAAAAAGCATAATATAGATCTCAATACCCTAAAAAAACAAATAAAGTGTCAGCTGCTGTGGAACAAGATTATTGAAGTAGGAGTTGTACCGCTTATTAATATCAGCGATCAAGAAGTGGATGATGCAAGAAAGCAAAAAGAGAAGTCTGATTACCTTATTACGTTTCAGGAGTTCATAATTCCCGATCAGAAGATAGCTGAAGACTTAGTAAAAAAATTACGTACCAGTAATAATCCAGAATCTTCAATAAAGATGCGCAAAGCAACAGTTAATTTAAGTCAGATAAAAGGTACTCTCAAGGACGTTTTGGAAAGATTAGAAATCAATGACGCAGCAGGTCCGATTAGTTTAAGCGAAGGTTACTCTGTTATAAAAGTCATAGATAAGGTACAGCTCGATCATACACTGCTGGAAAGTATTTTAAAAGTAAAACAAGTTGTGGTTAAAGATTCAGAAAATTTACTCTCTAATTTTAAGGAGCAAAAGGTCAGTTGTTTAAATTTTGACAAGTTAGCAGATGATTTCAAGTTGCCAAGCGTAAAAGAGTTTGAAATAAAAATGCGAAATTTAAATCCTGATTTACAGATTTTATTTAGTAAAACAAATATGAATGAAATAGTAGAATTAAGAGAAAATAGCACTGCAAAGTTGATGATGTTATGTGATATCAAAAATAATGCAATGGATATAGAAGCAATCAAACAGGAAATGTATCAACAAAAGATTATGATACAAAGCAACCTGTTATTGGATAATATGCGTAAAAATGCAGCTGTTAGTTATCAGTTTAATTGAAGTTAGAGAGGTTTTCTACTCCATAAAAAGTTTATGAAGAATATAATGCTCATTGGCGGTGGAGTTGGAAATGCAGTGTTATTTTCGATAGGGAAGGCATGTCTTGAAAACAATCATAAGGTTTTATATTTCGCTGGCTATAAAAAATTAAGTGATGTATTTAAACGAGCACTGATAGAACGTGCATCAAGTGCAGTAATTTGGGCATGTGAAGAAGGATTGATAGAAACAAGCAGAGAACAGGATAAATCCTTTCATGGTAATATAGTTGATGCAATAATCTCATATCAGCAAGGAAAGTTAGGTAAAATTACTATTAGTTTAAACACTATAGATAAAATCATCACTATTGGTTCTGATAAAATGATGAAAGCTATAAATGAAGCTAGAAAAACAATTTTAAAGCCATATCTAAAACCAAAACACATAGCAATATCATCAGTTAACTCTCCTATGCAGTGCATGATGAAAGAAATCTGCGCTCAATGTATTCAGCAACACATAAATAAGGAAACAGGAGAAATAAGTTTTGTTTATAGTTGCAGTAATCAAGACCAGGATATGGAGCTTGTTGACTTTGATTTTTTAAGTGAGCGCTTGAAGCAAAATAGTTTACAAGAAAAGCTCACTGCAAAATGGATAGAACATGTTCAAAGACACTAAACAGCACAAAGAGGAACTAAGGAAGCAATATAGAACCATAAGAAAAGATGTTGATGAAAGTTATTCCAGTTATGCAGCAAGTTCCCTTATTAATCTCTTTAATCAGAACTTAAGCTACGTTAAAGGTAAAACAATAGCAGCGTACATTCCAACAGACGGAGAAATTAATGTTGTGCCTTTGATGCATCGTTTACTCGATTTAGATTATAAAGTAGCAGTCCCTAATAAAAACAAGTTATTAAAATTTGAGGAATGGAATAAAGCAGATGAAGATATAATCCCCGATACAATCATTACTCCTGTTATTGCTTTTGATGATCATTTTAATAGGTTAGGTTTTGGCGGTGGTTGGTATGATGAAATGATAAAAAAATTACGGCCACTTGGAAAAATATTTATAGGTGTAGCCTATGAGAAGCAATATTGTAAAAATTTACCTGTGGAAAAACACGATCAAAAATTGGATATTATAATTACTGAGATGTGTGTTAGACTTGAAAGCAGGTTGCTCAAGAAAACGGATAGAAAGGAGTAGCATAGTCTACCTCTTTCTGATAGTAATTGCTTATCTGTTTAGATGCATGCAAATATTGAAACCTGTCTTGTCATCAGAGTAGCTGACACTGGGATCCAACTAAGTTACTTTACAACGTTTTTTGCACAAAAGGACTGGATTCTAGTGTCACGCGCTAGAATGACATCAACTTTTAAATTCCAGTTATGCAAGAAATCTATTCATTTGAAACTTGTTTGAGAAACGTAGCTATAAAAACCGCAGGTACCAGTTGGTTTTTATTAGCTAAAGTAAAGGTCAAATATCTGGAATTCTGGACATAAAATCCCCCTGTAAAAAAGATTAGAAAAAAATGCAGTGCACATACGACAGATATACACTGAAGAATACATTTTTAATAAGTTTGATTAAAAAGTCTGCAGACTAAAGATAGATTTTGAGCTCTTAAAATATCTCTATTTGTAATTATAATGAGATTGAAAATATGCGGAAGTAATTTTTTGTGTCCGATTAGCAGGGTGACAAAATAAGATAGACAGATACATTAAAACGCTCTTCAAATGTATCAATTCACCCCTTTCCTTTCCCTTCTTTCCCTTGCTTCAAACTGACATTCTCTACTTGAGAATATGGCTTCATTTCTTCAACTTTCTTATTAACTATTTCTTCCACTTTCTCTATTTCATTATTACCACTTGCCATAATTGCAGGTAGAAAATCTTTCATCAAATTTGGCAATTTCTGCATATCTTCCTCATGAGTACTTAAGCCCTTTTTCAGAAGTTTGGTCATATCATCTTTTGAAAAATTTTTGATGGTTCCATTCTCTACTAACTCTTGTATAGCAGATCGCTTCTTTTGATCTTGAAGCATGTTTAATATTGCTATATTATCAGAAAAATCTTTAATATATTCTTTGTTTTTATCGTCTTTTTGACCTTTTGAAGTAACATTATTAAGAGATTCATTCGTGTTTATTTCTAATCTACTAAAGTTATTCTTCCTTGCTTGAAACGTAGGCAATTTATCGATCACATCTTTCACAAGACTTTTCACTGCTTTTCCTGAATCAATCGCACCTTCTTTTATTTTTTCCCCTGCTTTTCCTATACCTATTCCTACATAACGTGCTCCAATAGCCACAAGCGCTATTAATGTGGCAAGCACAATAAGCGGAGAAAATGCTGCTCCTAATACCATTACAGCAGAAGCCATTCCAATTTTTTCATTTGTAGATGCTGATTTAAAATAATTGACTAGATTGTCCAGCGGACCTTTATTATTATTTATAACATTACTTATTGCTTCACGCTCAACGGATTGTAATACTTTCTCTATCATTTCTGGCTTGATCTCTTCAGGTTCTAAATTTTTAAGCGCTTCTTCAATGAATTTTATAAATAATTCTTTATTTACCTCCTTTTGCAAGCCTTGGTCATTAATCGCTAAACCTAAATCTTTGAGGTTCATCCCTCTAACTTGTTCTGATAGGGCCCCAAACAACTTTCCTTTTTCTTCCTGTGGAGATTGTGCAATGCTTTCTATTATATCTGAAATAGCTTTTCTTAGTTCTGGGTAGTCAGTGTCAAAAAACGTACTGTTTGTAGGTGCCATATTCAACTCCATCAACTATAGATATGCCTAATTATACATACTAATTATTAATTATATTATAATTGACATAAAATAATTACTCCTTTCCAAATATGGAATTTGTATTACAATACCTAGATTATATGAAATCAAGGTATTTTATGGGTGAGAAAAAATTAAGAGCCGCTGTGGTTTTATCAGGATGCGGCCATCTCGACGGCACAGAGGTGAGAGAAGCAGTTTTAAGTTTGCTTGTGCTTGATCAGCAGGAAGTTGAAGTCACGTGCTTTGCTCCTGATGTTGATATCACACAAGTTATGAATCACAAAACAAAAGAAGCAGTAAAAGAAAAAAGGAATGTACTTGTAGAAGCAGCAAGAATTGCAAGAGGTGAGATAAATGATTTAAGAGAAGCTAAAGCTGAAAATTTTGACATGCTAGTCGTACCTGGTGGATATGGAGTTGCGAAAAATTTATCTGACTTAGCTGAAAATAAAACAGTAATGCCTGAGTTTGAAAGATTAGTCTCAGAGTTCTTTGTTGCAAAAAAGCCAATAGGAACTATATGTATATCTCCAGCCATTATTGTTTTAATTTTAAGTAGCAAAATAGGTAAAGAAGAAAGTAAGATTAAGGTAACTATAGGAGACGACAAAGACCAGTTGATAGAGAAGCTCGGCGGCGAACATATAACATGCGATACAAAGCTATCAATAGAAGACGAAAAGCATAATATATTTTCCTGCTCTGCTTATATGCGTAGTGATGAAAGTACACACTCTGTATATCAAGGAATAAAACACATGATTGACAGTATGGTGAAAAAAATTAATAAAAAAACCAAACAACCATTTCTCTAAAGTGTAGTTTCTTATACAATTAATTATGTCAGTTGCATTATTGTTGTAGCCAAAGTAATCTGTAATTGCTTATTAATGATAAGCTATATTTAGTATGTAAGTTTAGTTCTTTTTTTTATAGATGTAAATATGTCAGACCTTTTTTATATTGAAAGTGAGTGTTGTGTAGATGGTCAGTGTGATACTTATGCAGGAGAAGTGAGTATTAATGATGTCATGTTGGGCAAGTTTAGTCTAAATTCATACAGTGGGAAAAAAGCTATAATAAATCTAGACATCGTTACATTCAATATCCATATTGCCATGGATGGCCAAGATGGAAGGACAATAACAAGAGACCTCAAGGGTCCTGAATTTGTAATTAAAGATGACGGTTCCTGGTATATTAACAAGAGTCTTGGTAATGATAAATTTGAAATTATAGTAAAGCAGTCATGATATGAAACATAGTGAGCGGAGCTTGCTTTTTAGCAATGTTTACATACTTACTTAAAAAATGGAGATTATCTTAGCTGAACCACGCGGTTTCTGTGCAGGTGTTAAAAGAGCTGTAGACATATTAGCAATCACTTTAGAGAAATACAAAAATGAACGCCAAGTTTATGTACTACACGAAATTGTTCATAATAAGTATATAGTAGAGGACTTCAAGAAACAAGGAGTGGTTTTTGTAAGCAGCATAGAAGACATTAAAGACAATAGAGGAATATTGATCTTTAGCGCACATGGAGTGTCGAAAAGTATAGAGGATGAGGCAAAAAGAAAGGGTGTTCAAGTGATTGATGCAACATGTCCATTAGTTAGCAAAGTACATAAAGAGGCAAAAAGGTATGAGGATAGTGGTAAAGAATTAATTCTAATTGGACATGAAAATCATCCAGAAGTTAAAGGAATTATAGGAAGAGTAAGTAATCCTATATCTCTAGTGCAAACTATGCAAGACGTATACAATTTACAAATCAAAGATCCAGATAATTTATCTTATGTAACACAAACCACGTTAAGTATTGACGATACCAAAGAAATTATTGCTACACTGAAGCTCAGATTTCCAAGCATTACAGGCCCCGACTTAAAAGATATATGCTATGCAACACAAAATAGGCAGAACGCTGTTAAAAAATTGGCTAAAATTACAGACGTAGTGTTAATTGTAGGAAGCAAAAACAGTTCAAATTCAAACCGTTTATTAGACCTGTGCATTTCCACAGGAAAAAGAGCCTATTTGATTGATAATTATAAATGTATGAACAAAAATTGGTTGCAGGGCGCAGAAAAAATAGGAATTACTGCAGGTGCTTCTGCTCCTGATATATTAGTTGATGAGCTAGTAAATTACTTAAAAATAAATATGAATACAAAAGTTTCAGTCATGCCAGATGGATTCACTGAAAATGTTCAGTTCAAGTATACTAAATGGTAATGTGCAACAACGTGCGTCAAATCAAGTCTTTAGCTTAATTCAATTTTCAGTCTGTTGGAGAATAAAATATCAAGCTGAGATATAATTAATCCTCGTTTGTCAGGTTAAGTTGTGTCTAGCACAAATATAAAAAACCTTCATCATACAAAAGGGTTAATATTGCTACTAATTTTATCAAAAACTTATAATATAAGTAATATTGTCATCTAATGTTTAATGAATTTCAATAAATTACCTTTTTAATTCTAGATGAGTATACACTTTGTTAATATGTTTGGGTCAAAACCCAAAAGTAATACCAATTCCCACTATGCAAAGAACAGATAGACAATAATGGGAAAGAAGTGATAATAAAGTAGATAAAATAGAGAGGTATAAATGGCATTAAGGTCAAAACTATTAGACGAAAAAGTTGTAAATTTGGCGAAAGAAATGTTAAAAAAGGTCAGAAATAACGCATATGTTTCAAAAAAGTTACAAGCGGTGATAGCAGGAAAAGAAAGTAGTATAAGCGCTGTGGCAAGAATATGTAAAATTTCAAGGACTGCTTTGACTGAATGGATAAAGCATCTAAAATTTGGTAGAGTAGAAAGATTATTTGCCCCGTCTCAGCGGCGAAGAAAAAGCAAATTAAAGAAAAATCAACGTGAGCAAATTGAAATATGGGTAGAAAGAAATCCAAATATTACTATTAAGGAAGTGCAGATAAAAATCTCAGAGGAATTTGGCCTAAACATTAGCAAATCAACAGTGCACCGTGAGATACAAAGGATGAAATTTTCTTATATAACACCGAGGCCAATGCACCATAAACAAGATAAAAACAAGCAAGAAGAGTTTAAAAAATACTTCAATAAAATAGTCAATTCCCACCCTGAAAAAGAGGTGTTTTTTTGATGAATCACGATTTGGAACTCATTCAAAAATCGGACACGGATGGTTTAAAAAAGGGGTCAGAACGCAGGTTAAAATGAAAATTGGTAGACAAAATTTCTATATCTACAGTGCGGTAAATCCAAGAAGTGGTAAGAAAATCAGCCTACTTGCTCCATATGTAAACACTGATTGTATGAATATATTTCTGGAGCAGATGTCGAAAGATTTAGGCACGAAAAAAGCCTTTCTTGTAATGGATTGTGCAAGTTGGCATAGATCAAAAAGTTTGAAATTTCAGGAAAACATTACCATTATATACTTGCCTCCTTATTCACCGGAACTGAATCCTGTTGAGAGGTTGTGGCAATATATCAAATACAATACTTTACGTAACAGAGTCTACGATACCATAGGCTTACTTGCAGATGTTCTGTGTAATTTTATTGTCAGTATTTCCAGCACTACTATTAAACGAGTTTGTAATGTTTCTTATTTGTTCGATTAGTAATGGAATTTGGTATAAGTTTATGCTTTCTATAGGAAAAGAAGGCACAATGTTACTATATTTTAAAAATGATACTTTAAATAAAAGATATTTTGCTAAGGACAAAAATAATAAAGTTGTTTCTGACTTAATTTCATGTCTCTCATCAGATAAAAAAGCACCCTTATATCTGGTTCTCAATCACACTGATCAGAACTATTTGCTACAGTCTATCCCAAGAGTAAATAGGATTAGTGCTTATCTATCAGCAAAAACAAAAGTAGAGCATTTTGCTCATAATAACGATATAAATTCTATTCTCTTGGTCGAAAAGCCGAATAAATTTAATCAAAACTGGTGGTATCTATTTGTTTCATCAAAAGCAAATCATTTAATAGAATATTGGTTGGACGTGTTTGTTGAAATAGGCTCTAACTTTAAAGGAATATTAATGTTTCCTATAGAACTAGTCAGTATAGCAAAAAAGATTCTACACAAAGATCCTAGTAACTGGAAAATTATAGTTGCTGCAACTAAAACAGGTGGCTATAGACAAGTGGTTCTTAAAGAGAACAAAATGATATTTACACGTTTAATACCATTTACTAATGATAATTTACCAGGAATCATTGCTGGTGAAATATATCAGGAAGTGAAAAATACAATTCAATCTTTAACTAAGTTTGGATTTGAAAAAAATGACCCTGTCGACCTCTGCATTATAGTATCAGAAGCTATTAAATCTAGTTTATCAGTTATAAATTTTTCAGAGAATAGTGTGAACATATTGACTCCATATGAGCTGGGTAAACTATTGGGGGCAGAATTAGCTATAAGCGAAAAAGATAGCTTTTGTGATACTACAATTTTGTTTCACAGCTTTAAGAATAAGCCAATAAATATTTTTAACACAAAAGAAACTAAAGAATTTTATCTATTTAATTATCTTTATTTAAATTCTCCTCAAATTTTTCTATACCTACTCTTGGTTTTAGTTGTAATTAACGCCTTTTGTTTGCAAAATTTGTATTCAAATTTTAATGTTGCTGATAATTTATCTGCAACGCGGAGTGCTTTAAATAACAAACTAATAAAACTTAGCCAAATCTATAATGTAAAAAAGATAGATGAAGTTTACGATTTTATTAATATAAATAATATTTTATCAAAAATAGAGTACTCTCCCCTTACACAAATTAAGTATGCAGAAAAGTTAAAAGTACCAGGTGTAGAGCTTCAATCGTTTGAGTGGAATTATAATGAGGCAAAAAGTTATATTACCACAACTTTAAGGTTTAATTTTCAATCTGGTAAAGACATTTCTTATCAATACGAGAAACTACAGAAAAATTTAAACGATAATTTCCGTACTCATGATATTAGTATCTCTAGCTTACCTACTACTAAAGAGAAAAATCTATCTATTGATGTTGAAATAGGAGAGGCAATGTAGATTGATGACTATCTCTCAACTAAAAAGAAAAGCTACAATTCAGTGCATATATTACTTATTGTTATCTATTGTATTAATAGGGTTATCAACGTGTTTTATTATCTATAACAAAAAGGTTTATAATAAAAATCAAACTGCAGCTGAGGAAATACGCTCTATTAATTTACAGATCATTGAAATTCAAAAGAAAGAAGTCGTTCTAAATAAAAACCTAGATTTATGGAAAAGAATTTCTTCTTCAAACTTACATAGTAGCAGATACATTACAAATTTAAATTTTGAGCTTAACAAGCTATATAAAAAACACTACATGTTAGAACCTGAAATATCAATTTCTATACCTGAAGAAGCTGAACTCCACAATAAAAGTGAACATACAAAAGTAATAAGAAGTGAAGTGGTTCTAAGTTTAAGCTCAATTAGCGATAAGCATATTTTTTTATTTCTACAGTCTATTCCAAATCTTCCTGGTTATGTTATGATCAGATCTCTTACCTTGAATAAGCAGAGAAATATAGATGCTAAAGTTATAAACCAGATTTTAAGTGGTAATATGATAGAGATAGTGAGAGCTAGTATAGTTTTTGATTGGTATACCATATTAAGTAGATGAATATAAAGTTGTTTTTTATTTTTACGCTGCTGTTTTTTAATGTTAGTGCATATTGCAATTGCGAAGATCTTGTAGAAAATATAGGGATTTGTAAAAAATATTCTTGCCAACAGCATATTAGTAATGAAGATTTTATTGAGCATAAAATATTAGGGTTAAATAGTGAAAATTTATGTGTATATATAGAAAGACAAGGCAATGATGAAATGGTCTGTCATCATTCTAATGATGGAATGATTATAGAAAAGAAGTACTTAAAAAGTATTTTAAAAGTTGGAAATCAAGAAATAAATGACTTCATTGATATAGCAAATTTGCGTGCGAAGGAGTGTTTTTTTATCAACAATTATTATATAGATCGAGACGATATAATAAAAGAGGCAGCAGAGAGTACTTTATCGCAATATGGTAGCATAAAAAGCATTTTTTTTGATGAAGAGCAGGTTAATAGAATAGTTAGTGAGATGGAAAAGTTTAACTTACAGTCTTCAGGAGTTACAGAGGAAGAAAATTTCAATTGTAAAGTAGTCAGTTTAGATTCAATTTTATACTTTTCCCCCGATACATGGAAAATATGGGTAAATGGAAAGTTGTTTATAAATACTAAGGATTTAAAAGTGCACTCAGTAACTGAAAATTATGTAACTTTTTCATGGGCTGTAAACCAAAAGATAACAAAAGAACGGATAAGCAATTCTAAAAATGTACATTTTGGACATGGAGGTATTATGTTTACGCTTTATCCAGAACAAAAATTTGATTTAGATAGTTTATCTATTAAATAATCTAATACATCTGCGCTTGTAGCTCAGTTGGATAGAGCGTTGCCCTCCGGAGGCAAAGGTCGTGGGTTCGAATCCCTCCAAGCGCGTTTTTAATTAAATTTGACAATAATACTCTCACATAAGATAATAAAGAGATTTATTTTAAAGCATAATTATGTCTAGTGGTACTATAAATAAAGTCATATTAGTTGGTAATTTAGGAAAAGATCCTGAAATTAGGACTACACAAAATGGAAAAGAGATGGCAAGTTTTTCGATAGCCACATCTGAAAGTTGGACTGACAAATTTTCTGGTACGCGCTCTGAAAAGACAGAATGGCATAATATTGTAATTTTTAGTGAAGGACTAGTAAAAATTGTTAAAGACTTTGCACGGAAAGGTAGTAAAGTTTACGTTGAAGGTTCTCTGAGAACTAGAAAATGGACTGACCAAAATGGTAGTGAAAGGTATACGACAGAGGTGGTGCTATATAACTTTAATAGTGCCCTTACCCTTTTAGATTCACGAAACAGTATGTCAAACTCTGATTACAAGCCAAGTGAATACAAACAAAATGAAACAGAACAAAAAGATAAACACGGAAGTTTTGACAACGATATAAAAGACGAACTAATCGATGATGAAATACCATTTTAATAACTTCAATTGAAATCTACATTTTTATGGACTGCTTGTGTTACTCCTTTTAATTGCAGTGGAGATAGTATAGATTACCAAAGCTTGCAGCGTTTACTAACAATGCAAGCTGAAGCTGAAAATGGTGTAGTGTTGCTAGGTAGCACAGGTGAAAGCTTATCACTTACTGATTCTGAAAAGCGCACATTAGTTGAATTTGTATGTGAGCTAAAATTAAATACGAAAATTATAATTGGTGTACCAGGAGTGAATCTATATCAGACTCTTGAATGGCTTGATTTTTGCAAGGGTATGCCTATTCATGGCTATCTAATGACAACTCCCATTTATGCAAAGCCTGGAATCATGGGGCAAACTTTATGGTTTGAAAAGCTGCTTGAAAAAGCACATGTGCCAGCCATGCTTTACAATATTCCATCAAGAGCAGGAGTGAGTCTTCACGCTGAAACTGTACGCAACTTATCCAGCCACGAAAAATTTTGGGCTATCAAAGATTCAAGTGGCACCGTTGATACTTTAACTCAGTATAAGAAAGTTGCACCAAATATTGAGGTGTTTTGTGGGGACGATAATATGATATTTGATATGGCTGCTAAGGGTGCGGCTGGTCTGGTTTCTGTTGCTGCCAATGTTTGGCCAAGTGTAGTACATGAATATGTTAAGCAATGCATGAGCGGCAAGAACCCTCAAGCAGACAGTTGGCAACAAGCTTGCAAAGCTCTATTTACTGCCAGCAATCCAATACCTACTAAAGCACTTTTGCATGACATTGGGCTCATAGAACACAAAACTGTCCGCCTACCACTCAGCACAGAAGATTTGCCTTCTATTGAAACATTGAGGCAAGCTAATAAAATGATTCTTGGATGGGAAAATCAACTAGCTATGCAGGATTAGGAATTAAGCTGATAATTCAATTATACTTAACACAAAAAAATGGGCTAAATCCTCTTCAAAAACTTCTATCTATCGTCTCTTAAAATACTCTCCTGCACACATCCCCATCAACAATTTTCACATCACTATCAACTGAGCTACCTGGCTGTTTATTTCCTTTGTATATCTCCCCATCAACGGAACTACCTGGCTATCTATTTCCTTCTGGAAAAAAGCACTCAATTGCTTTATCAATTAAGAAACTTAAAGGAATACAAGCAATCACACTCACTACAAAAGTTAAAGCACCTATAGCTGCTGGTGATGTAAAGCCAAGAGCAACCAATCCTGCTCCTATCCCAAATCTAACACCAGTACACGCAATTGCTTGCATTATTTCTTTTGAAGAGTCCTTAAAGCCCGAAGTTGAGAGTTTTGCTATTAAAGCTATTGCATATAACGATGATAATAGAAACCCAACACCAACCATTCCACCTGCAACAAGAGGTGACAAACCAGAAATAGAGCTTATAGCGTAATTTGTAAAAATTCCATCAATAGCTCCTAAGCCTGCTACTATCCCCCCCCACTATTCCACAGGATATCCCTGCTATTGCCATTTCATATATCAGATTTGATTTAAATTCTTGATCTTGGAAACCACTCATAACCTTATCTCTTTAATTAAAACTTATATAAAGGCTAACATACTAACACATTATAGTCAATACTTCTATGTTATTCTTTTTGGAGTTTTTAATTGACTTTCAGCACACTTTAGCCTTATATGTATGGTCCCAGAGTGTAATGGTATATAAAATATGAGAACAAAATGCCATTAAAGGAGAACTTATGATTACTGGATATATCAGAACAACAGAGACAATTCATAAAGCAATGTAAACTTTCTAAGTACTAACTCTAAAACTATTGTAAAACAGAAAAAAGCATTCATTTAAAAGAAAAATAACAGCTCCATATACTATTGAAGTGATAATACTTATAATGTTAGATGTGACACCAAATCTAATTTGAAATATAACTTATTTACTCAGCTTCTTTTGAAACTACTGTGAACATAATATCTATAGATAAAACATTGCATTACCACGCCACTAACGAGTAGCAGAATGACAAGTTTTTCAAACTAGTCCGGTATAAAAATCTCAGTCAGTTTAGCTACAGCTGTATGCTTTTAACTCTCCCAAAAAGAAAATTAACCATGTGAAATTCTTGTTGATATGACTTAATGAATAATTATTTTAGGTTACTAAGTTATTTAAGAAACTTTGATAATATTTAGCCCACTTACTTTTCTATTTTCCATGTCACGATGAGCCTCTATTATTTCATCAAATTTATATTTTTTATTAATTCGTACAATTAAAAGTTTTTTTCTTATCATTTCAAAAATTTCCATTGCAGTAAGCACTAACGTAAGTCTATTGTGCTTGTAGTGATATATCGAAGTTCCAGCTGCAAATAACGAACGCGAACTAAGTAAAGAGAAATTAATAGGAGCATTACCTGATATCTGCCCATAGGAAACATATATGCCAAACTTACCTAAAGATTCAAAAGAGAGCTTGCTTGTAGCGTAACCTATAGGGTCATACACCGCACCTACTCCTCTATTTTTCGTAATCTCCATGATTTTAGAAACGAAGTCTTTATCATTGTAGTTTATTGCGTATGTGCAGCCACTTTGTAAAGCTATCTTCATTTTTTCGTCAGAGCTTATAGAACCTATCACTATACCTTTTTTATCCTTTGCCCATTGGCATATTATTTGCCCCAAACCACCATTAGCTCCATGAACTAGTACAAAAGCACCAGGCCTGATTTTATAAGATTGATTAACTAAATAGTGAGCTGTCATACCTTTAAACAATACTGCAGCAGCAACTTCATCAGGTATATCATTCGGAATTTTTATCAAATATTTCTGGTGTACAATGCGCTTTTCACAATATGCCCCTGGAGGAGCTGTGCAATATCCAACTCTATCTCCAACCTTAAGTCCATCACTAATTTTTTTACCAAGCTTTTCAACAACTCCTACTGCCTCTACTCCAAGTACTGATGGCAGATCTTTAATTTTGCGTGTACCTTTTCTGTGTTCTAAATCATAACGATTTAAGCCGATAGTTGTATGACGTATTAAGACTTCCTCATCTTTTGGCTCACCTATGCTCTTATCTACAAATTCTAATACTTCTGGCCCCCCAGTTTTTTTAATTTGTATAGCTCTAACCATGATAAATGTAAGACAAAAACTTTAATTATGTTATCTAGCAATTAATATTTTTGCAAAATGTTATTTAGAGTTTATACACTACATAAGCGTATTGTTAATAGTTTTGAGGCACAAATTATCATGAACAGAGAAATTTGGCTTTATGGTGTTTTATTCAATGTGTTGTGCAAAGTGGATGAAGATAATGATTTGGATGTTAACAATGTAATAAAAAAAATAAAAGAAAGGTTAGAATATAGAATACAAAAATCAGATAAAAAAAGAGATTATTGTAAATATTTATATACTTCTTGGGAAAAAAAAGGATTTGATATTAATCACCAATTTGACTTGAAAGATTATGATGGCTTTCCAATAGATAGTCTTTTTTCTATTGCCATTAATTATAAATTATACACTTTAACAAATTTAGCGCAAGTTTTAATAAAAGCAGGAGCTAATGTGCAAAATGAAAAAGGATATTTACATGCCTGCGTTTTGGCTCGTTCTCCAGATATATTAAAAGCTCTCATAAAAGCGGGAGTAAATGATAACCCAAATGAAAACTATGGTGGAAATACCGCTTTAGACTATGTTGCTAAATTATATGGTAGAGATAAGTCAACGAAATCCAAGGATTGCTGTAAAATTCTAATTGAGCATACATTAGAAAAAAAACCCAACATAGAAATACCAGATTCTGTAAAAAATAATAAGGAGTTGGCTCAATGTTGGAATGCTTGTGAAGCAAATAATGAAGGATGGGAATTAGCAACAACGAACACTGAAACACAAGTAGTCAGTGTGCAAAAAGCAAATAAGAGCTCCTGCTCAATTCAATAGATGTATCGTACAACCTTGTTCGGATTACAATAGGAAAAGGTTTGTTATTTAAGCTTAAAAAACGTATATGATAGTGTTATTTCACTTAAATCTTTTGTACTATTGTCACGCATTATTTCAGGGTCTACGTAAAAGGATACGGGCATAGCCGCTTTTTGTTTTGGTAGCAGCATTTGCTCTTCAAAACAAAAGCATGCAACTTTATTGAAATATTTACCTGCTTTAAAAGGTGTGACATTATACACTGCCATTCCAAAAGAAGGCTGATCAGATAAATTTTTTGCATAATAAAATACTAAACTTTGTTGCCCTATATTTGTATCGATGTAGTTAGTTTCTGATTTAAATTCCCAAGGCAGACCTGATATTATATCAGCATTAAGGTGAACCCTGATTTTTTGGTCAGTTGCATTTATTGTTGCATTAGTTACTTTTCTCGTTGTGCCACCATATCCAGTAGCTTTACAAAAGATGCTATACAACGGTACTGAAGCATATGCAAGACACAGCATCAATACCACTAAAGATATTAGGAGGAAAACTATAGAACTTTTATTGTTTCCCCTTAAAAAGGAAATCATCTAATCCTTATTGTTGAACAAGTTAAGTAACCTGAGTAAATTGAGGAATATATTGATGAAGTCAAAGTAAAGATTAGTTGCACCAAGTATTGCCAGCTTAGTAGTTGCAACTTCTGAGCCATCATTATATCTATAATAAACATCTTTGATTCTCTGAGCATCGTATGCGGTCATTAAAGTAAACACTATCACTGATACAAACGATATTGCAAAATAGAGAGGACTGCTTCCAAGAAACAGATTAACTATAGATGCAATGATTAACCCCCAGATTCCCATAATCAAAAAAGAACCCATGCTGGTAAGATCTTTTTTTGTAGTATTACCATATAAAGCCATAGAACCAAACATGATCGATGTAATGAAAAATGCTCTCGCTATATTTTCTGCAGTATAAATTATAAAAATATGAGATAAAGAAATTCCCATTAAAACTGAGAATAGAAAAAATACAGTAAGTGTTGACTGAGCACTTAGGTGTTGAAGCCTAAAAGACATATAAAACACCAATGCAACTGGAGATAGCATTACCACAAGCGATAGAACAGGATTGGAATAAATCACCTGGAAAAGACCAGAAAACACTGTTAAAAACGCAACAAGCCCTGTAACACCTAAAGCTAAAGCCATATAATTGTATACTTTAGTTAGGTAACTCCTGAGTCCAGCACTATAATAAACGCCCTGAGAGCGAATATCCTGTTCGTTTTTCATATAAGACATATGTAACTCCTTATTATCTCTTGATGATATATTATAATACAATACAGCGTTTTTATCAAGTATAAAATGACATACTACAATTGAATGGTGTGGTATGCAATTAGAGAATTTCTTCCATAACTATAAGCAAATCGGTTTTCAGCAGCATTTAACTATTATAACAACCTCTGGCAATAGAAATTACTTTCACCATTCCCTCTATCATGATTTAAGGGGAATGGTGAAAGTAGTTTTTGCATTTACTAAAGCATTCTTCTTATAGATACTATACCAACAATCCACTATTTTTTCTATGTCTCGCGGTTTAACCTCCGGACCTATACTGATTCTAATTGAACATTCTGCTTGCTCTTTTGTTGCTCCCATTGCAAGCAAAACATGAGAAGGCCCAACTTTTCCAGAAGAGCATGCAGAACCATTGCTGACTGCAATATTATTTAAGTCAAAATGCATGAGCTGCAGATCATTCTTTACCCTCGGCATATAAATAAAACTTGTATTTGGCAATCTTTCAGAATTTCTGCCAAAGATCTTGATATCACTGACAAGACTTAATAATTCACACTCCAATTGATCACGCAGCTTCTCCACTTCATTCATTTTTGATAGAAGATCTGGAATGTTTTGCAATGCAGCAGAAAGACCTGCAATTGCAACAATGTTTTCTGTACCACCACGCAATCCTCTTTCTTGCCCACCACCTATTATAGTAGGTTCTATTACAAGCTTTTTGTCAAATATTAAAACTCCACTACCTGCTATACCACCAAATTTGTGAGCAGATAAAGTAAGTAAATCCACTCCTAAATCTTCCATATTTACTTTGATTTTCCCAACACTTTGAGCAGCGTCAGTGTGACAGATTGCCCCGAATTTATGTGCTATTTTAGCTATTTCCTTAACAGGCTGGATAACTCCAGTTTCGTTATTAGCCATCATCACTGAAATTATTACTTTATTCCCTTCAAGTTCGCTTAGAATTTTCTCTAGCTCTAAAAAGTCAACAATACCCTCTTGATTAACGGGTATTATATGTGGATTACATGCAGAATTAAGAATTGAAGGATGCTCTGTAGCTGAAATTACATGCAGATAGCCTTTCATTCCTCTCATGACGAGGTTGTTTGCTTCAGTTGCACCAGACGTAAAAACTATTTCTTTATCATCTGGAATGCTAAGAGCATCACGTACGTTATCTCTTACCTCTTTAAGAATCTTCCTCGCTTCTTGTCCTCTTTTATGCAGAGATGATGGATTTAGTGTTTGTTTTGACAAAATCTCAAGTATACTTTTTTTTACATTTTTACTCACTGGAGCAGTTGCATTATAATCAGCATACACGCAACTACTTTCTTCCAGAGAGAATAAACTCACAGGCTTATTTGTCACTTACCATTAACCAATTATGTATGTTAACTTTAACACGATAAAAAATTTATTGCAAAAACAGTGAAATTAATACATAATTAATAAATAATTTACATTATCAAGCCCTGTCAAAACAGGTTTTTATTAGGAGCAATCATGGTAGAAGTCTTTTTAAATAATGCAACAAAAAAGATAGAAGGTAGATATCATCAAAGCAAAGATACCAATGCACCAGTTGTGCTAATTTTACATCATCACCCTCAATATGGTGGTAGTATGGATAGTAAGATTATACATACTATATATGAATCTTTTATCGATAATAACTTTTCTGCATTGACAATTAATTTTCGTGGTGTCGGAAAATCTACCGGAACTTTTGATAAGGGTATAGGAGAATTAACTGATGCTGCAGTAGCTATTGATTGGCTTCAGGAGCATAACTCTAACAACGTTCCAATTTGGATAGTCGGTTTTTCTTTTGGAGCATGGGTAGCTATGCAGTTGACAATGCGCCGTCCAGAAATAGTAAGTTTTGTTGCCCTTTCTCTTCCAGCAACTAAGTACGATTTCTCTTTTCTCTCTCCTTGCCCAGTTCCTGGACTTATAATACAAAGTAATAATGATACAATTTCAGAAGAAAGCGATGTAACAGAATTAGCACAAAGGTTAATAAATTCGGTAAAAAATAACCATATGGAATACCATATAGTAGACGATACTAACCACTTTTTAAGGGATAAAGAAGAGGAAGTAGCTCAAATTATAGATAATTATATAAAACTACGCTTAAACAGTGCAGTCACTTCCTCCAAAAAAGTTAAAAAAGAGATAAGGGTAAAAGAATATGCCTAACTTTACAAATGAGAGAAATGAACGTATTAATATAAATAAAAAAAGTCTTGTTATGTTTAGGCAATTATTATTTCTCGTTTTAGCGATATTTATGCTGTCAGGATGCTTTCTAAGTAAACAGCGTAAGTTAAAGAGTCCGTGTATAAAAAGCAATGAAGGCATTTCATGCGAATTATACTCCGTTAATGATCATTGGTTAAATAAGTACAAGTTATAGGTAGCTTTGTATTGTATTGCTTCTTCCATTCACAACTTTACTAATGATCGGTTTTTTAACTGAAAAATGTGATCTGCTTTTTCTGCAAGGATATAGTTGTGTGTTACTATAAGCATAGAGCTGTTATTTTCCTTTACATATGAATGTAACAGCAAAAATACATTCAAAGAATTTGTTGGGTCTAAATTTCCCGTTGGCTCATCTGCAAGTAAAAGCTTTGGAGAGTTTACAATGCTTCTTGCAATTGCAACCCTCTGCCTTTCTCCACCAGAAATTTCAGATACCATACTACTTGCTTTACTTTCCAAACCAAATTTTTCCAATATTGCTTGCGATTTTTTTTTTGCTTCAGCTTTGCTTCTTCTTGCAATAAGCTGAGGAAGCATAACGTTTTCCAACACTGATAACTCTTGTAATAAATAGTGAAATTGATAAACAAAGCTAAGAAAATTTCTTCTTACATGAGTTTTATATTTATTGCTGGCTTGCGTACAATTTACTCCATCTATTGTCACTACACCTAAAGTTGGCTTATCCAATAGGCCTGCAATTTGCAATATAGTTGTTTTTCCTGATCCTGAACTGCCGATCAATGCAACTACTTGCCCTCTTGTAAGACTCAGATTGATATCTTCTACAATAGCAGGACTTTTTTTGAAGCTCTTACTCACAGAAGCTAGCTCTAGTGCTACATCACTGTCCATATTATAAAAAGATCCAGGAGGGAGAATTAGACCGAGAAACTGTTACCACACCCACATCGAGACTTAGCGAGAGCATTCTTGATTTGAAAACCAGAACCACTTAGATCTTCAGTATAATCTATAGTTGAATTATTTAAAAATTTCGCTGAACAATTATCAACCATTAACACAGGGTTTCCATTCTCATCATTAATTACTATATCTTTACCTTTTTCACTAAAACTGGAGTGGCTTCTATAATCCTCGCTATCTTCGTCATCGTCAAAATCGTCGTCTTCATCATCGTCAAAATCGTCACCCAAAGACATCTTCTTATTTATTTGATCCATAAGAAAATTATACTTGAAGCCAGAGCATCCACCACCTGAAACTGCAACCCGCAAAACAGAACTCTCATCTCCTTCCTGTTCTACAAGGGAGTGGATTTTCCTTAATGCATTGTCAGTTAAGCTAATATTGTAATCTGTTGACATAACAACCACCGTTCATTATTGATAACCTATTATAGTAGAAATTTTACATGTCAAACAATAATTTTCTATTAAGTTACGCGTGCTTTCCAAATAAAACAAAAGGAAGAAATTTCAAAGAGCCAGAAGACAAAAATCGCAGCTGCTTTCAGCGTGATAGGGACCGCATTATTCACTCTAATGCGTTTAGGAAATTGGGGTACAAAACACAAGTTTTTATCAATTATGAGCATGATTACTATCGTACTCGGCTAACTCATAGCCTTGAAGTTGCACAAATTGCAAGATCCATCGCACGCAGGCTCAGATTAGATGAGGACATCACCGAATGCATAGCGCTTGCACATGACCTTGGTCATCCTCCATTTGGTCACACAGGTGAGAATGCTCTAGTTCAAGTTGATAAGGAGAAGTATGAGTTTGATCATAATGTTCAAGCTATAAGGATTTTAACTTATCTTGAACAAAAACATGCTGATTTTGATGGTATGAATCTAAGTTGGGAGGTGATTGAAGGGGTTGCAAAACATAACGGTCCTTTACTCGGTCAAAATGCGGTATCTCAAACAAATAATCAGCTGTTATTAGAATGCAATGAAAAATATGATCTAAAGCTTGAAGAATTTTCAAGCATTGAAGCACAAGTTGCTTCGATTGCTGATGACATCGCTTACAGTGTGCATGATCTTGATGATGCACTCAGGGCAAATTTAGTAACCATCGCAGATTTGCTTGATGTTCCTTTAATTGGCAAAATGTTCAAAGAAGTAAAAAGCGAATATTCAGAATTGGCTCAAAGCAAACTCATACATGAATCACTGAGTAGAACTATAGGAATTATGATAAATGATGTCGTTTTTCAGACCGAAAGAAATATTGAAGATCACAAAATAAAAAGTGTAGAAGATGTAAGGAGCTTGAATAATATGCTAGTCACATTTTCACCAGAAGTTGCAAATGCCACAAAAGAGATGAAAAAATTCAACATGGAAAAAATATACAGAAGTTATAAACTGGCCAGAACAATGAACAAAGCAAAACGTATAGTACAGGAGCTTTTTCAATGTTTTTATGAAAACCCAAGGTTATTACCCACAGAGTGGAACAAACTTGCTTGTGAATCTCAGCGTTCAGTAATAATATGTGATTATATCTCAGGTATGACAGATAGATTTGCCATACACGAGCACAGAAGAATTTTTGATACCTCATACGAAATGACTTCTTTCTAATGACCGATGATTATTTCATGTCGATCGCATTAAAACTTGCAGAAAAAAGTCTTGGAAGTGTTGCACCAAATCCCGCTGTTGGATGTATCATTGTAAAAAACGGTATGGTGATCGGTGAAGGCTACACAGGAATCGGTGGACGTCCACATGCAGAAGTAGTTGCTTTGCAAAATGCTAAAGATTTAACTCATGGTGCAACTATGTACGTCACTCTTGAACCATGCTGCCACTTTGGAGTTACAGAACCTTGCACTGCAGAAATCATAAAATCAGGAATAAAAAGAGTAGTAATTGCAGCAATTGATCCAGATAGTAGAGTTTCAGGTAGAGGGATAAAAGCTTTAGCAGATGCAGGAATTGAAGTAAAACAAGGGATTATGCAGAAAGAAGCAGAGAAACTGAATGTTGGCTTTTTTACCACCAAGAAACTCCATAGACCATTCATAGCTTGCAAAATCGCAACAACTCTCGATGGAAAAATCGCAACGTTTACAGGTGATAGCAAATGGATAACAAGTGAAGATACGAGAAATTGCGTACATGAGCTCAGAGCAAAATATGATGCAATTATGATTGGCAGTAGTACCCTTGTTAGTGACGATCCACTCTTAACTTGCAGATTACCAGGACTCGAAGACAGGTCGCCAATAAGGCTAATTATCGATAGCCAAGGGAAATTGCAGGAAGAGCATAATATTGCAAAGACTGCAGATACCTTATATAACCATGATTTAAGCAAAGAGCCAACAGCATACCTTTCGATGTCATTCCAGCGCGTGACGCTGGAATCTAGAAAAAAAGAAGAAGAATGGATCCCAGTGTCACGCACTGGGATGACAGGAGGTTCAACTTGGGTAATTACAAACAATAAAGTAAAGAAAAAAATAAAAAACATTAACTACTTAGTAGTTAATTCAAACAATGCTGGCAAAGTCTGCCTAAAAGACATGGCATCAAAACTTGTTTCAGAAATTGGCATAACAAGGTTATTAGTTGAAGGTGGAGGAATATTAATTACAGAGCTATTAAAGCATAATTTGATTGATAGATTAATAATCTGCCGCAGTGGTAAAATTTTAGGTAATGATGCCATCCCCTTTATAGGGAATTTAGGGATTCAATCCATCAACAACTGTTACCAATTTAAAAAAGTAGAGATAATAGAGTTTAGTAAGGATGTAGTTGAGATGTGGGATAGATTACCGTAACTCTTCTCAAATGAAAAAAAAGAGGCAGAACCACCTCTACCTCTTCTTTCATTAACTTTAAACTTTTTTAGCGTTTGATATAGCATTTTCTAATGCAACATCTGCTAAGTTAGTTACTACTTTACCTTTTAAAGCTTCCAAAGCTTCATTACTCACCGCAACTGTTAATGACTTAGAATCAGGAGCCATAGCTAACCTTTTTTTCATTTCAGCAAGCTGAACTTCACCATCTACGCTAATTAATTCCAATTTATAGTTATCATTATCGTTAGCAACAGCAACGTGTTTAAATTTAACTTCAACTGATTTATTTTTTAGCAACACATTCAGAATTCCTTCATCACCAACATTTTTACCATTTCTTAATGCTTCATAATCATCTTTTGAAAGTTTCAGATTTAATTTCTGATTTTCTTCAACAACTTCACCACTCTTTACCATATCACCAAGAAGAACAAAGAAATCTGTATCTTTAACATTCACTCCTATTTCTTCATTCTTATGCATTTGCTGATATGAAGCATAAGCTGCTGCGGCAAAATATACAGCGACAATAAACAGAACTGCAATTCCAGCAGGGCTAGCAATAAGTGCTAAAGACGCAGGTCCAGCAATTACTTTAGTAGCAATCAATAATGTTGTTATTGCTGCTGCTAAAGATGCAGTTGCAACTGTACTTTCAATACTCATTTTTGTTATGGGTGCTATATTTTTCAATTTCCATATAGTAGTCATAATTACTTCCTCCTTAATTAAGGTTAATAAAAAGTTAATTGTATATTAACAATGCACACTAGTCAAGCATTTTTATTAACAACTTAATATTTTATCTACTTTCTAAATTGTTACTAATTATGTAAGATTGATACATGGTAAATGGCTGGCTGAATCTTGATAAACCAACAGGAATGAGTTCTGCACAAGCTGTAACTCAAATTAAAAGGATTTTTGGAATAAAAAAAGCCGGACATTTGGGAACACTTGATCCTTTGGCTTCAGGTATATTACCGATCGCTCTTGGTGAAGCAACAAAAACTATACCGTATTTATCTTGTGACTTAAAGGCATACAATTTCACAATAAAATGGGGAAAACAAACAACTACGGATGATTTGGGTGGTGATATCATTAGAACTAGCGATATAAAACCCGAATATAACCAAATAAACTGTGCGATTAAGGATTTTATTGGTGAGATAACACAAACTCCTCCTCAATTTTCAGCAGTGAAAATCAAGGGAGCAAGAGCATATAAATTAGCAAGAAGTGGGCAAAAGGTAAATATAAAGCCCCGGCAAGTCAAAATACATGAACTGAAGCTGATATTCTTGGACACTATAAATAATAGTGCTGATTTTTCTATGATCTGCGGTAGCGGTGTATATGTAAGATCAATTGCAAGAGATCTTGGAGTCACATTAAATTGCTTTGGACACATTACAAAATTAAGAAGAACGATGGTAGGTGATTTTAAGGAAGATGAATCAGTGACAATTGAGCAACTTACTAAAAAAAACACAACAACTTACTCTCCCCAGTGCTTGACACTGGATACAAATACTTACAAATCATGTAATGGACAAAAGATTCTAGGAGCATATGTCAAAAACAATGTTCGTGATGCAATAAGCTTGATCCCAGTGCTTGACACTGGGATGACAGAGGGAGGTGGGATGGCAGAAGATGATGGAGGTAATACAAAAAGTTTCATCATCCCCATTGAATCGGCTTTAAAATCGATGTTCAAAGTTGAAATTTCCTTAGAGGAAGCGGAGAAAATCAGAAAAGGTCAAGAAATTATATTAAATAACTTGCGTAATTTAAAGAATTATGATATTTTTTGTACGATAGTGGGTAATGTACCTATTGCAATTTGCAGTTTTACTCATGGTTATGTGAAGCCTATTCGTGTTTTTAATATTTTGAAATGAGGTTTAGATGTCAATAACATCCCAAAAGAAAAAAAGTTTGATTAGTACATATGCAATTAAAGAAGATGATACAGGTTCATCTTTTGTACAGTGTGCAATTTTAACCGAGAGGATCAGTAATTTAACTGAGCATTTTAAAGCGCATAAGCATGACCATAATTCTAAGCGCGGTTTACTTATATTGATAGGTAGAAGGCGCAAGCACTTAAATTATATAAAACGTAAATTTGGTAATGAAGCCTATCAAGAGTTAATAGAGAAGTTAGGCATTAGAAAATAATCGAGGAATTTTGTATGTTTGAAATTATAAAAAAATCTATAGATTGGGAGGGGCGTACCTTATCTTTAGAAACTGGGAAAATAGCACGTCAAGCTGATGGTTCAGTAGTTGTAAATTATGGAGATACTTCTATCTTAGTCACTGTTGTACGAAAAAAGAAGGAAGAAAGTGTTGATTTTCTCCCTTTAAATGTGCAGTTTATTGCAAAAAGTTATGCCATGGGTAAGATTCCTGGTGGTTTTTTTAAAAGAGAAGGAAAACCATCTGATAGAGAAACTTTAATTTCAAGAGTAATAGATAGAAGTATAAGGCCGTTATTTCCTGAAGGTTTTCATGATGAAATTAGTGTAGTATGTAATCTGTTAACTTACGATACGGTCAATTCTCCTGAAGTACCAGCATTGATAGGTACCGTCGCAGCTCTTGCAATTTCTGGTGTTCCTTTCCACTTTACTATAGCTGGAGTCATGGTCGGTTGTGATGAAAATAACAATTATATACTCAATCCTTCCGTTCAAGAGATGAAAGCGAGCAACTTGGATCTGTTTTTGTCTGGTGATGAAAATTCGATCTTAATGGTCGAATCGGAAGTCAAAGAGCTCTCTGAAGAAAATGTTTTAAACGCAATAAAATTTGGTCATGAACACCTTCAACCTGTTATTAAGCTCATAAAAGAATTTGCTGATACAGTTGGCAATAAACCTGAAAGCTTTGCTCCTGTTGATATATCAGATATAACTCAAGAACTTGAAAAATATCGAAAAGACTTTGAAGAAGCATATTCAAAAACAGTAAAACAAGAGCGAGTCCAAGCTCTAGAAGTAGTCAGGAATAATATATTGAATACTCTTAAAGAGGCTGGAAAAGACGAAAAGTTAATTACTTATGCAGTAAAAAGCTTTGAAAGATCTTTAGTGCGTGAAATGATTAGAAGGAAAAGTGTGAGAATAGACAGCCGTAAGTATGATGAAATACGCCAGATAGAAATTGAGGCTGACATTCTACCCAAGACTCACGGTTCTGCGCTATTTACAAGGGGTAGCACTCAGGCACTAGTTGTTACTGCTCTTGGTACTACACAAGATGAGCAAATTGTGGATGACATTGAAGGGGATAGACGTGAACATTTTATGTTGCATTATAATTTTCCTCCATTTGCTGTTGGAGAGGCTTCTGCTATACGCGCACCAGGAAGGAGAGAAATTGGTCATGGTAAACTTGCTTGGAAAGCAATTCATCCTGTTTTACCTGATAAATCTGAATTTCCTTATACAATAAGGGTAGTATCTGAGATTATGGAATCTGATGGTTCTTCTTCTATGGCAACAGTTTGTGGAACTTCCATTGCATTAATGGATACAGGTGTGCCAATAAAGGCTCCCGTTGCAGGAATTGCTATGGGTCTCATCAAAGACAAAAATGAGCATATAATACTTTCTGATATACTGGGCGATGAAGACTATCTTGGTGATATGGACTTCAAAGTAGCAGGAACTAGCGAAGGGATTACAGCACTGCAGATGGATATGAAAATTCCTGGTATAAGCTTTGAAATTGTTGAAAAATCTTTAGAACAAGCAAAAGTCGGAAGATTACATATCTTAGAAAAAATGAATGCAGTAATTTCAGAACATCGTAAGGATATAAAAGATCATGTACCAAGAGTGTTATCGTTTTATATAGATAAAGATAAAATTTCTGCAGCTATTGGTACTAAAGGAAAAAATATACGCAGTGTATGTGAAAGAAGTAATGCAAAAATTGAAATAGGGGATGACGGTAAAGTTTCTGTTTTTGCCATTAGTAGTACTGAAGCTGAAGCTGCAAAGAATATGATGATTGATTCAATAACAGAGCTAGAACAAGGTTCTATAATTGATGCTAAAGTTGTAAAGATAGAGAAGTCTATTGTAGAGCTAGAACTTCTTAATGGAAGAAAAGGAAAAATGCATATAAGCGAGGTAGCTAATCAACATGTAGAGTCCATTGAGGATATACTTAAACAGGGTGATACCTTCAAAGCTTTGATAATTGACTTTGAAAAAGGTGGATGTCCAAAATTATCAAGACGTCGTGTTGATCAAGAAACAGGTGAATTTTTTGAAGGTAAGCTTTACAATGAAGAAAGGAGAGATGGTTTAAATAATAGGGATAATTATTATAACAACTCGTTTAATAAAAAACCTGAAGATAATTATCATAGTAATAGACCTACTCGTCCTCGTTCTGGTTTTAGTAATAGAAGCAGACCAAAATTTGGTAATAATGACTCGTCATCAGGTTTCTATTGAGGTTGAACTTACTTTCTATTATCTCAGTGTCGAAACACTGGGATAATAGGAATTTTTAAAACTGACAAGATAACAAAAATGGTTTGTGTTATCTGTAGGGTTATAACGAAAGATTTTTAAGATCGTTTACAGCCTTTTTCATGTCTTCAGCTTTAAATATTGCTGATCCAGCAACTAATATATTTGCACCTGCTTTTATTATATCAGCTGCGTTAGAAAAGTTAACTCCACCATCTACTGAAACTTGTGTTTTAAGATTACGGTCCTGTATCATTTTCCTCACAGTAGATATCTTACTCAACTGCGAATGAATAAACTCCTGTCCTCCAAATCCAGGATTGACTGTCATAATTAGCACAATATCTAGCTCATCTATTATATACTCAAGCACGCTTGGAGAAGTTGAAGGAACAATTGAAGCTCCAACTTGTATTATTTTTTTTGTATTGTTTTTATATGATTTTATCTTTCTTACTAGCCTCTCAAGATGTATCTCTGCTTCTGCATGTATAGTGATAATATCAGCACCAGCATTTATAAAACTTTCAATATGGTCACCAGGAGATTTAATCATTAAGTGCACATCAAAAGGAAGGTTGCTATATTTACGTATCGCATAGATAACATTCGGACCTATTGTAATATTTGGAACAAAATTTCCATCCATAACGTCTATGTGTATATAATCTACATTCAAGTCGCTAATTCTTTTTACTTCCTCCCCTAATTTTGCAAAGTCTGCTGAAAGTATAGAAGGTGCAATTTTAATACCCATAGAATACTTTTTACCAAAAATAAAAAAAGTAACTTATTTTTTAAACTCTGTCATCCCAATACTATATTAATCTCATTTAGAAATTTTTGTATACTTCCAGATGCATGTGCCTTTATTTTTCTCTGCCCATGCATCTGGTCATTGTAATACTCATTAGACTTCTTTCTTCGCCTTTTCTAAATATTCCAACACAGTTTCATGTAGCGCAGTCCAAGACATTTGCCTTTCCATATTCGGTATAAATTTTTGTTTCCAAGTGTCCTTAAATTCTTGAAACCATTGCTTTTCAAAATTTTGGAAATCAGATAAAATTTTCGACCTAAACTCATTAATCAAATTCGAGACTTCTATAGCCTTTTCAGGGCTTATAGACTTAAAAGATAATATTTCATTCTTTAAAATATCTAGCTTTTCAAATGAATTAAGTCTAAATGGAATATAAAGTGAAGATCTTATATTGTATCTTAGATAAGAGTCATAATATAGCTTAATCTTGTACATGAGCATAGCAAATGCATCAGAAGAAATATTATTTTCATATTCTGCAAGAGAAGATAATAAATGCTTATAATCCTCTTCATTCAAAAATGGTGGCTTTAAGCTTAATTGAGTTTTATCACTTAAAGATAAGAATTCACTAAAAATAAGATTTCTATACTTAACTAAAAATTCAGGCAAAATATCTTCTTGTTCTAATTTTAGAGGCAAGTCTTTTCTAATCTCTTTCGGCAAGTGGTGCATTGAAAACTGATTGATAACCCACGCAAAATTTTCATCAAACTCATTTGAGTAATTAGCATTATTGTCAGGAAAAATCATATTACCTTCCCTATCATTCCAAGGCAGTATTTTATAAAAAAAACCGTTTAACCTTTTTTTTAATTTCAAAATATTTTCACTCTTATCACCTACCTTATACAAAACCTCATTTACTTTTTGTTCTGCGTCTTGAGGACTGATTCTATCACCTATATGCAATCCAATACCACTTTTCTCTAATAACTCCCAATCAAATAACTTATGTGGATCAGGCTTACGCATTGCGTAACCTTCAATTGCTGAGTTGTACACTATAGTGCCTATCTCAGCGTGACTAAATATCATATCTTTTCTAATCTTAAAGCGCTTCATGAGGTACAAAATCAGATCTTTGACAGATTTCATTTGCTCTTCTGGAAAAGGCTCAAGCCCTGTGTTTACAATCTCTATACCTATAGAATAATCATTCAGTTTTCGTAGCTCTTCAACCACATTATCTACTTGAACTTTCGCATAACTTATACCAGCATGCCATGCTCGTTTTTCAAGTGGAACCATCAGAGTAATGCTACCATCTCTATCAACAATAAGCTGTACTGATATCCCTGAAGAATTTAATGCGTATTTTGTACTTTTTAATGTTGGTGATTCGGTATGGTGCACCACCACCATCAACACTTTTTTGCCTTCTCTATCATCATAATTTAAACTCGGTGCAGGATCTAAAAATATTGGATTTTTTAATGATGTTTTCAAATCTTGAAAATCGTTCTCAATATCACTTAAACAAGATTGTTGTCCATATAAAAGAGGCGCTACAAGCAGCAACAGAAATAAAACAGACAAACATTTTTTTACTATAAGTTTCATGTAGCTCTACAAATTGCCCTTAATATAACTAAATTAGCATAACACACATAAAATGTTTACTTTTTTTCAGCCAATCAAGACTTGCTACAGCTACAATTAATACTCTTATCATTACATTTTGGTGTTAAGTCAGGATAGAATGTGAGTATAGCGTCTTTCTTTCTCACAAACACTGATTGATAATTGTCATCTTCCATTTTATACAGACACATTCCATCTTTTCCCAGCTCCTTAAACGCCTTATACCAAATTCCATTACTAATCGAACAAATAAGAAACATTACAAACTCGTTTAATAGTAGTGCTGGAAATACTGACAATAAAATTACACAGAACATCTGCAAGTAAGCCTATGGTATCGTAGACTCTGTTACGTAAAGTATTGTATTTGATATATTGCCACAACCTCTCAACAGGATTCAGTTCCGGTGAATAAGGAGGCAAGTATATAATGGTAATGTTTTCCTGAAATTTCAAACTTTTTGATCTATGCCAACTTGCACAATCCATTACAAGAAAGGCTTTTTTCGTGCCTAAATCTTTCGACATCTGCTCCAGAAATATATTCATACAATCAGTGTTTACATATGGAGCAAGTAGGCTGATTTTCTTACCACTTCTTGGATTTACCGCACTGTAGATATAGAAATTTTGTCTACCAATTTTCATTTTAACCTGCGTTCTGACCCCTTTTTTAAACCATCCGTGTCCGATTTTTGAATGAGTTCCAAATCGTGATTCATCAAAAAAACACCTCTTTTTCAGGGTGGGAATTGACTATTTTATTGAAGTATTTTTTAAACTCTTCTTGCTTGTTTTTATCTTGTTTATGGTGCATTGGCCTCGGTGTTATATAAGAAAATTTCATCCTTTGTATCTCACGGTGCACTGTTGATTTGCTAATGTTTAGGCCAAATTCCTCTGAGATTTTTATCTGCACTTCCTTAATAGTAATATTTGGATTTCTTTCTACCCATATTTCAATTTGCTCACGTTGATTTTTCTTTAATTTGCTTTTTCTTCGCCGCTGAGACGGGGCAAATAATCTTTCTACTCTACCAAATTTTAGATGCTTTATCCATTCAGTCAAAGCAGTCCTTGAAATTTTACATATTCTTGCCACAGCGCTTATACTACTTTCTTTTCCTGCTATCACCGCTTGTAACTTTTTTGAAACATATGCGTTATTTCTGACCTTTTTTAACATTTCTTTCGCCAAATTTACAACTTTTTCGTCTAATAGTTTTGACCTTAATGCCATTTATACCTCTCTATTTTATCTACTTTATTATCACTTCTTTCCCATTATTGTCTATCTGTTCTTTGCATAGTGGGAATTGGTATTAGTTGCAGAAACTAAAATATCATCAGCATGAAGGTTATACGCGTACCCACTTGGGCACTTAACTTTCACTTCTCCATCCTTACCTAGATATTTCATTCCAAATGTGTAAACAGGTGGCTTAATATCTAATTTATTGCACAGAGATTCATTATCCCAAATCGCACCCGCCCACTTATTTTCTTGAGCCTCAACATATCTACCTACAAAATGCATACCACCTAGCCCCAATCTATCTGGTTCACCACAAAAAATATGCCCAAACCCTATAGTTTCTTTTTCAGTTCCGCTATTTGTAAACCAAATCTTAGTCAATTCATCTTTAAACAACCCCAAGTCTGCACTAGGTGTAATCACCTGATGATCAAGCTTATCGTATATCCTTTTCACCACTTCTTGATGCTGCGGACAATCAAGCAAAATTCTGAAATCTTCTTCATCAGGCTGTGTTCCCCAATCTCCACAAACCCTTAACACTCCTCTATCAAAATCAGTCAACTCTGGAAGTGGTGGAATATAGTCTGGATCTGAAGAATCTGTTTTGAAAAACGGCTCAAAGCCAATTTGTGAATTTGCATCATTGAGATAATGCTCCTTAATGTAAAAAACAAATCCTATTACTGGTATTATTAAGCACAAGATTAACTTAGCTATTTTCGACATAATCATATTCATAAAGAAGCTAGGGTATAAGCAACAACTTAAAAAAGTTTTAATCTAATGTTGATCGCAGTCCTGGCATCTCATCACCACTTAGCCAACTTAAAAACGCTCCCCCACCAGTTGAAATATATGTAAAATCTTTATCGGCAAGACCTGCAGTATTTATTGCAGATAGACTATCTCCTCCTCCTATTACACTGGTTAATTTTCCTTCGTGTGTCAAATCACTTACTACTCTCATCACCTCTACTGTACCATTTGCAAAAGCTGAATGTTCAAAAACACCAATAGGTCCGTTCCACAGCAGAGTTTTACTGCTTGCTATTATACCGCTTATTGTGCTTAAAGTTTGAGGTCCGATATCTAAAATTATATCACCGTCCAAAATGGATTCAATTTTTCTTAAAACGCCAGTGCTATAATCAGAATTTACTGCAACCAAAACGTCTTCTGGCACAACTATTTTGCAATTGTTTTTATTTGCCGTCTCAACAATATCGTGCAGAAGATCATCAACGCCATTTTGAAAAAAAGACTTGCCTATATTAACTTTATTAAATAACAAAAAATTATTAGCAATTGCGCCGCCCAGAATAAGGTAATCAACCTTTTCTGCTAGCTTTATAAGCATTTTTATTTTAGTTGATATTTTAGCTCCACCAACTATCGCAGTAATAGGTTTAGCGTCAAACGATATAGCTTGCTCAAGATACTTTAGCTCATCTTGCAAGCAAAATCCTGCATAAGAAGGTAAAAATTCCGTAATGCGTGAAATAGAAGCGTGAGCTCTGTGAGAGCAAGAAAACGCATCATTTATATATATATCTGCTAGAGATGCTAATTGTTTAGCAAAATTTGAATCATTCTGCTCTTCTTCTTTATAAAACCTCAGATTCTCTAGTAATATTATATCTCCTCCATCCATCGCATTTATTGCTCTTTGTACTCTCTCACCAATACAATCATCAATAAATTTCACTTCTTTGCTTAGCAGCCGCGATAAAGTTTCAACTACGTTTTTTAGCGATAAGTTACTGTCTTTGGCTTTTGGACGCCCAAAATGTGAGATAACAATAACTTTTGCACCCGCATTTGCCAAATACTGAATGGTAGGTAGCGCTCTCAAAATACGAGTGGCATCACAAATTCTTCCATTTTTTATAGGAACATTGAAGTCAACCCTGAGCAGAACATTTTTATTGTGAAAATCACAACTCTCTATGCTAGGTACATTTATCATAAAATTAAAGAGCTATAAAATCACTATACAATAGTTTAATCCAAAGTAAAGGAAGGAAATTCCAATGCTAAATAAATTAATAAATAGGAAAATTACTACAAATACTTTCAACTTTATTTTTCACTGCTTTTTCAACATCAGGGCTATTTCCATCAATTAATCCCTGAATTATTTCATTTATCAGATCAGCTATCTCTTTAAAATCTTTTTTCTCAAGTCCGCGTGTTGTCTCAGCAGCGGTACCAAAACGGAGCCCTGAAGTAATGGTTGGTTTTTCTGTGTCAAACGGCACGGAGTTTTTATTGCAGGTAATGCCAGCTCTTTCAAGGCTATTCACAACGTCTTTTCCAGTCAATTTCCGTGATCTTAAATCAACTAGCACTATATGAGAGTCAGTGCCACCGGTTATAATGTTCAGCCCATGCCCTTGCAGCGCTTGAGCTAACACTTTCGCATTTTCCACAACTTTTTTACTATAAGTTTTAAACTCTGGCGCTAATGCTTCCTTAAATGCAACAGCTTTTGCAGCTATCACATGCATAAGTGGCCCACCTTGCAATCCTGGAAAAACTGCAGACTGAATTTTTTTATGTAACGCTTCATCATTTGTCATTACCACTCCACCACGAGGACCACGTAGAGTCTTGTGAGTTGTAGAAGTCATAACATGCGCATATTCAGCAGGTGATGGGTAACAACCTGCAGCAATAAGCCCTGAATAGTGCGCAATATCTGCAAGCAAATATGCACCAACTTTATTCGCAATTTCACGAAAGCGCTCGAAATCTATTTCTCTTGGATAAGCGGAAGCACCAGCAATGATTAGCTTCGGTTTATGCTCTAGCGCTAGCCTTTCCACCTCATCCATATCAAGCAGGTAAGTGTCTCTATTAACTGTATACTGGATCGACTTAAACCACTTACCAGAAAGGTTTGGTGCTGCACCATGAGTTAAATGTCCACCACAATTCAGTGACAATCCAAGTATTGTATCACCCGGAGTAAGTAGTGAAGCAAACACTGCTTGATTTGCCTGAGAACCAGAGTGAGGTTGAACATTTGCAAATTTAACATTAAACAGCTTACAAAGCCTTTCTATAGCCAGATTTTCAACTTCATCTACATACTCACAGCCACAGTAATATCTTTTACCAGGATAACCTTCTGCATATTTATTAGTCAGAAAAGAACCCTGTGCTTCCATCACTGCTTTACTTGCAAAATTCTCCGATGCAATCAATTGCAACTGCGATCTTTGACGCTGCAGTTCCTTCTCTATAGAGAGATAAACTTCATTATCAAAAGACTTTAAATTATTTTCAGAGTTACAAATCCTTTCTGAAGCAATTGTCATAAGACCTTTTCCTTAACCACATAAATCCAAAAACAGCCAAAAGCAGACATACAGGAATAATTGATATTGCTTTTACTAGTAACTCAGTACCATACACAGGATTTCCTTGTATTACCGTTCCATTCCAACATAAGTCTATTATTTTTGCAATTCCAGTATGAAAAAAATAGCCAAAAACCATAACTATCATGTTTGATACAGCTGTGGCTAAGCCTACCAAGTTATTGTTTACATAACTTATTGCCTTGTAAATAGTAATTACCTGATACCCAGATGCAAAGCCGATAACAAGAAGTGTAGGTAATGCAATATATAAACCGCCAAATTGTGTAAAAAGCAAGAGGAAGCTAGCGATCATTGCAAAAGAACACGCAATAATCACCTCGTAATGTTTGTCTGGATACTTCTCCAGTAAATAAGCGAGAAAGAATGATCCAGCTCCCATACCTATAAACATGAGAGAGGAAAGTGAAGATGCCAAATCTCCGTTCATTTGATATGCTTCACATAAGAACGCTTTCGCCCAACCATCAGCAAAACCTTCTAGTGGTCCAACCATCAAGCCCCCAAAAAAGCTGATTAGAATGATATGTTTATTGAAAAGTACAGTTTTTAAATCTTGAAGTATGTTGTCATTTCTACTCTCCTCTATGTTAGAATTTGGCGTTATTAAAAGCAACAGCAGAGCAAGTAAACAACCAAATGCTGAGAAAGTGTATATAACATAATTCCAACCAAATTTATTGAGCAAGAAGTCTAGAGGTAATCCACCATAAATAGCTCCTAATAACCCTATTATTATAGATAAGCTAGCCATCCTTGCTGATTTTTCTTGTGAAAAATACATGCTTGCAACTTTGAAAAGTCCAATTGCTGAAGCAGACGATCCAATTCCGACAATCATTCTACCAAGTATTGAGTAATACCACTGATCAAAGCATATTAGCGGCAATGTTCCAGCAAATGTTAAGACAATACACGCAGGTAAAACAAACTTTGGCCCAAATCTATCAAGGGCAAGACCAACAGGTATGTGAGCAAGCGTATAGCCTATATAATATAGCCCACCAAATTGACCAACATCTGTAATACTTATGTTAAATTTTGTTATTAATTCAGGCGCGATTATATTTGGAATTACACGCAATATATACTGGTATGCATAAAATAGTGATGCTAGCAACCATATGAAAAAATTTCTCTGCAATGCTAATATTACCTAAAAAACGGAATTATAGGTATTTTATCAGCAAGGAGCAACACTTTTGTAAATAGCTACTCTAATCCGAGTATCTTTCTTAAAAGAGACCTTTTAGCATATCTATAACTGGTTCATGGATAAGGTATATGAAAAAAATTATACCACAGATGATAAGGATTTTTATAATTTTACCCTTGTTCATCTTAAGCTTTATTTTTTTTTACTATAAGTTTTAGTTTTGTTACAAAATTCATTTTACTTACGCTTTTATTTCGTGATAACAATTATATTTTAAATAATATAATTTTTAGTAAAACTTGGCTTTAGAGACGTCTAAGTTAACTTAATATTAACCTTTTCGCGTGTAAAATATAACATAAAAGCAAGGTGAGTGAATGAACATAGATACAATAGACAATACGCTACAAAACTACATAACAAAATACATTGAACAAACATTTGCCTCACACACAGGCAATAGATACGACAAGTTATACAGGGAACTTTTAAGTAGCACAGAAGAAATAATAAAACTTACTGTAAATGAAGCAAAACAATATGATAAAATCATAGAAGAACTACATAACAATTCAATATTTCACGATAAGAAATTTATTCAAGCTGTTGCTAAACACCAGATATTAGAATTTCTGAATACTCATCCAAAGAAGAAAGAAATCGTTGCAGAATTTAAAAATGAACATCATATCAACGAAAGCGATTTAAAAATTTTAAAGGAAGGAAAAGATTTAATGAATAAAATAAACGATATTAACTTAATTCAACAAAATGAGAAAAATGAAACATTGAACATCAGAAAGGTACTTGCTAAATCAATAGGAATGCCCTCTTCAAGAACCGAAAAATCCAAGGCAACTTTAGTAGAAAGTCCTGAGATGGTAAAATAGACGTACTTAACTTTTCCTAATTGGAAAATACTTTTAATCCTATAATACCCAGCACTACCAAAGCAAGGGAAAATAAACGCCCAAAATTTACTGGGTCATTAAAAAACATTATTCCTATTATCGCTGCACCTATAGAACCTATACCAGTCCAAACTGCATAAGATGTACCAAGGGGGATAGACTTCATTGCTAACGATAGCCAGTAAAGACTTACAGAACCGCTAACTAAAATAATTACTACAGGTATAACACGAGTAAAGCCATTGCTATATTTCAGTGCTGTGGTCCATATTATTTCAACCAAACCAGCTAATAGCAAATATACCCACGCCATAAATCAACTCTATCTTACTGAAATATTATACATAAGAATATTAAAAAGTTAACTTAGCATTTCACATGCTTTAATAATACTATTACATCCAATTTCTAATTGTTCCTGAGAGGTTGCATAAGAAATTCTGACAAAATTTTTCAGACCAAACGCAATTCCTGGAACAACAGCAACTAAATGGTCTTCCAACAAATATTCAGCAAAATCAAGATCACTATTTATTACTTTACCACTTTTCGTGCTCTTACCCAATAAACCTTCACATGCGACAAACAAATAGAATGCACCTTGTGGAATAGATGCTGACAATCCTGAAGCAGAATTTAGCTTTTTTACTACAAAATCTCTACGATCCTTAAAGATTTTTGTTCTTTCTTTCAAAAAACTATGATCACCGTTTAACGCTTCAACTGCTGCTGCTTGTGCTATCGAGTTTGGGTTAGAAGTACTTTGAGACTGCAGTGTAGAAATAGCTTTTATCACATCACTCCTGCCTGCAATATAGCCTATTCTCCAGCCCGTCATTGCATAGGCTTTTGATACTCCATTGACCACAAAAACTCTATCATAAAGTTTTGGCTCAACCTGAGCAATGGTAAAAAACTTTTCGTCGTATACTATGTGCTCATAAATATCATCTGTAACAACATTCACATGTGGATGTTTAAGCAATACTTGCGCTATGCTTTTCAATTCATCATATGTATAGACAATTCCTGCTGGATTATTTGGTGAGTTGAGAATTAACCACTTAGTTTTCTCAGTTATATTGCTTTCCAGTAACTCCGGTATCAGCTTAAAGTTTTGTTTGCACTCTACAACAACTGGCAGTCCGCCAAAAAGACTTACCATATCAACATATGAAACCCAATAAGGAGCTGGTATTATAGCTTCATCCCCAGGGTTAATTGTTGCCATGAACAAATTGAATAACACCTGCTTAGCACCAGCACCAACACAGATTTGGCTAAGTGTGTATTCTAGAATGTTATCCCTTTTTAACTTATTGATTATCGCCTCTTTAAGCTCACGCGTTCCATCAACAGCAGTATATTTAGTTTTGCCTTCATTTATCGATTGAATAGCTGCCTTTTTTATATGATCTGGAGTGTCAAAATCCGGCTCTCCCGCAGCTAAAACGCAAATTTTCTTTCCTTCGCTTTTTAATCTGTTTGCCTTATCGGTCACAGCGATTGTAGGCGATGGTTTTATCAGAGACATCCTCTTTGCAAGGTCTGACATAATCTCACTAAAGTTAAATAAAAATGATAAACTCTACACAACAAAAAAGCTAGAAGTTTTATTATTTTACATAAAGGTTGGTATTTTTGTACTCTTAAATATATTAACTATAGATATTAAAAAGCTTAATAAATTTAAAAAGGCAAATAAATCCCCGTATAGCGAGTTTTGACCCTATAATAATGTAAATTGGCATTGTAATAATGTGCTAACGCTTAAAATAAGCGCGATTTGGCTGAATGTAGAAAAAATAAAAAAGACATGCAGCCGCTATAATTTTTTGTAACCTGCCAATAGATATCTGAGTTTTTTTACTGAATTTTGTCGTTGAGCCCAAAAACAAGGATAAATACTCTTATTGCCATAATAAGGAAAGTGTAAAGATTTGTCAAGTAAGGTTTTCATTCCACCCTCATAAAGGCTTTTCATACAAGAGTTTTAGTAGTTTCTTACTAGGTCCACTAATGCAGCAATATTTTCAACCGGAGTATCAGGAAGCACTCCATGTCCAAGATTAAATATAAAAGGTAACCCTCTAAAACAATCTATTATACGCTTTGCTTCTTCAATTGCTTCTGCCTTATTGTAGGCCAAAAGACTAGGATTAAGGTTCCCTTGCAGAGGAATTTTTAGATTTGCTTTCGCCCATTCTATTGGAACATTATAATCTATACTTACTGCAGATACACCTGTTTTCTCATAGTAATCCTTATAAAGATTTCCAGCAGAGCGTGGAAAACCTATTATAGGAAAATCAGGAAACTTATTCTTTATTGCTGAAACAATTTCCTTTGTTGGCTTGATTACATACCTTTCAAACAGTTCTCCCTGCAATATACCAGCATTGCTGTCGAATAACTGAATAACATCTGCTCCAAACTCTATCTGTTTGATTAGATAAATAATTGTCGCTTCTGTTATTTTTTTAATTACTTCTTCTAGTTCTAGGGAACAGAAATGTAATACTTTAGAAAAAGTTTTACTACTACCACCCTCTATGATGTAGGAAGCTACCGTCCACGGCCCTCCAGCAAAGCCTATAAGGGACTTTTCCTCTGATAATTGGCTTCTTACTTTCCTGATGGCATTTAAGATTGGAAAGGTTTTAGTTTCAAATTCTTGTGAATTTTTTAACTCCTCAGAGCTTTTCACAGGTTTTATTATTGGACCCACACCGCGAACAAAATTCACATCACAACCTAAAACGTCAGCTATTATTAAAATGTCTGAAAAAATTATGGCTGCGTCCATATCAAATCTTTTTATTGGCTGTAGCGTCAGCTCTACCACTAAATCTATGCTATAGCATATCTCCATGAAATTACTCGTTTTTTCTACGGCTTTGCGATACTCAGGAAGAGATCTACCAGCCTGGCGCATTAACCAAATAGGTACTTTTTCATTTGGCTTATTCTGCTTAATAATTCTTACTATCGCTGGTTTGTTGCTTTCCA